>DASXGB010000131.1:0-10622 GCA_036489325.1 Caulobacteraceae bacterium
GCGGTGTTCAGCGCGTTGAGGCTGACGCCAAAGCGGGGCTAGCGCCGCAACTGCGTCGCCAGGACAACTTGCGGATCACGCAAATCACGTCTGAAGCTATTTCACTGTCATTCACTTTGACCAACCTTCTAGAGTCCAGCCTCGCGATCGATCGCCAGATGTGGAGGCATGGACATGGACGCCCTGGAGGAGCGGCACGCGCAGTACGATCAGTTGCGGCGTGAGTGCCCGGTGTGGTTCCACGCGCCGACGCGCACCTTCCTTCTCAGCCGGCTCGCCGACGCCCGCGCCTGGCTCGGCGACGCCGAGCAGTGGCAGGACGCCGACCGGGCCGAAGACGGCGCCCTGATCCACAGGTTCAAGCCGGCGGACATGAACCGGCCCGGGGAGCGCGACGCGGGCATCGGCTGGATGGACGAGCCGGACCATTCGCGTGTGCGCCGCCCGATCCAGGCCGCGCTGATGCGCCGCGTGGCGGCGATGAAGGGCGAGGTGGCGGCAATCGTCGAGGCCCACCTGGCGCGCCTGCCGGCCGGCGGCTTCGATGTCATCGCCGACTACGCCATGCCGATCCCCATCGCGGTGATCGGGCGGGTGCTGGGCGTCGATACGGCCGACACCGGGCGCTTCCGCGCCTGGTCGGAGGCGATCATGAGCATCTTCGAGCGCGACCCCAGCGAGGCGACGGTGAAGGCCAACAAGGCCGCCGCCGTGGAGTTCCTCGAATACCTCGAGGCGGCCATGGCCGAGCGGCGAGCGAAGCCCCGGGACGACCTGATCACCGACCTCATCGCCGAACAGGCCGCCACCGGATCGCTCAGCGACGCCGAGATCCGCGTCAATTGCCTGAACCTGATCCTGGGCGGCAACGTCACCACCGCCGATGTCATCGGCAACGGGATCAACCTCCTGCTGCGCCATCCGGGCGAGCTCGACAAGCTGCGCGCCGATCCGGCGTTGATCGGCCCGGCGGTGGAGGAGATCCTGCGGTTCGAGCCGGCCGTCGAGGGCGCCCAGCGCGTCGCCTCGCGCGATCTGACCCTGGGCGGTTGCCCGGTGCGCGCGCGCCAGGTGGTGGCGGTGATGACGCCGGCGGCCAACCGCGATCCGGCCGCCTTTGCCGATCCGCACCGCTTCGACATCACCCGTCGCGAGGCGCCGCACATCACCTTCGGGGCCGGCGCCCACATGTGCATCGGCGCGCCCCTGGCCAGGCTCGAGGCGAAGACGGCGATCTGGGCCCTGATCGAGCGGTTTCCCAACCTGCGGCTCGCCGATCCGGACGCGCCGGCCGAATGGCGACCGGCGGGCTCGTCGTTCCACGGCCTCACGCGCCTGCCGGTGCGGGTCTAGCGGCCTGGTCGGAGCGGACCTTCGAAAGGTCCGCATTGTGGCAGTGCGCCCGCCCGGCCTCAGGGGCGCCATTGCAGGCAGGAGCCATGCGCCACATCGGGGCGTATTGTCTTGCCATCCCCGAAAAACTCGACTGGTAGTGCCGGCTTCCCCCCGCAGACTTGGGTCCCCAGGAGAAACGATGGACGCTCCGACCACCATAGCCCCGCTGCCTGCCGCCGCCCCCTCCCCCGTCCGCGGCGGCGACACCCAACACTTCGACGTGCTGATCGTCGGGGCGGGCATCTCGGGCATAGGCAGCGCTTATCATCTCAAGACGCAATGTCCTGACCGGAGTTACGTCGTCCTTGAGACCCAGGACTCGTTTGGCGGCACATGGCTTAGTCACCGGTTCCCCGGCATCCGCTCGGACAGCGACCTCTACACCTTCGGCTATCGCTTCAAGCCCTGGGTGGGGCCGCCCATCACCATCGCCCCGGAGATCCGCAAGTACATGGGCGAGGTGATCGAGGAGAACGACCTCGCGCCGAACATCCGCTATGGCCACAAGGTGCGCTCGGCGGTGTGGTCGAGCCAGGACAATCGTTGGACGGTCACCGCCGAGGCCGGGACCGATCGCATTCCGGTGCGGTTCACCGCCAACTTCCTGTGGATGTGCCAAGGCTATTTCCGCCACAAGGAAGGCTACACCCCCGACTGGCCGGGCATGGACAGCTTCGAGGGTGTGATCGCCCATCCGGAAAACTGGCCGAAGGACTTGGACTACAAGGGCAAGCGCGTCGTCATAATCGGCTCGGGCGCTACGGCCGCCACCATGGCGCCGGTCATGGGACAGGAGGCCGCGTCCGTCACCGTGCTGCAGCGCTCGCCGACCTATTACATCGCCCAGCCGAACACGAACGAGTTCTTCGATCAGCTCAAGCCGCTGGGGCTGGACGAACTCCTGGTGCATGAAATCGTCCGCCGCAAGGTTGTGGTCGACTTCGACACGCTCACCCGCCGTAGCTTTGAGGAGCCGGAGGCGTTGAGTCAGGAACTGCTGGCCGGCGTCGAGGCCTATGTCGGCCCCGAGCAGGTGGCCAAACATTTCACGCCTTCCTACCGGCCCTGGCGACAGCGGATCGCCATCCTGCCTGACGGCGACATGATGGAGGCGATCCGGGCCGGCAAGGTGAGCATGGTCACCGACCAGATCGACAGCTTCGTCCCCAAGGGCATTCGCCTGAAGTCCGGCGAGGTTCTCGAAGCCGACGTCATCGCAACCGCGACCGGATTCAACCTCAGCGTGCTGGGCGACATCGACTTCGTGATCGACGGCAAGCCGCTGGCCTTCCATGAGACGGTGACCTACCGGGGCATGATGTTTACCGGCGTTCCCAACATGGCCTGGGTGTTCGGATACCTGCGCAACAGCTGGACTCTGCGAACCGAGCTGATCGCAGACTTCGTCTGCCGACTGCTCAACCACATGGCCTCGCGGGGCGCGCAGCGTGTCGAAGTCGCGCTGCGGCGTGAAGAGCACAACATGCCGTTGGGCCCCTGGATCGACCCCGACAACTTCAATGCCGGCTATATCATGCGGGGCCTGTCCCTGTTGCCACAGCGCGGAGACAAGCCAGAATGGCAGCACACGCAGGATTATTGGCAGGAGAAGGACGACTTTCCGGCGATCGAGCTGGACGACGAGGTCTTCCGCTACGCGTGAGACGGTCGGCTGTCGGCCTTAGGCCAGCGGGGACTTTCAACCCTTCTGAGAGACTCGGCCGGTCCGTTTCGCGGCAAGAGCCGCAAACCACCCCTCGCTGACGTTGAATCCGGCCGCTTGCCGGATGCGCGGTTGAAGGTCGGCTTCCCGGCCAGCGCGCTCTGACCGGGTTCGACCCGTGTCGGACGTTGGGATGATCCGCTTCGCGGACGTTCTGAGCGCCGATGTGGAATTGAGAGAATCCGTGTTACGCAACCTCCAGCGCTCGTGATCGCCGGGGGGCGGCATGGACATCCACAAACCCAAGCTATGGCAAGGCAGGCGTGGGCTTGTGCTTGGCCTGGTTAGCCTTGGCATTATGCTCAACTACGCCGACCGCCAGATCATCGCGGTCCTGAAGCCGATGCTGCAGCAGGACCTTGGCTGGACCGACGGCGAATACGGCCGGATGACCTCGGTCTTCCAATTCGCCACCGCCTTCTCTTTCCTTGGCGCAGGCTGGCTCGTCGACCGCATTGGATGGCGGCGCGCCAACCCGCTTGGGGTGGCGCTCTGGAGCCTGGCGGCAATCGGCCATGCTTTCGCCCGCACGGTCGGGCAGTTCACGGTCGCGCGGGCTGCCCTCGGGGTCACGGAGGCCCTGAACTCGCCGACCGCGATCAAGACAGCTGCGGCCCTTTACCCTAACGAACTCCGGGCGATGGCATACGGCATCATCTCCGCCGCCAGCACCCTGGGCGCCGTCGTGACCCCGCTGGTCATACCCCTGGTCGCCTTGAAGATCGGTTGGGCCAACGCGTTCCTGGTCACCGGCGGTCTCGGGCTCCTCTGGGTCGTGGCGTGGCTGGGTTCGCGAGCGGGGCAGGTGGTCGCGGCCGAGGCGGATACGCCGACGCCGGCCTTCGTGGAGACATCTCGCCTCACGGACGTTCTGACCGACCGGCGCACCTGGGCCGTGGCCGGCGCCCGTGCGTGTTCGGACAGCGTCTGGTGGCTGCTGCTCTACTGGATGCCCGACCTATTCAACCGCGTGTTCCATCTCGGCATGAGCGCCTTCGGCCTGCCGCTCGCGGTGATCTACGCCGCCTCCGGAGTCGGTGCGCTGCTCGCGGGCTTCGCTTCGACGCGTCTGCTCTCGGCGGGGGTCAGCCTCAACGCCGCGCGTAAAGGGCTTATGCTGACAGCCGCCATACTGGTGATCCCCGTCTGGTATGCGGCATCAGCGGGGAACTACTGGCTGGCGACGGCGATTCTCGGCCTGACGCTCGCGGCTCATCAATGCTTCTCGGTCAACATTTTTGCCCTGGCCACCGACATCTCCCCGCCCGGACGCGTGGCCACCGTCATCGCGATCCAGGCCTTCTGCGGCAACATCTCTGGCATGGTGATGCTGTCCATCGCGGGTTGGACTTTCGACCATGGATACGGCTACGCGCCCCTTCTCACCTGGGCTTCGGTTGCGTATCTGTTTGGCGTCGGATGGGTGCAGTTGCTGCTCCCCCGTGTTGAGGGCATTGCGCCTGGGCCGGAGGCTGCGCCCGCCGTGGCCTGAGGCGTCTTCATTGACCCGGCTCGGCCGCGTCCGCACTTTGGACCTGCCCTTACTTCCGGTTTCCACCCTTGGCCGAAGTTCGGAATGTCCGCTTGCTGGCGCGGTCGCGTCGCCGCCTCCGCGCCAGCCGCCGCCCAGCGTCCCCTAGTGAGTACACGCCCTAGTCTGGCCCAGCGAAGATGCCGACGATCTTGTCGAGCAGCCAATCGACCGCGGCGTCCGGGACGTCGGCCCGGCGCACGGCCTGCACGGTCATGCGGAACGGCCGGCCGGGAGGATCGAGCACCTGCAGCCCCAGGCGCGGCGCGAACCGCTCCGCGAGGCGCCGCGGGCAATCGGCCAGGACGTCGCTGTCGCTGACCAGCAGCATCGCGCTCTCCCACTGGGAGAGATAGGCGTGGGTACGGATGACATCCGGGCTCGGCAACGCGCCGTAGCTGGCCGACATCGCCTTGCTGTCGGTCGAGACCGCGTCCGCCAGCAGCCCGTCCGGATTGCCGATGAAGACATGGCCGATAGAGGCGTAGGTCTGATAGTCGATCTTGCCGGCCACCGTTGGATGTCCGTCGCGGGCGATCACGCAGTAGTCGTCTTCGAACAGCAGCCGGGAGACCAGGCCGCGCGGGACCTGGTCGAAGACGCCGAGGGCAATGTCCGCCTCGTCGCGGCGGACCGCCCGCAGGGCCTGGTTGAGGTAGGCCGGGCGGGCCGAGAAGGTCGCGTTGGGCGCCTCGCGGCGGAAGATCTCCACCAGCGGCGGTGCGGTCAGGGTGGCGATATGGTCGGCGCAGACGATGCGGAAGCGCCGATGGCTCTCCTGCGGGTCGAACCCGGCCTCGCCGCTCACCGCCTCGCCCAGCAGGGCGATCATCGCCTCGATCTTCGGCCCCAGCTCGATGGCGCGCTGGGTTGGCTCAAGGCCATGGGCGCGGCGGATGAACAGCGGGTCGCCGAAGGCGTCGCGCAGGCGCGTGAGGGCGTGGCTGATGGCCGAGGGGCTGAGGCCCAGGCGATCGGCGACCGCGGTGGCGCGCCGGCGCAGCAGCAGCTCACGGAAGATCAGCAGCAGGCCGCCGTCGATCTTCCTGATTTGCATGACGTCGAAATCAGCCATCAACCTATTTCAATAGGACGCAATCATGCCGACGCCTAGAGTCCGCGCGTCAGGGAAGGGTTCGTGATGACCGCCAGCGTGGACGCCGATCTCAGAGGGACCGAAGGATGGGTGAGCGCCCCCGGGGCGCTGGCCGCCATCGGCCGGCTCGCCGCACCCCTGACCGCCTTCTTCGCCATGCAGAGCGCGACCAATCTCGCCTGCACGGCCTTCCTCGGGCGGCTCGGAGTCGCGACCCTGGCCGGGGTTGGCGCGGCCTCGACGATCTATGGCGTCGTGATCGCCCTGATGTTCGGGGCGGACGCGGCGGTGCAGGCGATCGTTTCGCGCCGCTCGGGCGCCGGCCGCAAAGATCTTCTCGGCCAGGTTTTGACCGACGCGCTGGCGATCACCCTGCCGCTGGGCGCGGCCGTGGCGATGGGGCTGTGGCTGGCGGCGCCGACGCTGGTCCCGGCCCTGGTGTCGGACCGGGCGGCGGCCGCGATCGGCATCGCCTGGCTGCGGGCCGCCGCGCCCTCGGTGCTGCTGCTGGGGCTGACCGTCCCGATCAACGCCTGCTGGATCGGCCAGGGCCGGCCGGCGATCACCTTCGCCGTCAGCGCCATTCTGGCGCCGCTGCAGGTGGCGGCGACCTATGCGCTGGCCTTCGGCGCCGGGCCGGTCCCGGCCCTGGGCGGGCCGGGCGCGGGCCTTGCGATCACGCTCGCTTGCGCCGCCGGCGCCTGCCTCCAACTCGCCCTGGTCGCCCGCCCCGGCGCGATCCCGGGTTTCCTGCGCACGCGGCCGAGGCTGGGCGGCGCCGGAGCCGTCATCGGCCTGGCGTGGCCGATCAGCCTGCAACAGGCCCTGCTGCAGGTGGGCTTCATCGTCGCCTATCTGATCGTAGCGCGCCTGGGCGTCGCCACCATCGCCGCCACCAATGTGCTGATCACCCTGGCGACCGTGCCGGCGCAGCTGGCGGTGGGGATCGGCGTCGCCTCGGCGACGCTCGTCGGCCAGACGCTGGGCCGCGGCGACATCGCCAGCGCGCGCCATTGGGGCTGGCGAGCGGTCGCGGTCGGGCTCATCTGCAGCGCGCCGTTCACGCTCGCCGCCCTGCTGGCCACGCGGCCCCTACTCGGCCTCTTCCTGCACGATCCCACGGCGCTTTCGATCGCCGTCTGGCCGGTGCGGATCGTGGGCCTGAGCATCGCGGCGCAGACGACCGTGCAGGTTCTCTCCTTCTCCCTGCGCGGCGCCGGAGCGACCAGGCTCAGCGCCGGCATCGCCTTCGTCAGCCAGTGGCTGGCGCAACTGCCGCTCTCCTGGTGGGTGGCCGTGACCCTGGGCTTTGGTCTCGTCGGCCTCGCCTGCGTCCAGTGCCTGGTCGTCGTCGCCGAAGCGGCGGTGACGGTTCTCGTCTGGGCCGGCGCCCGTTGGACAGTTCATCGCACGCTGTCGAAGCCGGTGACGGGCGCCTAAACCCGCCGTTGACGGACCATCCCGGTCCGCTGCAACCTGCCCAGATGGCCCTCCGTCAGATCGAGCTCGATAGGCGCGGCCTCTACTACGTCCTTAAACATCTACGTAACGTAAACCGTCTTTGTACGGACTTCTCAGTGTCGTTGAGTTGGACAACGGTCTTCACGCTCGTCCGCTGGCGCCGGCGCTGGCGACCCGCTAACGGGGTTCGAGATCTGAGACTTGCCTGGGACTACCCAATTATGCTAAATATGGCATAGAAGATCGGGGGGTGGCGAAGGAGGAGGTTGAACCCAAGCCGGTTCGTTGGGTCGGATCGAGTCGAGATGACTTGCGGGCGTTTCCAGAGTCCGTGCGTCTGCGGATCGGCGGCGCGCTCTGGGAGGCGCAGCTTGGCCGAAAGGCCGGATGGGCCAAGCCTCTCAAGGGGTTTAGTGGCGCCGGCGTTCTGGAGGTGGTGGACGACTTCGATGGCGACACGTTCCGGGCGGCTTACACCGTGCGTTTCGCCGGCGCGGTTTATGTCCTCCACGCCTTCCAGAAGAAATCGAAGAGCGGCATTACGACGCCGCGCCACGTGATCGCGCTGATCGAGCGAAGGCTCAGGCGCGCGAAAGAGGATTACGAATGGCTGGCAAGCGCGAAAACGAAGTCACGGTGACCGAAGGTTCGGGCAATGTGTTCGCCGACCTTGGCGTCACCGAGCCGGAGGAGGAGTTGGCCAAGGCTCAACTCGCCAGACTCATCCGCAATGCGATCCGACGTCGGCGGCTGACCCAGGCGGCGGCCGCCACCCTCACCGGCCTCGATCAGCCGAAGGTGTCGGCGCTGGTCAACGGCCGGCTCGGGGGATTCTCAAGCGATCGCCTGATGCGCTGCCTGACCGCTCTCGGACGCGACGTAGAGATTGTCGTCAGAACCAAGTCCCGCGGCGCGCGTGGGCACATCCGCGTGGTCGAGAGGGCCGCCTAGACTATTCCGCCCCCTCGCCCGCAGTACGGCGATACAGGGCGTGGCGGTGATGGCTCAGGCCTTCCGACCTTGGGCGTAGCGCGGGAATCCTGCTGCCGGCCGTCCGATGAGGGCAAGCTCCGCGGAGACCAGGCCGCCCTCGAAGTCGGCGCCGGTATCGAAAAAGGGTATTCCAAGCGCGCGGCATTCATCGCGAAGGCGGCAGCTCTGGGATCGCCCGTATTCGAGATAGCGCCGCACATAGTCCGGCCCCATCCGGTTGAGCCAGTCGTTGGGCAGGCCGGCATGCCGCGCCACTTCGGACGCCTTGATGTCGATGGAAACCTCAGGGTAGCCGAGAAAGCAGATGCGCACCGGCGTCTCGTTCTCCCTGGCGAAGTCGGCCACCGTGGCCGGGCGCAGGTTGACGCCTTCGACGAGATAGTCGCGGCCGTCGAAGACCAGGTTTTCGAGGGCGCCCTTGACGATCGGCCACATCCGATCGGCCGTCTCCAGATCATCATCATCGGGGTGGACCCCAAGCGAGGGCGCGCCCAGATGGAGGCCCATTTTCAGAGCGTCCAGCGGGAACCATGGCACGCCGTGCCCGGCGCGAATCCGTTCAGCCAGGGTGGACTTGCCGCTGCGACCGCAGCCACCGACAAGGTAGAGCATGGCGTTAGATTGGCTGTGTGGGCGGCCGGCGTCCAGGCGCGGACCGCTAGTCGATCTTGCCTTCGCGCCTCAGCTCCGCCTCGCGTTCGTCCAGTCGCTTCAACTCCTCGCGACGAGCCCGAGACGCGTACCAGGCAAAGACCCCCATCCCGGCAGAGAACACAACCAGCACGCCCAAAAGACCGACGAAACTCATGCTCGATCCTTGCTATCCGCCGCCCGCGATCCGCGGTCCTACATCCCCGGATTTTTCAATCTATACCTTATCCAGCCCATAGGCCGCATGCAGCGCGCGGACGGCGAGCTCAGTATAGGCCGCATCGATCAGCACGCTGATCTTGATCTCCGAGGTGGAGATCACCTGGATGTTGACGCCCTTCTCGGCCAGGGCGCTGAACATGGTCTTGGCGACGCCCGCGTGGCTGCGCATGCCGACCCCGATCACCGACACCTTGGCGACGTCCTCGTTGATGGCCACGCTCTCGAAGCCGATTGCCTTCTGGGCCGCGCGGACGATCTCGGCGGCGCGGGCGGCGTCGCGCTTGCCCACGGTGAACTCCATGTTGGCCGCGCCCTCGTGGCGGGCGTGGCTCTGGACGATCATGTCGACGTTGACGTTGGCGTCGGCCAGGCGGCCGAAGATTTCCGACGAAACGCCAGGGTGATCGGTCAGGCCGAACAGGCTGATCTTGGCCTCGTCGCGGCTGTAGGCCACGCCGCTCACGATGCGCTTTTCCACGATATCCTCCTCGTCGCAGACGATGGTGCCCTGGCCCTCGTCGCCGGGTTCGGTGAAACTTGACAGGACCCGCACCAGGACGCCGTGGGCCATGGCCATCTCGACCGAGCGGGTGTGCAGGACGCGGGCGCCGAGCGAGGCCATCTCCAGCATCTCCTCGTAGGAGATGCGCGCCAGGCGTTTGGCCTTGGCCTCGATTCGCGGGTCGGTGGTGTAGACGCCATCGACGTCGGTGTAGATGTCGCAGCGGGCGGCGCCGACGGCGGCGGCGATGGCGACGGCGGTGGTGTCCGACCCGCCGCGGCCGAGGGTCGAGAGGCGGCCGGCGCGGGTGATCCCCTGGAAGCCGGCGATCACCGCCACCTCATTGCGGTCCAAAGCGGCGCCGAGATTATCCGGGGGGATCTCCTCGATGCGGGCGCGGCCATGGGCGTCGTCGGTGAGGATCGGCACCTGCCAGCCGAGCCAGGAGCGGGCGGCGAGGCCGCGGTTGCGCAGGGTCATGGCCAGGAGGCCGGCGGTCACCTGCTCGCCGGAGCCGACCACCGCGTCATACTCATCGTCGGAGGGATCGAGGCCCTGGACCGCCGATCCGGCGCCATCGGTCCAGGCGACAAGCTCGTTGGTCTTGCCGGCCATGGCCGAGACGACCACGGCGACCTGGCGGCCGGCCTCGACCTCGGCCGCGACCAGGGCGGCGACGCGGCGGATGCGCTCGAGGTCGGCCACCGAAGTGCCGCCGAATTTCATGACCAGACGAGACACCCGCCCTCCGCGCGCGAAGCGCGGGTTCTAGAGCGCGATCGGCAAAAGTAAAATCGACTTGTTGGATCTTCCCCCGTTTAGGGGGGAGGGACCGGATCCTCCCCCGATTTCGGGGGAGGGGACCACGAAGTGTTGGAGGGGCGGATGAAGCGCGCCGGCGCTCTTTCCCCGGCCCCCTCCCGGTGCTCCCCCCGATTCGCAGGGGAGATTGGTGGCCGGTTACGGCGCCCGGATTACTATCTCCGCTCATCCTGGAGCCCGAGCGGCCCCGGGTCCGGCCGCAGGCAGGCCCGAGGCTAAAGTCCGC
>DASXGB010000136.1:0-1684 GCA_036489325.1 Caulobacteraceae bacterium
ACCCAACGACCCGGCCACCGATCTCGACCACAAACGAATCCGGCAAAAGCTCAATCGCAAGTTCGTCCACGCCAGGAAGCGCCATCAGCACCTCCTGTTCGTGGTCTCCCCGGGCCAGCGATGCCCGCAGCTTGAGGGCGCCGAGAGCTTCCCTCTCGTCTTCCCTGGCCAGGCGCAGCCGCAAATCCAACTTCATACGGGGGAACTAAGGCGTCATAGCGTGTCTGGGCAATGAAGGTCGTCGAGACTCACGTCCGCTTGGCGCGACGGCCCGTGGAGTGCGGTTGGCCGGCTGCGATTGTATCTCCGTCGGCGGCGGGAGAATGTGGCGCCAAGAGAACTGACCCAGAGGCCGGACACCAGGAGCCACGCCACAATGAGCGATCAGATCGCCTTCAATCGCGAACTCGGCCGCCGGATCAATCAGGACATCTGGAACGACGGCAAGCTGGATCTGATCGGCGCCTACTACACCGAGGACATTGTCCATGAGGGTTTGTCGGGCCGCTCCCAGGGGTTGGCCGCGATCCGCGCCGGGGTCGAAGGCGTGCACGCCACCTTCGAGGGCTTCAAGGAAGACCTGAAGACCATCGTCGCCGACGAGGAGCGCATCGTGCTTCATTTCACCATAAGGGGCCGTCAGATCGGGCAATGGGGGCCGCTGCCGCCAACCGGCAAGACCGTCGCCTTTGACGAGATCGTCATCATGACGGTGCGGGGCGACAAGGTCTGCCACCAGGTCGCGGTGGCGGACAACGTGACCGGCCCGCGCCAGGTCGGCGTGTTGCCGACGCCGAGCTAGGGTACTCCCCTACTTCGCAGGGGGAGATCGCCCGGCTTGCCCTGAAGCTTGCGCGCGGCGAGAGTGACCGCCGGAGGCGACGGCGATGGCGAAGCTCGACCAGATCAACATCGTGGCGGCCGATCTGGCGGCCTCGGCGGCGTTCTATCGCCGGCTGGGCGTCGTGTACGGCGAGGCCGATGCCGACGCCTTCCACATCGGCGGGGCGGCGGGCGATGACTTCGCCCTGGATCTCGATGCACCGTGGTTCGCGAAGGTGTGGAACACCGCCTGGGCGGGCGAGCGGGACCTGGCCGGGCGCGTCGTGGTGGGCTTTTCCGTCGAGAGCCGAGAGGCAGTGGACGCGGTGTTCGCCGAGCTGACCGGCGCGGGCGCCAAGGGGCTGGCGCCGCCCTGGGACGCTTTCTGGGGCTGCCGCTACGCCATCGTCGAGGACCCGGACGGGGTCGCCGTCGGCCTGATGAGCCCGCGCGACCCTGAGAAATCCTACTGGCCGCCGAAGAACTGGCCGGAAGGGCGGACATGAGCGCCGAGAGCCTCGGCATCGGCGGCCTGGCGGGCCTGGCGCGCCTAACCAAGGGCCAGAGCCGCTCGATCAGCCCGGAAAACCCGACCGGGGCCAAGGGCGCCGGCGGCATGTCGATCGACGGGCCGGCGGCCAATGCGGCCCGGGGCCTCGGCCAGGGCTGGAAGGTCTCGCCCTATGTGGTCATCGAGCCCGGGACGCGGCATGTGCTGGCTGACATCGAGGGCGCGGGGGTGATCCAGCAGATCTGGATGACGCTCGCCCGCGGGCGCTGGCGGCACGCGATCCTGAGGGCCCACTGGGACGACCAGGACCAGGCCTCGATCGAATGCCCGACGGGGGATTTCTTCGCCTGC
>DASXGB010000204.1:0-1510 GCA_036489325.1 Caulobacteraceae bacterium
GCCCAAAGGCTTACGTCGGAGACATGTCTCAGCTCCGAGAATAGCCAGAAGACGCCGTTCCTGTCAAACGGAAATTGCCGTTTCCGTTAACGGGGAAGGCTTGCCCGTCGCGATCCAACCAGAGAGGGGATCACGATGGCACACGAAAATTGCGCTGAAGAAGCGCCACGGAGGAGCTTTGCCCATGCTCCGACCGGCTTCCGGCGCATGACGCCGGGGTTGTTAAGGGCCGACCGCACGGCGGAGGGTTTTGCCGGCTTGCCGCAAGGGGTGACGTCGCCCGGGCAGCTGCTCGCTGCCCTGAAATCGGCAGCGCCAAGGCTGTGCATTTCGCCGCGCCTGGTGCACGCCGTCGACTGGCTGTTCCGCTTCACCCAGCCGCAGGACTGGGAGCAGGGTCGGCGGCCGGTCGTATGGCCGTCGGCCTCGATGCAGCAGGAGGCGCTGGGCCTCTCGCCGACGCAGGTCAAGGAAATCAACCGGCGCCTCATCGAGCTCGGCCTGGTCACGATGAAAGACAGCCCGAACGGCAAGCGGTACGGCCTCCGCGATCCCAAGGGCCGCATCACCGAAGCCTACGGCTTCGATCTGGCGCCGATCGCCACGCGCCACGCCGAATTCCGGCGTCACGCGGAGGAGGGCAGGGCGGAACGCCTTGCCATGGGCCGTCTGCGCCGGCGAGCGACTATCGCGAGAAAGGCGATTATCCAGATCCTCGAGACGGCTGCCGAGTACGCGATCGAAGGCGAGGAATGGCAGACCCTCGCCCGCGAGAGCGAGGCTCTCACGCGCGCTCTGAGGAGTGTGGAGCGCGTGGATGAGATGGAGATGGGCGTCCAGAGCCTGGAACGCAGGCAGGCAGCGGCGCGCGAGAGGCTGGAGACCCTGTTAGGAGTGGTGGATTCCGACCCCAATGGGGCGGAAAACCGGCCTCACATTTACAACTACAAACCAAGGCTTGATCTTAAGAAAGATACCGTAATCGCAGCCAAAGAATGTAGCAGGGGAGGGGAGGGGTCCGTTCTCCGATCCCCAGCGCCGGTGCCGCCGAAACGGCCGGAAAAGGGCATGGTGCATGGGATCCGCCCGGACGAGGTGGTCCGGCTCATGCCAAAACTCAAACCCTATCTGCGGGTACCCTATCCGGCCTGGCCGGACATCGTCGACGCGGCCGATGATCTACGCCACGATCTCGGGGTGTCGAAATCACTGTGGGGCGACGCCTGCCTGGCCATGGGCCGGAGGCGCCAATTTCTTGGATCATGGTTGGAGGCGAATCAGGCGGCAACGCTAGCCTGATGCATCCCGATTGGGTCCGAGGCCTCCGCGACCAGGTGCACGCCGCCGCCGGCGCTAAGGGCTCGTCAGGAAATAAACGCGCAACTTGGCGGATAGGTGTTCGGTGAGATGGTGTAGTTCCACTCGCCATGGAACTCGGCCCGTTTGAGGTTGAGGGCGGCGATCTCGGCGTCGGACACGACAATGCCGCTGGGGTATAGGCCGGTGTCGA
>DASXGB010000215.1:0-8869 GCA_036489325.1 Caulobacteraceae bacterium
GGCGACATCCGTGGCCGGCTCGGCCTGGGGCGTGACGCCGAAGAGGGCCTTTAGGCGCGGATCGATGCGCGGGTCGGCGAGGATCTTGTTGGTCATAAGGGCTCCCTTTGAAACTCACCGATTTGGATGCAGAGGAATTGACCGCAAGTCAAAGCCCGCCAGCCCTGGCGGCGTCAGTTCTTGCTGTACGGGCCGTGACGAGGCAGGCTGATCGTCCGGCAAAGGAGCGCGCCATCTCCAACGAACTCGTCATCAGCGCCATCGAGGGGCCGACAGCCCGGCTGACGCTCAACGACCCGGACCGTGCCAACGTGCTCTCCCGCGCGATGATGAAATCGCTTGCCGAGGCTCTTCAGCGGGCGTCCGCCAATCCCGAGGTGCGCGTGATCGTGCTGGCCGCGGAGGGCAGGATTTTCTGTGCCGGCCATGACCTGGGCGAGCTGCGCGCCAGCGACGAGGCGGCCGAGCATCGAGCGCTGTTTGACCAGTGCTCGGCGCTGATGATGGCCATCGGCGAGGTCCGCCCGCCCGTGATCGCCAGAATCCAGGGCGCGGCGGTGGCCGCCGGCTGCCAGCTTGCCGCCAGCTGCGACATGGCTTTTGCCGCCGATACCGCCCGTTTCGCCGTGTCGGGGGTCAACCTCGGCCTTTTCTGCTCGACCCCAGGCGTCGCCCTGGCCAGGAGCGTCGGCCGCAAGGCGGCGGCCGAGATGCTGTTCACCGGTCAGTTCATCAGCGCCGCGGAGGCCGAGCGCCTGGGACTGATCAACCGGGCGGTTCCGGTCGCCGAGCTGGACAAGTCGGTGGACGCGGCGGCGGCCTCAATCGCCGGCAAGGCGCCGGACGCGGTCGCCCTCGGCAAGCAGGTCCTGCGTCGCCAGGTCGAGGCGCCGCTGGCCGACGCCTACGCCCTTGCCGGCGGAGCCATGGCGGAGAACCTCAGCTTCGCCAGCGCCAAAACGGGGATCGACGGTTTCCTGAAAAGGTGACGACCGCTGCGCTGCCTTAGTGCCCGGCGGTCATCCAACCTTGCGATCCACGCCCTCCCAGTGGGGTCGGCGAAGCTCAGTTTTGAGGATCTTGCCGGCGCCAGATAGGGGCAGGGGCGAGTCGCGGACCTCAAACGTCCTCGGACGCTTATAGTTGGCGATGAGCGGCTTGCAGTGGTCGGCCAGATCCCTGTCGCTGATGCTGAAACCGTCGCGCAGATAGAGGACGGCGTGCACGCGCTCGCCCCAGCGGTCGTCCGGCACGCCGATCACCGCGCATTGCAGCACAGCGGGATGCTGCATGAGGGCGTTCTCCACCTCAGCCGAGTAGACGTTCTCGCCGCCGCTGACGATCATGTCCTTCACCCGATCGACGAGAAAGAGATAGCCATCCTCGTCGAGGTAGCCGGCATCGCCCGTGCGCAGCCAGCCATCGACGATGGTCTGGGCCGTGAGCTCGGGCTGGCCCCAATAGCCCTTCATGACTGTGGGACCGCGAACCGCCACCTCACCGACTGCGCCCGTCGGGACCGTCTCCAGGTTTTCGTCGACAATCCGCAGATCCATGCCCGGAACCGCCCTCCCGGCCGAGCGTAGGCGTCCGGAAAGATGGTCGGCGTGAGTGAGGATGGTCGCCACGGGCGAGAGCTCGGTCTGGCCGTAGGCCTGCCCGAACTCGGCGTTGGGGAAGGCGGCCATGGCCCGCTTCAACACAGCCTCTGAGATCGGCGAGGCGCCATAGGCGATCCGGCGCACGGACGTCAGGTCGCTCGGTCGCGTGCGGAGCGCCTCGCACAGCATGCCGATCATGGTGGGCACCAGGACCAGCGAATTGATGCGATGCTGCTCGATGGCCTCCAGTGTCGCGAATGGCTCGAAGCCTGGCAGGACCACGTGGGCGCCGCCCAGCATCGTCACGCCGATGATGCAGGCGGCGTCGGCCAGATGGAACATCGGCGGGGTGTGCAGGAAAACGGGCTCGGCGGGGAACGGGGCGACGGCGATCATCATCAGGAAGTTGGACGCCAGGCCGCCATGCGTCAGCATCACTCCCTTGGATCGGCCGGTGGTGCCTCCGGTGTAGAAGATACCGGCGAGATCATCGCCGCCGCGGAGCGCGTCCGGGACGGGAGGCTGCTCGGCGATCATGTCTTCGAAGGATCCCGCCTCTCCTGGATCCATATCGACGGTCTCGATGCCGGCGGCGCGTAGCGCCTGGCCAACCTCGGCGAAGGCCTGGTCGACGACCATAAGTCTCGGTTGGCTGTCGGCGACGGCGAAATCGATTTCGGCGCGCGCCCAGCGGGTGTTCATCGGCACGGCCACGGCGCCGGCCCAGGCAATCGCGTAATAGGCCTCGATGTAGCGGTCGCTGTTAAGCGCCAGGACACCAACGCGATCGCCAGGCCTGGCCCCCCGCCTTTGGAGGCCGCCCGCAAGGCGCGAAACCCGATCGACGACTTCGCCCCACGTGCGACGCCGGTCCCCGCATACTGTGGCGGTGCGCTTCGAATTGAGGCTCTGATTGCGCCGGAGGCCTTGGGTGAGCTGCATTTGCGAGGTCTATCGCAGGTCAAGCG
This sequence comes from Caulobacteraceae bacterium, assembly GCA_036489325.1. Taxonomy (GTDB): domain Bacteria; phylum Pseudomonadota; class Alphaproteobacteria; order Caulobacterales; family Caulobacteraceae; genus Acaudatibacter. The sequence continues at coordinate 2,570 of DASXGB010000215.1, forward strand.
CGATCGACTAGGCTTGCCGACAAGAGGCCGAACACGATGACCGATCTGCTGGTTCGAAAGCACACGCCAGACGCTGCCGGGGTGGTGACCGAGGTGACGCCGAAGAGCGCGCACTGGAAAAGCGTAGGCTTTCGCGTGCATCAGCTGGCAGCAGGTCAGTCAGCCGAGGGCGGAGAACCGGGGCGCGAGGCCTGCCTCGTCATCCTTTCCGGGCGCGCCAATGTGACGGCCGGCGAGCAAGACTTTGACAATGTCGGGGGTCGCGAGAGCGTGTTCGCCGACGTCGCGCCGGGCGCCATTTATGTTCCCGGCGGCATGAGCTGGACGGTCACCGCGGCGACGCCGGTGGAGCTGGCGGTCTGCTCAGCGCCGTCGAACGGGGGGCTGTCGGCGCGACAAATCCCGCCCGAAACCATGTCACGGGAGGTTCGAGGCGTAGGGACCAACACCCGCTTCGTGCGCAATATCCTGCCGGAAACGGAGCCCGCAGACAGCCTGTTGGTGGTCGAGGCAGTGACACCAGGCGGTCACTGGTCGAGCTATCCGCCGCACAAGCACGACACGGCCGTGCCCAACTTTGAAACAGCGCTCGAGGAGACCTACTACCACCGCCTCGATCCGTCGCAGGGCTTCGCCTTCCAGCGAGTCTACACAGACGACCGGAGTCTCGACGAAACCATGGCCGTCGAAGACGGGGACGTGGTGCTGGTGCCCCGCGGCTATCACCCGGTCGGCGCGCCGCACGGCTATGATCTCTACTACCTCAACGTCATGGCCGGGCCGAAGCGGCAGTGGATCTTCCACAACGACCCAGCCCACGATTGGATCATGGGGCGCTAGGACAATGGATATCGTCCTGCTCGGAACCGGCTCGCCGATCCCCGATCCGAGGCGCGCCGGACCGGCGACCCTCGTGCAGGCTGGTGGGACCAACCTTCTCTTCGACTGTGGGCGCGGCGTCCTGATGCGTCTGGCCGCGGCCGGCATCATGCCGCCAGCGATCTCGGCGGTCGTGCTCACCCATATGCACTCGGATCACATCACCGATCTCAATGACGTCATCACCACCCACTGGGTGATGAATCCGGGGCCGGCGGAATTGAAGATTTTCGGCCCCGTCGGCACAACGAAGCTCGTGGAGGCGACCCTGGCCATGTTGGCGCCGGACATCGGCTATCGCCTGGAACATCATGCCGACCTCAATCACCGGCCCCAGGTCAGCGTCACCGAACTCGCTCCGGGCGACCAGGTGACGATCGGCGCCTTCGCGCTTGAGTGTCAGGCCACCGAACATTCGCCGGTTCGGCCGACGCTGGGTTATCGTGTGACGCATGGAAAGGCGGTCGCCGCCATCGCCGGCGACACCGTCCCATGCGCGGGCCTGGACGCAATCTGCGCCGGCGCCGGGGCCTATGTGCAGACGGTGATCCGAGAGGACCTGGTTAGGATGGCGCCGTCGCGGCGGCTGCAGGATATCCTCGACTACCACTCGACGGTCGGGCAGGCGGCGGAAACGGCTCAGAAGGCGGGCGTGCGCACGCTGGTGATGACCCACTATGTGCCGCCGTTGCTTGCCGGACAGGAGGAAATCTGGCGAGGCATGGCCGCAGAGCATTTCTCCGGCGAGATCGTCCTGGGCGACGACCTGACCCGGGTCCATCTCGAGGATTGAGTGACGAGTAGGGGGGCCTGATCAATGCTCTACACCTATCATCAGGTCTCTCTGAGTGATGCATCGGCCGGGACCGCCGCGGCCTTCACCGAATGGGTGGGCGGTACGGCTCGCCCCGCGGCCGATGAAGCGGGTGGCGAACTCATTGGGGTCTTCCTGCCGCAACTCGGATTCCAGGCTCATGAGCGGCTACTGCTGCTGCGCTGGCGGGATGCAGCTGGCGACGCCCTGATCGGGTGTCCCTACGTCGACGCTGTCACAACCGATCGCTTACGGGCCACGGTCCGGCCGGCAGACTCGGACCAGCTGAAGCTCGGCGGCATCGTCGTGCATCGCTGGTTCACCATCGACCCCAGGGACGAGGAGGCGTTCGTCGCCCTCTCCAAGGACGCCTGGCTTGGGTTCGAAAGCGAGTTCGCCGGTAGTCCGTTCGGCCTGTTCACGGCCGAGCCCAAAGCCGAGGAAGGCGCCTCGATGCGCATGTTGCTGATCACCCGATATGGCAGCCATGCCGACTGGGAAGCCTCGCGCCGACCGAGCCCCGAGGTGGCGGGCCTGTTCGCACGGCGCCGGGAGCTGACACGGGCGACCGGCGCCTGCAGCACGATCACGGCGACACTGCCATTTTTCGCACCATCTTAAGCTCCGCAGTTGAAGGATGGCTTCAAGCGCCCTAGCCCTAACGGCGGTGCGAGTCGGAGTCAGCGTCGCTCGGCATGGCCGTTGTAATCCTGGAGCCAATATCGGCGACGCTGTTTCCCGCGGCTGGAAACACTCAGTTCTGGCGACGGGACCAGGGGGCAGCGCTGGTCATGAATGTCCGGATGCCCCACCACGCCGGCATCTGGCTTCAGACCGACGAAAAGTCGTTCGCCGGGGATATTACGCTTTCGATCCGGGCGGCCCCTCCGGAAGCCATTGAGGCGATCCTGAAGCTCTCCGAAGGGCTGGATGACCATCTGGAAAAGAGCGACGTGGTGGGAAGCGTGCGTTATTCTCCCGCTCGCAAAGCCACGGAGGAGAAGGTCGGCCAGCCGGCCGAGATCGCGTTCGAGGCGTTTGTTCCGGCCAAATTCATGGGCAGCATTATTGGCTTCGCCAAAGGCGGCCGCTTCCCAAAGACGGTCTGGCTTGACGTGAAGGGTCTGGGATACCGCGAATTCTCGCGCCGCCGGGACGCATCCTTTCTGTGGCCGCAACACATCGAGCGTTCGATGTTGCCGATCACAGACGTAAGCTTTGAATTTCCACACCATCGCCAGACCGATTTCCAACTTGTCTATGCCGAACCAGACGGCAAGGGTGGCGTGCCGGCCGACAAGCCATCCCCACGCACCTTGAATCTCCTGGAGCCATTCTGGATTCGGCTGTCGGTTCGCTTCTTCTGGCTGATCTGGCTCCTGTTGGCGGTGGCCGTCGGGCTAGGGTTCTGGATCCTGCACTGAGGAACGGCCCCGGACCCCTCGTTCTTCACGTCAGGCGCGTCGCAACCAGCAGACGGCCGGGAGCCAGGCGCGCAAGCAGTCCGGAGACATCGGCCGGGCTGACGGCGAAGCAGCCTTCGCTACGACCCAGCATCCCTTGGGCGCGCACGATTTCGGGACTGGCGTACCAGGCCGGGTGAATCACGATCGCACGAGCCTCTGCATTCGAGTTGGTCGCATCCAGACCCACCAGACGCATGGAACGGCCGTGCGCGCCCTCATAATAGCCGCCGGTGACATAGGCGCCTTGCGAGGTGCAATCCGATCCCGGCACGTTTGAAAACCGCTTCAGCCAGCCGGTGCGAGCTGGGTCGGATCCGCGGCCGTGGGCGACGAGGAGGCGATCGTCGCGCCCGCTGGCCATGTCAATGAGATGCAGTCGGGGTTCGTTGGAGTGACGGGAGAAATCCGCGACCGCCACGACATCGCGGTGAGCGATCCGATCGCCTAGCCGTTCGATACCTTCTATGGCGACCGCCAGCGCACCGCTGACGCTTTCCGGCGCCTTGGCCGTCGCTAGGGCGCGGCCGATCGTTCCTGGACCCAATGCCGGGCTCGCCGCCGCCGCCAAGCCGACAGTTCCGACCGCCGTCAAAAAATGACGGCGAGACAAATAATCAAGCTTAGACAAAAGGCGCCTCCGGCCAGACAAAGTTACGCAGGCCCCGAGGCTCGCTATAGCGCACACTTAGGCGCCGTAGTTGGTTCCCGCCACCACTTCACAAAAGGGTGAATATGACTTCATAGGGATTCGCGCGTTGCGCCGTGATGCGCCGATTATTCATCACCCGTTCTTTTTCTCGCCGTGAATGGCTCAGCTCAGCCACCTGCGTCCTCCTCACAGCCTGCTCACAGCCCGCCCCCGGCCCTGGCCCCGTCCCAGGCCCCGGCCAGGTAGGACAGGCGCTCACTGACCCTACCGCTCGACGGTTCTACGCCGAGCGGAACTGGACGGCGGCCTGGGACAAAGGTTTGGCCCAGTCCCTGGTCCAGGGGATCGCCAGGGCCCGCGCCCATGGTCTCGATCCACAAGCCTTTGCGCCGAAACCGGCGCCGAGCGGTCACGCGGACGAGGCCTATACCCACTCGGCTCTGGCTTACGCCAAGGCGCTTGCCTCCGGCTACGTTGACCCGAAGCAGATCGAGCCGATCTTCACCCTGCGCCGCAACAGCGTCGATCTGGCCGCCGGTCTCACCGGCGCACTCGCGCGCCACGACATTGATGGCTGGCTAAGCTCATTGGCGCCGGCCGATCCGGAATACAGGGCGCTGTCCGCGGCCTATCTGCTCGCCTTTAGCCAAGCCGGCGGGATCCAGCCGCCAGCCCAAGCGGCCACCGCCGGCAGTCCGCCCGCGGCTCAGACGCGACAGGACCCCTCGTCGTCGCAAGACGCCCCTAACACTGGCGCGACAGCGCCGGCGGACCTAGCGCCCCAGCTCGCAGTCAATCTGGAACGGCGCCGGTGGCTCAATCGCACGCCGCCCGCCCACCGGATCGATGTGAACACGGCGGCGGCCCTCCTTGCCTATCTGCGACCCGGAGCCACGACATCGTCAGCCCGCGTGGTCACCGGCCGCGATGACCACCCGACGCCCTGCATCGAGGCGGCCTTCCACAAGCTCATCGCCAATCCGCCCTGGCGCGTGCCGACCGACATCGCCGAGAAGGAGATTCTTCCCAAGGGCCCGGAGTATCTCGCCAAGGAAGACATGCACTGGGTGAACGGCCGCCTGGAGCAGGAGGCGGGACCGAAGAGCGCGTTGGGCCAGGTGAAGTTCGACGTCGAGGACCCATTCGACATCTATCTCCATGACACCCCGGACAAATCGCTGTTCGCTCGTCCAGACCGGCACCGCAGCCACGGCTGCGTGCGCGTCGAAAACGCGCTCGATTTCGCCAGGGCGATCGCGGCGGAAACCGGCAAGGCGGAAGCCTTCGACCAGGCGCTCGGCTCGACCGACACGACCGATGTTGATCTGGGACAAACGATCCCGGTCCGTCTCTTCTATCACACGGCCTACCTAGACTCTTCGGGCCGGATGCAATTTGCGGCGGACGTCTATGGCGCCGATGACAGACTGTCGGCGGCGCTCGGGTTCAAGCAGGCCCAGGCCGCGCGGCGGTCGGAGCCGCAGGCGCTGTTCGGTCCGTGAGCTGCGGAGTGGGGGCTGATGATCCGCCAGCGCGGCTCTGTTCAAAAGCCCTGACGATGGCCGGGAACGCGGCTTGCAGCGACCGCCAAGCTCTTTCGTTTGGACGGCGATTCCACGAAATCCCTGGCGCGGAAAGGACACCAAGACTGCTCAGGAGCGACATCTTAGTAGTCAAGTCCCTTGCTGATCGCTGCGGTCAGGTTTCTGCCGCAGCTTCCTTTGTTCCGGCGAGACGCGAGGAACACTTGAGCGTCCTGAGGGAAAACCGCAAAGGACGGGAGGCGTTCCGCACAAATCGGCGAATATTCGCTCAAACGACAGCTGCAGCAGAGCGGCGTCGGCAACCGGCTTCGCTTTGGCCGTTGCTCTCGGTGACTATTGAAGAACGTCGGTTAAACTTGACTATTGACCGCAATCTGAACCGCTGGGCCACGTAAACTGGCTAGTTCTCCGGACAAGGCGCGTCGAGGTCCGATCCGAGCGGGGCTACCGGCGGCGGCGAACCTGACGTGTGCGAAGTTATCGCCCGCGAGATTGAACCAAATAGCGGGGTCAAGCGTCTCTGATTGGGACGCCTCCGGCGATGGCCTTCCCACACCCATGGCTTCGGCTGGGCCGCGGACGCCCTATGTGTCTGACTGGTCTGGAGTGCGACGATGGTCGATGTCCGCGTGAAATCAGGAACAGGCGACGGTGGTGGGCCTACCGAACGCGACATCGACCAACTGGCGATCGACACCATTCGCACCCTGGCCATGGACGCGGTGCAGAGGGCCGGCTCCGGCCATCCTGGCGCGCCAATGGGCCTGGCGCCCGTGGCCTATACGCTGTGGCGGTCCTTCCTCCGGTACGATCCGAAATCGCCGCTCTGGCCCAATCGCGACCGGTTCGTCCTTTCCAATGGCCACGCCTCGTTGCTGCTCTACTCGCTCCTGCATCTGTCGGGTGTGATGGACAGTCGGGAAGCGGGGCGCCCTGCGGTGACGCTCG
>DASXGB010000219.1:0-2468 GCA_036489325.1 Caulobacteraceae bacterium
GGGGCCGGCTCCGTCGATATCCGGCATAGGCGGGTAGGGGCTGCCGGCGAAGGCGCCGGCGTTGTCCGGATCGAAAGCCTGGGGCCGGAACATCCTGCCCCAGCGGTGTGAGCCGCGGACATAGGCGACGGCGCCGTTCTCGGGTCCGACCTCATCGAACGGGACCCAGATCGAGATCACCTGGGCGCCGCTCACCGGCCAGTAGGGCAGGTCCTGATGCCAGGGCGTCGCCTCGACCGAGCCGGGCTCCTTCACGAACAGTTGGTCGTAGAAGAGGTTGACCCGGGCCGACCGCATCAGGCGCGCGGCGAGCGCCGGCAAGGGCGATGTGAAGGCGAAGGCGCGGAAATCCTCGCTGCGCCGCCACAGGAAGAAGTCGCCGTAGAACCGCCCGGCCACGCGGCCGTATTCTGCCGCTGTGGGCGAGCCCGCGGCGAGCTCTGCGTCGACTGCCACTCGCATCCGCTCGATCCAAGCCGGCGGAACGACACCGCGCGCCACCGCAGCGCCGTCGCGGTCGAGGGCCTCGGCGACCCGATCGATCCCGTCTGTCACGCCCACGCCCGGCCGGGTTCAGCGACGCCGCCCTCGGCGCCCAGGTGCGCGCGGCGATAGATCAGCGCTTCGGCGACGTGAACGCGGCGCACGGCGTCCGAGCCGTCGAGGTCGGCGATGGTGCGGGCCAGGCGCAGCGTGCGGGTCCAGCCGCGCGCCGAGAGGGCGCCATAGTCCGCCGCCTTGGTCAGGAGCGCGTGGCTGGGGGCGTCGAGGGCGGCGATCCGTTCCAGCCAGGCGCCGTCGGCCAGGGCGTTGAGCGCGCCGGCGGCTTCGCCGTGGGTCAGGGCGCGCTCGGCGGCCAAGTCCCGCGCGGCGGCAACCCGGGCCGCCACCTCGCCGCTGCCCTCGGCCGGCGGCGGCAGGGCGAGGTCGGCGGCGCTCACCGCCGGCACGTCTACGGTGAGATCGATGCGGTCGAGGAGCGGGCCCGACAGCCGACCCTGATAGGTCTGCAGGCAGCGCGGGGCCTTGCCGCAGGCGCCGCGCCCCAGGCCTCCGGCGCCGCAGCGGCACGGGTTCATGGCGGCGACCAGCTGGAATCTCGCCGGATACCGGACGTGGGCGTTGGCGCGGGCCACCACTACCTCGCCGGTCTCCAGGGGCTGGCGAAGGGAATCCAGGGCCTGGGGCGCGAACTCGGGAAGCTCGTCCAGGAAGAGGACGCCGTTGTGGGCGAGCGAGACTTCGCCGGGCTTCACCTTGAGGCCGCCACCGGTGAGCGCGGCCATGCTGGCCGAATGGTGAGGACTGCGGAACGGGCGCTGGCGGGTCAGGGTCCCTCGGGCCAGGAGGCCGGCGAGCGAATGGACCATCGAGGTCTCGAGCAGCTCGGCGGCGGAGAGCGGCGGCAGCAGGCCCGGAAGGCGCTGCGCCAGCATCGACTTTCCCGAGCCAGGCGGGCCGACGTAAAGCAGGTTGTGGCCGCCGGCGGCGGCGATCTCCAGAGCCCGCTTAGCCCCCTCCTGGCCCTTGACGTCGGCCAGGTCCGGCGCGCGCGCGGCCGCGATCAATTCGCCAGGCTTGGGCGGGCTCAGCATCTGGCCGCCGCGGAAGTGATTGACGAGGGCGATGAGCGAGCGGGGCGCCAGCAGAGGCGTTTCCCCGGCCCAGGCCGCCTCGGGTCCACAGCTTTCCGGACAGATGAGGCCAAGGCCCATGGCCCCGGCGGCGATGGCCGCCGGCAAGGCGCCGGCCACCGGCGCGATCTCGCCGTTCAGATTGAGCTCGCCGATCGCCGCCCAGCCATCGAGGGCGTCCTGGGGGATGATGCCCATGACCGACATCACCGCCAGTGCGATCGGCAGGTCGAAGTGATTGCCCTCCTTGGGCAGGTCCGCCGGGGCGAGGTTGACCACCAGTCGGCGCGACGGCAGGGCGAGGCCGAGGCCGGCGAACGCCGCCCGCACCCGCTCACGCGCCTCGGCGACGGCCTTGTCGGCCAGGCCCACGACCACGAAGGCGACGGCGCCGCCGGCGGCCTGGACCTCCACGTCCACGCGCCGAGCCTCCACGCCCTCAAAGGCTACCGAGGCGATGCGCGCGGCCATGCCCTAACCCTCGCCTGACAAGCTCAGCCACTTGGCACGCGATGCGCGCCGCAGGCAAGAACAAAGACGGAACCGAATGGAGGTCCCGCCAACCGCCCCTCACTCCAGGTCGTGGGCGGGTTCATCGTCCCAGATGGGGCGGGAACTGGTGTGGCCGAAGCGGGAGTAGCGTGGCCGGGCCTGGGGGCCATGACGGGGAAGGCGATCGCCGTTCCAGCCGGAACCGGTCCAGGCTGTCCAGTCGGGGTTGATGTTGAGATTGAAGCACAGCTGCTCGACGATCTGGCGCAGAGGCGCGGCGTCCAGGTTGGCGTAGGCCGGATCCTCGGCCAGGCGCTGCTCGATGGCCAGGAAGAAGTCGTC
>DASXGB010000280.1:0-2059 GCA_036489325.1 Caulobacteraceae bacterium
ATGGACCGCGCTCAAATATTAGAATTTTGAGCGCGGTGCGGCTGATCGCCGACCCGCGCTCAATGCGGGGAGGGAGACTTCGATGAAATTCGCCGCCGTCGGCTTGGCCGCGCTGCTCCTGGCGTCAACCGCGATCGCCGCCGATCGGCCGGCCCAAGATCGGCCTGTTGGGGTCCTCACGCCCCCCGACCTCTTCGCCCTGCAATACGCCGCTGATCCGGAGATCCGCGCCGACGGCCGCGAGATCGCCTATGTGCGCATCGCCAACGACTCAATGGCCGATCGCGAGCGCCGTTCGATCTGGCTGATCGATGTCGAGACCGGCGCCCAGTCGCCCCTGGGCGTCGGCGACGCAGCCTCGCCGCGCTGGTCGCCGAGCGGGGATCGCATCGCCTACGTCGCCGCGGATGAGAACCACCACGCCCAGCTGTGGGTCAAATGGCTGGCCGGCGGGGCCGCCGCCAAGATCGCCGACCTGCCGAGCGCGCCCTCGGACCTCGCCTGGTCGCCGGACGGGCGCAGCATCGCCTTCTCGATGCTGGTCGAGGAGCGGCCGATGACCCTGGGCGCGCCGCTTGCCAAGCCGGAGGGCGCCAAATGGGCCGAGCCGCTCAAGGTGATCAGCGAGCTGCACTACCGCCAGGACGGCGAGGGCTATCTCAAGCCCGGCTATCGCCAGCTCTTCGTGGTCGCCGCCGATGGCGGCGCGCCGCGCCAGCTGACCTTCGGCCGGTTCGATTCCGACGGCACGCTTTCCTGGACCCCGGACGGCCGCAGCCTCATCTTCGCCTCCGGCCGGGAGAAGGACTGGGAGCACGATCCCCTGGCCTCGCGCATCTGGGCGCTCGATGTCGCCGGCGGCGAGCTCACCGCGCTCACCTCGCAGCACGGCCCCTCCGGCGCGCCCGCCGTGTCGCCGGACGGCCGCCAGATCGCCTGGGTGGGCTTCGAGGACCAGCTGAAGGGCTATCAGAACGCCCAGCTGTGGGTCATGAACCGCGACGGCTCAGGCCTGAAATCCCTCACCGCCGGCTTCGACCGCTCGGTCGGCCGCCCGCGCTGGGCGGGCGATGGCAAGTCGATCTTCGTCGCCTATGGCGATCGCGGCGCGACCAGGATCGCCCGCGTCGGCCTGGGCGGCCACATGGACACGGTGGCGGACAATCTCGGCGGCTCCGAGCCGGACCGGCCCTACAACGGCGGCTCCTACACGGTCAGCGCCGGCGGGATCGCGGCCTTCACCCTGGGCGCCGTCGACCATCCGTCCGACGTCGGCATCTCCCGCGGCGGCCAGGTGCGGCGCCTCACCGACCTCAACGCCGGACTCTTTGCCGGCAAGGCCCTTGCCAGGGTCGAGCCGCTCGCCGTCGCCTCCTCGGCCGACAAGCGGCCGATCGACGCCTGGATCGTCACCCCGCCCGATTTCGATCCGGCCCGAAAATATCCGCTGATCCTTGAAATCCACGGCGGTCCGTTCGCCGCCTATGGCCCAAGTTTCGCCTCCGAGCTGCAGCTTTACGCCGCCGCCGGCTACGTCGTGGTCTATGCCAATCCCCGCGGCTCAACCTCCTATGGCGAGGCCTTTGCCGACCTCATCGACAAGAATTATCCGAGCCAGGACTATGATGATCTGATGAGCGTGGTCGACGCCGCCATCGCCAAGGGCTCGGTCGATCCCAACAATCTGTACGTGACCGGAGGATCGGGCGGCGGCCTGCTGACGGCCTGGATCGTCGGCAAGACCAACCGCTTCCGCGCCGCCGTCACCCAGAAGCCGGTGATCGACTGGACGAGCGAGGTGCTCACCGTCGATGTCTACGCCTTCATGGCCAAGTACTGGTTCGGCAAGATGCCGTGGGAAGATCCCGACTTCTACTGGCGCCGCTCGCCACTGTCCTTGGTCGGCAATGTCACCACCCCGACCATGGTCATGGTCGGCGAGGAGGACCACCGCACCCCGCCGAGCGAAGCCGAACAGTTCTTCCAGGCCTTGCAGCTGCGGTCGGTGCCGACCGTCCTGGTGCGCGTGCCAGGCGCCTCGCACGAAACCCTGGCTGAT
>DASXGB010000303.1:0-2463 GCA_036489325.1 Caulobacteraceae bacterium
GAATTCACGAAGCTGAACCCGAACCAGAAGATCCCCGTGCTGGTCGACGACGACATCGTCGTAACCGAGTCCGGGGCCATCCTCCTTTATCTGGCCGAGAAGACCGGCAAGCTGCTGCCGAAGGACACGAAGGGCCGCATCAAGACCATCGAGATGGTCATCAACCAGATGGCGTCGCTCGGCCCGATGTTCGGCCAGCTGATGGTGTTCCGCGGTCCCTGGCAGAACAAGGCGCCTGATGTCTCGAACCGGTATTTCAAGGAAGTCAGCCGCATATACGGCGTGCTAAACGCGCGTCTGGAGGGCAAGCAATACTTCGTCGGTGACGATTTCACGATCGCCGACATCGCTTTCTTCCCGTGGATTCAGGCCGGGTCGATGTTCCCGTTCACGGTCGACCTGCCGCTGGACGCGAATGCCAGTCTGAAGGGCTGGCTGGAGCGGGTCCGCGCCCGTCCGGCGGTCCAGAAGGGCCTGACGGTGCCGCCGCCGTTCCCGCCGGAGAAGCAGTTCGAGGGCTTCATCAAGGCGACCGTCGGGCTAGGCGATCTGCACGCCTAAGAAATCTTGGCTCGGGCGTCCAACCGGGGCGTCCGAGCCGAGTAGCGGATCAAGCTTCTGCTGATCGTAAGCTCATAATCTCGATCTCCGGCCAGAAGCGCGCCGACCGCACAGGATGCCTTTCGAGCACACGGCGGCGGCCTGTGGGTCCGCCCCAAGAAAATTTTCTTCGCCCGCCGGGAATAACAGCCCGGCTGTTGGAGTCTCTCCCACATCGGGCGTCGTCGCTTGTGCGCGGAAGGTCGCATTTGCGACGGCGACCGGAGAGCGCCTCCGGCTGATTGGATCTCCGGCTGGCGTTTTTTCAATTCGGGCAAAAAGAGGATCTGCCATGACTCGACGACTGCTAACTCTAACAACGGCTGTCGCTTTTGCTGGTGCCCTGGTCTTAGCACTCGCGAGGACTGCCGAGGCGTCTGCCTCTTTCGACTACGACTTCGGTAGCTGCGCCCAGGTGACTGGCACTTGCGCACTGGACACTGCCCTCGGCTCTACCCTGACATTTACATCGAATGGTGTCTCTGTCACCGCCGACGGATTCAGCCTTCCATCGACGCCGGCTGCCCTGTTTATTAGGTCGAAAGTACCGACCGCTCTCGGGATCGCCAGCGAGGCCAACCACGAGATCGACCCCACCGAGTTCGTGAGCCTCGATCTTAGCGGATTGGCGGCTCAGGGAATAACCAGCGCGTTGCTCGCAATCGACGGCGTCGCGCCGGGCCCCACCCCCGCCCCCGAGCAATTCAGGGTCTGCAACTCGACCGCGGACAATGTGCTCTGCTCCGCCTCCACCTTCGACCACGTATTCGGGGCCAACGGCGGTAACGGACTTCCTAATACCTGGGCGGGCACGGTCGCCTGGAGCGTCGCTGATCCATTCATCGATGTCACGGGTGTAGTCACTCCTGCCGTCAGCAGCGACGTGCTGATCGACAGCCTAGCTGCTGTCCCCGAGTCTTCGACCTGGGCGATGCTGCTCATCGGCTTCGCAGGCTTGGGCCTAGCAGGATACCGGCGAGGGCTTCAGTCGCGGTCTTGAGTGTGAGAACTCAGCTGCGCCGTCTCGCCGACGCCTTCATAGGCCGCACCGCCGCTGGCCCTGCCGGTCAAAGGCGATCCAGCGCGAATCGTCCGGCGACAGGTCGCCGCCGGGAAACAATGACGTGGACATGCGGGTGATGGCTGAGCGCCGAGCCCCACGTGTGGAGCACGGCGGTGAGGCCGATGCGCGCGCCCAGATGCTGTGGGTCGGCGGCGATGGTGCTCAGCGTGTCCGCTCGCGCGCCGCCGGGTCATCACCGCCGATGGCGGCGGGCCGAACGGCTCGCGTGTGCGATTTGTGGAAACTTGAATTGCAGCGCCTCGCCGATGAACTCGGAATAAAAGTCTGGTCGCAGCGCTCGGGTCTCAACAGCCGCGCCGGCATTCAGAGATGCTGGCTGCAATGCTCCCAGGCGTAATCCCAGACTTTGTCCCGGTCCTCGTCGAAAAACCAGCGTTGGATCGGCCTCCGCTATCCCCCACGCGTGCACTTGGACCTCGTGTTCGAGTTGGTCTGGTCCCCAGCCGGCGTAGCCAAAGGCCACGAGGATTTTTGCGGGGCCTTTCATGGCGCCAATGTCCAAAAGGATTGCGCACAGGGCCCCCCGAGAATACACGCACGGTGGGCGCCGCAATGGGACTGGGGCCCCCGGCGCGGGACCTGATACGGGAGGGTGGGGGAGGTTCGTTCACTCGCCGATAAAATCTCAACGCGGATTGAGTCGCGGCTTTGCCGCGCGCTACCCGAAGCGGACAGAGTCCGCGCCGGTTAGCCTATTTGAGCCCGGAGGCCTTGAGGGCCTTATAGACGTTGCCGCGCTGGCACCCCACGGCCCTGGCGATTTCGGTGGCTCCCTTCCC
>DASXGB010000305.1:0-2215 GCA_036489325.1 Caulobacteraceae bacterium
CGTGGAACGTGCGGCGGCGAGGGCCTAGCGAATCGGCCCAGAAATGGATGTTCCGAATGTCAGCAGAGGGTCGTTAGCTGCCCCCGACCGCCCATCCCGAAAGCGGACCCTGCCAAGGTCCGAGAAGGGTGGAAAGCGGACATTGGCGACCGCCCGGCGTCTGGCTTCTTGGACCTTTCCCTTGCTCGGTTCGACGTTGGGTCGCTAGGGTCCTGGTGGCGGCCGTGGGCGGGGCCGCATCAGCATGTCCGACGTCTTCATCTCCTACGCCAGGTCGACCGAGAGCCAGGCTCGCCAGATCGGCGAAGCCCTGCGCGCGTTGGGTTATGGGGTGTGGCGTGATGACGAGCTGCCCGCGCATCGGGCCTATGCCGACGTGATCGAGGAGCGGCTGAGTCAAGCCAAGGCAGTCGTGGTGGTCTGGTCGGCCGAGGCGGCCAAGTCCGAATGGGTGCGGTCGGAGGCGGAACGCGCCCGGGCGGATCACAAGCTGGTTCAGCTCACAGTGGATGGAACCAAACTGCCGATGCCCTTCGACCAGACCCAATGCGCAGATTTGAACGGCTGGTCGGGAGATGCCAACCATCCCGGCTGGCGCAAAGTGGCTGACAGCATCGCCGCCTTGATTAAAGGCGACGCGGCTTCGCCGATCCCATCGTCCGCGCCCGCCGAGCGCCAGCGACCCAAGTTGTCCATCTGCGTTCTGCCCTTCGCCAACATCAGCGACGATCCTCAGCAGGAGTATTTCAGCGACGGGATCAGCGAAGACATCATCACCGATCTTTCCAAGGTCTCAGCCCTGCAGGTGACCGCCCGCAACAACGCCTTCACCTTCAAGGGCAAGGCGGTCGAGGTGCAGGAGGTGGCGCGGAAGCTGAACGTCAGCCATGTGCTGGAGGGTAGCGTGCGCAAGGCCGGCAATCGCGTGCGGATCACCGCCCAGCTGATCGACGGGGCCAGCGGCAACCACCTGTGGGCCGAGCGCTACGACCGCGATCTCGATGACATCTTCGCCCTGCAGGATGAGATCAGCGAGGCCATCGTCAAAGCCCTTAAACTGAAGCTCTTGCCGGAAGAGAAGAAGGCCATCGAGCGGCGCGGCACCGACAACGCCGACGCCTACGACCTCTATCTGATGGCACGTAAGCACCGAATCATCGGCAACTCTGACGATCCGCGTCAGCTCGAGGCGGTCATCCGCCTGTGCGGCAAGGCGGTCGAGATTGACCCGGCCTACGCCCGCGCCTGGGCCCTAATGGGGAGCGCGCAGGCGAGTCTGCTCTTCCGCCACGGGAGACGGGACATCGACAGCTGGACGGCGGTGGAGAAGGCGCTGGCGCTCGATCCCGACCTCGCCGAGGCCCACGCCGCCAAGGCGGCAAATCTTCGCCGAGAGGGCCGATATGACGAGGCCTCGGAGGAAGCCGAGACCGCCCTGCGTCTCGACCCCGAGTCCTACGAGGCTAACTCCGCCGCCGCCAGTGTGTGTTTCAGCCAAGGGCGCATCGCGGACGCCATTCCCTACTTTGAAAAGGCGGCGGCGCTCATGGAGACCGCCTACGTAACTCCCGCGATGCTGATCACCTGCTACACGGCGCTCGGCGACGTGGACGGCGCCCGGCGGGCGGCTCGGATGTGCCTCGCCCGCACCGAGGTGGCCCTGGCGCATGACGGCAGCAACGGGACGGCGATGGGCTATGGGGTGGGCGCCCTGGCAGTCCTTGGCGAAGCCGACCGGACCCGCGACTGGATTCGCCGCGCCCTGCTAATCGATCCCGACAATCAGAACATGCGCTACAACTTCGCCTGCACGCTGAGCACCCAGCTCAAGGACATCGACGGCGCGCTGGGCCTGCTCGGCCCTTACCTGTCCCAGGTGACCCGCTCCGAACTCGAGTGGACCAAGACCGACCCGGACATGGACATCCTGCGCGCGGATCCGAGCTTCCAGGCCATGTTCGCGGCGGCAGAGGCACGGTTGGCGGGGGAGGAAGCGACGGCTTAGCGATTTGCCAAGGTCCGCTATGGGTCGTTAGCGGACATTGGCTTCCCGCCGGAAAGCGGACATTCGCACCGCTGTGACATGGCAGTTGCGTCGTGCCTGACGGACGTCATGGGGAGGCCGCCAGGAAGCACGTGTCCCTGGTCATCGCGTCGAGTGCGGTGCCCGAAGCCGCCTGCGGTTCGCATCGCACATGTAATTTCGGTTCCAGCT
>DASXGB010000006.1:0-8322 GCA_036489325.1 Caulobacteraceae bacterium
ACCAAGAACTCGTTCAACCAACCGTTTCCATGATGGTGCCAAGTCAGTAGCGCGTCTTCAACCGTGTTTAGTCTGGAAATGCGCGTATCATAGGACGTAGTGCCGCCGAATCCGACGATTTCATTGTCACGGCGATTGCTATAACTCAAATTTACTGTGTCGTTCTCTGTGGCGAGCCAGGTGAGCTTGCCAAAAAAGACCTTCTCGTCGAACGGCTTCGGGAATGTCCCATTGAATTGCCCAAACGCCGGGTGCAGCGGGGTCGCCTCCGCGAACGTCGGGCTGAACGCGACCAGCGCATTGCCATTCTCGTGGTTGCCCTCGAAGTTCAGGAAGAAGAACAACTTGTCCTTGATGATCGGCCCGCCAACGTTCGCGCCGTACTGCCAGCGGGAATAATCGGGCTTTGGAACGCCGTCCAATTTGGCAAAGTGCTCCTCGGCGGTCATGTCCTTGTTCTGGAAGAATCCGTAGACGGTGCCATGGAATTCATTGGTGCCGGACTTCGTCACCGCAGTGACGATGGACGTGCCGCCCTGTTCGTATTCGGCCTTGAAGTTCTGAACCAGGACGCGGAACTCGGAGATCGCCTCCTGCGAGAACGGATTGCCTCGGCTGGAGTCCTGACCCACCAGTCCGCCTTGCAGGATGTTGTTTTTCAGGTTGGCGCCGTCGATGAACACATTCGTCTGGTTCGGGGGCTGGCCCGCCGACGAGAACGTCTTCTGGTTCGGATCGTAGGGGATCGCGATGCCAGCGACCAACCCCGCGAAATTCAGGAAATTCCGACTGTCTTGCGGCAGATTCTCGATCTGCTGCGTGGTGATGTTGGTGGCGACCTCGGGAGTCTTGGTCTCGTTCAGGCGCTTGGCGGACACGACCAGGGCTGAAACCGACGTCGCCGCGGGGGCCGCGGCTTCGCCGATGTGAAGATCGAGGCTGGCCGCCTGACCGATCTGCACGCTCACGACCTCGGATCCCGTCTTGCCGCCGGCCGTCGCCGTGATCCGGTAGGTTCCTGGCTCGACGCCAATCAGGACGTAGCCCCCGTCCGGGCCTGACCTGACCCGGGTCACCGCCCCGTTTTGCACGTTGGTGGCGACCACGTCGGCTCTTGCCGCCGGCGCATTGCCGATCTCGACCCTGCCCCTGATCGAGGCGGTGGTCGTCTGAGCCTGCGCCACGCCGGCCATGGCCAGGGTCAGGGCAAGGGCGCCGCAGGACGCGGTCAGCCAGTTGCGGCAAGCGCGGTTGTTGATTGTTTTCATTGTCGTTTCTCCCCAGTTCGTTCGGCGAGGGTCCGAGCCGCGCCGACGCTCAAGGCCGAAGACCCGCGCACCACAAGCTCAGTGCGCACGATCTCCAGCAAATCCTTGGATGGCTTCTCGCCGGCTATCGCCGCCGCCAGGCGTTCGAGCGCCCGGCGACCGAGTTCGGCGATGCTGATCCGCACCGTGGTCAGGGAAGGGCGGATCAGGCGCGCGACAGGGATATCGTCGAAGCCAGCAACGGTCATGTCGTGCGGAACACGCACGCCCTCCTCTTCAAGGGCCTGCAGGCAGCCGATGGCCATCATGTCGTTGGCCGCGAAAACCGCCGTCGGACGCGGCCGCATTCGCGCCAGTTCCTGGCCGGCGCGCCAGCCGGACTCCTCGGTGAAGTCGCCCTGGAGAACCAGACCCTTTGCGCCGCCCATAGCGTCGCGGTAGCCGCGCAGACGCTCCTGGGAATCGTAATTGTCGGCCGGTCCGGCGATGTGGGCGACGGCCGCGCCGAGCGACGCCAGGTGGCGCGTCGCGGCCAGCGCCCCGCCGTGGTTGTCGACGAAAAAGGAGGCGTAGGGCCTGCCCTCCACGCGGGTGTTGATCAGGACCGTGGGCAGGTCGTCGGCCAGGTTTTCGGCTAGCGCCTGCTCATCGACATAGGGCGACATCAGCAGCAGGCCGTCGACCCGGCCGCGCATCGAGCGCATCGCGGCGGCGGCCTCGGCCGCGTCGCCGTGCGAAGTCGACACCAGCAGGTGAAGACCGAGTGCGCGCGCCGCCAGATCCGCCCCGCGGATGATCTCGGAGAAGAATTCGCCGTGCAGGTCCGGCAGCATCACGCCGATGGTGTCGCTGCGCCGCGTGCTCAACGCCCTGGCCGCCGTGTGCGGCACGTAACGCAGCTTGGAGGCGGCCAGCAGCACGCGTTCGCGTGTTGTCTGCGTGACATTGGCCAGGCCGTTGAGCGATCGCGAGGCCGAGGCGACCGACACGCCCGCTTCGCGGGCCACGTCGCGGATGGTGACCGGCCTGACGCCCGCTCGCGGCGGCGCTGAACTCATTCTAGCGTGCCGCCCGACGACCATCCGGCGCGCGAACACGACGCCAGCGACACATTTCCCCTCCCCAGTGCGTAGTCCGCTCTGCCCCAGTGATGGCGCGTGTTGCGACCCAGCCTCCCGACGATTGCGTTATCGTTTCTTGTGCGCAATGTAACCGGTTTCATTGGGCTGTAAAGCGACCCTTTAGGGACATCCAGCCAAGCTTGAATAGCCCGCCGGAGAGACTCATGACCTCGCCCCCATCGCCTGCCCAGGGTTTCCCCAACGGCTTCCTGTGGGGCTCGGCGACCGCGGCCTACCAGGTGGAGGGCTCGTCGATGGCCGATGGCGCCGGCATGAGCATATGGGACCGTTTCGCCCATACTCCGGGCCTGACGCGCAACGGCGATACCGGCGACGTGGCTTGCGACCAGTATCGCCTCTATCGCCAGGACGCGGCGCTCATGCGGCAGCTCGGACTGAAGGCGTATCGGTTCAGCGTGTCCTGGAGTCGGGTGTTGCCCGAGGGACGCGGCGCCGCCAACCCGGCCGGCCTGGACTATTACGACCGTTTCGTCGATTGCCTTCTGGAGAACGGCGTCGAGCCCCTGGTCACGCTTTACCACTGGGACCTGCCGGCAGCTCTCGACGATCTGGGCGGCTGGCTCAATCGCGACATCGCCAACTGGTTTTCGGACTACGCGAGCCTCATGTTCCGCAAGCTGGACGGCCGGGTGAAGACCTGGGCGACCTTGAACGAGCCGTGGGTTGTCACGGACGGCGGCTATCTGCACGGCGCCCTCGCGCCCGGTCACAAGAATCGGTTCGAGGCGCCGATCGCCTCACACAATCTGCTGCGCGCTCACGGCCAGGCGGTGAAGTCGTACCGCGCGGAGGGCAGGCATCGGATCGGCCTGGTGGTCAATCTTGAGCCGAAATACCCGGCCTCGGAGGACCCGGCCAACCTGGCGGCCGTCGCCCGCGCCGACGCCTACATGAACCGCCAATATCTGGATCCGGTGTTTTTTGGTCGCTATCCGGATGAGATGGCGGAGATCTTCGGCGAAGCCTGGCCCACGTGGCCGGACGAGGACTTCGCCCTTATCGCCCAGCCGATCGACTGGCTGGGGGTCAACTATTACACGCGCAGCGTGACGCGCCACGACGACGCCAGTTGGCCGCTGAAAGCCGCAGCGGTGAAACAGGAAGGGGCGACCTACACCGAAACCGACTGGGAGGTGTTTCCCCAGGGGCTGACCGACATCCTAGTCTGGGTCAAGCAGCGCTATGGCGACATACCGATCCAGATCACCGAGAACGGAGCCGCCTTCTACGATCCGCCGACCGCCAATGGCGGGACAGTCAACGACCCTCTGCGCATCGATTACTTGCGGACCCATCTGAACGCGGTGCGAGAGGCGATTGCTCGCGGCGTCAAGGTCGAGGGCTATATGGTGTGGTCGCTGCTCGACAACTTCGAATGGTCGCTTGGCTATTCCAAGCGCTTCGGCATCGTCCATGTGAACTTCCGCACCCAGGCGCGAACGCTCAAGCACAGCGCTCGCTTCTACGCCCAGGTGGTCGCCGGCAACGGCGCATGTCTTGAAGCGGACGGAGGCTAGGCGGACATCGACCGGCGCCTCGCTCGCCGTTCCATGCGGCTGATCGCAGCGGCCTGGATCGCCGCTTGCCTGGCGGCGATCGGCGAGGAGGCTCATGGTTCGACCGCGGACCCGGCTCAAGCGGCTAACGCCGCCACCGAGGCCAAGGCCAAGGTGGCGCCGCGGGGCGTCTATCCTCGCGCCTTCAGTGGAGAGCAGTCGTATTGGACGATCGTCGGCGTTGACGGCGGCGCGGCCAATGGCCTGATCTCCGAGGATGGCGCCATCGAGCTCGGCAAGGGCGGCGCCTCCATCGAGCCGTTCGTCATCGACAACGGCCGGCTCTCGACGTGGGCCGACGTCACCATCTCCCAGTCGCTCGAAGACGGTTACCTGCCCATTCCCGGCGTGGATTGGAGACGTCGCGGTTGGGATTTGCGGATCACCAGCTTTGCTTTTGGAGATCCCAGCCACCCGCAGCTGGCGGCGCGCTACCAGCTGCGTAGCCTGACGAGACGGCCGCAGAGGCTGGCCCTGGTCCTGGCCGTAAGACCTTTTCAGGTGAATGGGCCCGGGCAATTCCTCAATTCTCCAGGCGGCGTCAGCCCTATCTACGACCTCGGCTGGGACGGATCGCGCTTGACGCTCAACGGACGGCTGCGTGTGTTCGCCCTCACTCCCGGAAGTCGATTCACCGCGGAACCCTTGGACCTTGCTAGCCTGCGTGGCTCCCACCCCGCCGCTTCCGCTGAAGAGGCGAGCGTCCACGATCCCGCCGGTTTCGCTTCCGGCGCCTTGATCTACCGCCTCGCCCTGCCGGCGCGCGGTCGCGCCACTGTCGAATGGGTAGCGCCCCTGGCGGACGCCGGGCCAAGCGTCGCCCGGACGCGAGTCGCGTTCGGGCAGGCATTGGCCGCCACCGCTCGCGATTGGCGCCGACGGCTGGGTCGGGTCACCCTGGTCACGCCGCCGCGGGAGCGAGCGGTCGCGGACACGCTCAGGACCTCGCTGGCCTACGTGCTCATCTCCCGGCGTGGCCCCATTCTGCGTCCGGGAACACGGTCTTACGACCGCTCCTGGATCCGTGACGGGGCAATGATCTCGGAGGCCCTGCTTCGGCTGGGGGAGACGCGGGTCGTGCAGGACTATCTGCGCTGGTATGCGCCCTTCCAGTTCGCCGGCGGCAAGGCGCCCTGCTGCGTCGACGCGCGCGGGCCGGACCCGACCCCGGAAAACGACAGCGAGGGCGAATTCATCTTCCTCGCCGCCGAGGCCTACCGCTATGGCGGCGACCTGCCCCTACTTCGGTCCATGTGGCCGCACGTCCTGGCGGCGGCGGACTACATGGATGGCCTGCGCCGGCGCGAGCCTGCCGCCGACTCGGACGGACCCGATCGTCAGGCGACCCAAGGCCTGTTGGCGCCGTCGATCAGCCACGAGGGCTATTCCGACAAACCGGCCTATTCCTACTGGGACGATTTCTGGGGCCTGCGCGGCTACAAGGACGCGGTCTTCATCTCCGAGACGCTGGGCGAAACGACGGCTGCGGCGCGACTGAGCCGCGATCGCGACGATTTCCGCCTCGACCTTCTCGCCTCGCTTCGGGCCGCTGTCCGCGCGCACGGCATCGACTACATTCCAGGCTCAGCCGACCGCGGTGATTTCGATCCGACCTCGACAACCATCGCCCTGGCGCCGGGCGGCGAGGCGGCAGCACTGCCTGCAGACTTGCTGAACAATACCTTCGAGAGCAACTGGCAGCGCTTCGAGAAGCGCCGCGACGCTGATCCAGCCTGGGACGCCTACACTCCGTACGAGCTGCGCACGATCGGAACCTACGTCCGCCTCGGTTGGCGCGACCGCGCCGCGGCCGCGCTCGATTTCTATCTGAAGGATCGTCGGCCGCTGGCCTGGAACGGCTGGGCCGAGGTTGTCGGCCGCGACCTGCGCAAACCGCGATTCATCGGCGACATGCCCCACGCCTGGGTGGCCTCGGACTTCGTCCGGTCCGTGCTCGACATGTTCGCCTTCGAACGCGTGGACGACGCCTCGCTGGTCCTTGGCGCCGGAATTCCACCGGCTTGGTTCAAGAGTTCTGAAGTGGGCGTGCGGGGCCTGCGAACGCCCTACGGCGTGCTGAACTGGTCGGCGAAGACCGGGGACGGCCGGTTGACGGTTCGGGTGAGCGGCGACGCGCGACCGCCCGGCGGTTTCGTCTTCCCCTGGCCATTTGCGGAGCGGCCCGGCCCGGTGCGCTTCAATGGCCACGCGCTGAGCTGGAACGCCGACGCTGTGCGCTTGGAGGGTCCAGGCGAACTGATCGTTGATCTGCGTCAGGCCACGGACAGAGGCGCTGGCGGCCGCGGAAAAGCTCTCCCGTCTGTGTCGAACAGGTGAGCGGCGTCTGCCGCGACGCCCAGCCGCAACGCTTGTCCGGGCTCGGGCGATACGTCGGCGGCCAGTTGCACGACCAATTCCTCCTGAGTGGACGTCAGCGATCCATAGGCGAAAGAGGTCGATCCCAGCGCCTCCACGAAACGCACGGTGGCGCCCAGGGTATTCGCCCGGGCCTCGGCTATGAAGTGCTCCGGCCGCACACCCAGCGTGACCCGGCTTCCAGGCCCGGCCCGGGACGCATCGGCCGCCACGCTGATGATATCGCCTGAACCCACCTTCACGACGGCCACCGTCGCGCTGGCCTCAACCAGCTCGCCGCTCAGCAGATTGATCCTGGGCGAGCCGATGAAGCCGGCGACAAACAGATTGTCCGGGCGCCTATAGACATCGAGCGGGGCTCCGATCTGCTCCACGCGACCGTCGCGAAGGACAACGATCCGGTCGGCGAGAGTCATCGCTTCGACTTGATCGTGGGTGACGTAGATCATGGTCGCGCCGAGGGTCTGGTGAAGCTTGGCGAACTCGTAGCGCATGTGGACCCGCAGCGCCGCGTCCAGGTTGGAAAGAGGCTCGTCGAACAGGAACACCTTGGGTTTGCGCACGATGGCGCGGCCAATGGCGACCCGCTGCCGCTGGCCGCCTGAGAGCTCCCTGGGCCGACGCCGCAACAGGGGCTCGATGTTCAGGATACCGGCCGCCTCCTGCACCGCCTGGTCCACGGCCTCTCTCGGGGTCTTCGCCAGCTTGAGGGCGAAGGCCATGTTCTCGAACACGGTCATGTGCGGATAGAGCGCGTAGGACTGGAAAACCATCGCCACGCCGCGTTCGGCCGGCGAGATGTCGTTGACCCGTTCCGCGTCAAAGCGGACGTCGCCTTCGCTGGCCTCTTCCAAGCCGGCGATGATGCGAAGGAGGGTGGATTTTCCGCAGCCCGAAGGTCCCAGGAAGACGACGAATTCGCCGTTTTCGACAGTGAGATCGATGTCGCGCAATACCGCGGTCGCGCCGAACGCCTTGCGCACCCGCGAAAGCTCGACCCGCGCCATTGGCCGACCAGACCAAAAGCCGCGGAGGCGCACAAGCTGCAAAATGACGGCGCCAGGCGCGCTTCGGCGTGCGGCTGCGCGGGCGAAGGGCGCGCGCGCTGAACCCGCAAAACGCCTCCCGGCAATCTTCGCAGGGGTGAGCGGACGGAAGGGGAATGCTAAGCCAGTATGCAATCGCATCGGCCGTCGGAGACATCCATGAGTTCGCAGTTCGACGTGATCATCGTGGGCTCCGGTGCGGGGGGTGGCACGCTCGCCCAGCGCCTGGCGCCGACCGGCAAGAAGATCCTGATCCTCGAGCGCGGGCCGCACCTGCCGCGCGAGGCTGAGAACTGGGACCCCAAGGCGGTGTGGCTGCAGCATCGCTATCGCACCACCGACCAGTGGTTCGACAAGAAGGGCCACCCCTTCACGCCCAACAGCTATTATTTCGTCGGCGGCAACACGACCTTCTATGGCGCGGCGCTGATGCGCCTGCGCGGCAGCGACTTTGGGGAGATCAAGCACGCCGGCGGCGGGATCTCGCCAGCCTGGCCAATCAGCCTCACCGACCTTTCGCCCTATTACGACGAGGCCGAGCGGGCGTGGATGGTGCACGGCCAGCGGGGCGTCGATCCCACCGAGGCCGGCGATGAACCACCCTATGCCTACCCGGCCGTCAGCCACGATCCGGCGATCGCGGCGCTGCAGGCCCACTGGCAGGCGCAGGGCTGGCGGCCGTTCTCGCTGCCGCTCGGCGTCAAGCTCGACGAAGCCCACCCGCAGACCTCGACCTGCATCAAGTGCAAGACCTGCGGCGGCTATCCGTGCCTGCTGCGGGCCAAGTGCGACGCCCGCACCCTGGCGATCGAGCCGCTGCTCTCGGCGCCCAACGTCACCGTGCTCGCCGGACGCAAGGCAATCCGCATCGAGACCGACGCCACGGGGAGGACGGCGACGACCGTGGTCTGCCAGAGCGACACGGGCGAGGAGC
>DASXGB010000011.1:0-6752 GCA_036489325.1 Caulobacteraceae bacterium
GTGAGAAATCCGCTTGCGCCTGATTGGCGACAACCGTGAAACAGCGCGCGGAGTCTTGGAATCGGCGATACCGGTAAAACAGGCTGCCCGCCACGCGGTTCGCGTCGTAGGATTCTGGATCGAGTCTCAGGGCGAGTTCGACCTCTTCGACCCCTTCTTCGCGCTTGCCGGCAAAGGCCAGCACATTGGCCTTCGCCGCATGCGCTTCGGCGCAATCCGGATCGAGCGCCAACGCCCGCTCGGCTTCGGATTTTCCATCCGATTCATCCGAACGGTGCTCTTCTGGAATTGACGACAGGCCGTAGGCCAGGAGTGCCCAGGCCTTGGCGTACTGCGGGTCCAACTCCACCGCCCGCCGGGCCAGGCGAACGACCGCCTTCTCGCGCTGGGAATCGCCGCGGGCGCCGCTATCCAGATACTGACGGGCCAGGAGAAACAGGGTGTAGGCCTCGGCGTTGGCGGTGCCCCGCTTTTCGATCGCCCTGCGCTCGTTCGGCAGAAGCCTGATCCTGAGAGCGGCGACGATGGCCTGGCTGATCTCGTCCTGCAGGGCGAAGATGTCGTCGAGGTCGCGGTCCCAGCGCTCGGCCCACAGGTGCGTGTCGGTGGCCGCCTCAATGAGCTGGGCGGTGATCCGCACCCGATTGCCGGCCTTGCGCACGCTGCCTTCGACCACGTGGCTGACGCCGAGGTCGCGG
The DNA here is from genome assembly GCA_036489325.1 of Caulobacteraceae bacterium. GTDB lineage: Bacteria > Pseudomonadota > Alphaproteobacteria > Caulobacterales > Caulobacteraceae > Acaudatibacter. The sequence goes on from DASXGB010000011.1 coordinate 699, forward strand.
GCCACCTGCGCGATAGGCGTGGACTTGCCCTTATAGGCGAACGCCGAATTGCGTGAAGCCACGGTGAGCGCCGAGACCTTGGATAGGTCGGTGATCACGTCCTCGCTGATCCCGTCGGAGAAATACTCCTGTTGCGGATCGTCGCTGATGTTGGCGAACGGCAGCACGCAGAGGGCGAGCTTGCGGGGCTGGCGCGCCGGCTGGGCGGCGCCTCGATCGGCGGCGCCGACCAGCTGCGCCAGGCTGTCGGTCACTTGACGCCAGCCGGCATGGCCCGGGTCTCCGCTCCAGGCGATGAGGTCGGCGCACTGGATGCGGTCGAAGGGCATCGGCAGGGGCGCGCCGTCGAGGCTGAGCTGGATGAGCTTGCCGTCCGTCCGGGCGCGATCCGCCTCCGACTGCACCCAAGCCGATTTCGCCGCCTCGGCCGACCACACCACCACCACCGCCTTCGACGCCTTGAGCCGTTCTTCGATAACATCGGCGAACGAGCGGTGGGCGGGGATCTCGTCGTCACGCCAGACGCCATAGCCGAGCGCCCGCAGGGCCTCGCCGATCGCCCTGGCTTCGCGCTCCGTCGAGCGGGCGTAGGAAATGAAGATGTCGCTCATGCCTCTCCCGCCGACACCGAACCCTTAGATCGATTGGGCGGGCATTCGAAAGAGCTTTTTCCCGCGGCGTGCTCAGCTTTCGGCAGGCTCGAGCTTGTCCTGCGTCCGCAGATCGAAATCGCTGGGGTCGTGGCGTTCGTGCAGCTGGTGGGCCGGATCGCCCCATGCGCAGTTCACCATGCGCCCACGCTTGACCGCCGGGCGGGCCGCGATCTGATCGGTCCAGCGGATCACATTCTTGTACTCCCCGACCTGCAGGAATTCCCCACCGCCGTAGAGGAAGCCCTTGGACATGGCGCCGTACCAGGGCCACACTGCCATGTCGGCGATGGTGTAGGTATCGCTCGCGAGATACTCGGCCTCGGCGAGGCGCCGATCGAGCACGTCCAATTGGCGTTTCACTTCCATCGCGAACCGATCGATGGCGTATTCGATCTTCGTCGGTGCGTAGGCGTAGAAGTGACCAAAGCCGCCGCCCAGGTAGGGCGCGGAACCCATCTGCCAAAAGAGCCATGACAGGCATTCGGCGCGTTGATCTGGTTTAGTCGGAAGGAAGGCGCCGAACTTTTGCGCGAGGTGCAACAAGATCGACCCGGACTCGAACACCCGAAAGGGTTTCGGGCCGCTGCGGTCGACCATCGTCGGGATTTTCGAGTTCGGATTCGCCTCGACAAATCCGCTGCCGAACTGCTCGCCCTGGATCCGGACCAGCCAGGCGTCGTACTCAGCGCCGGAGTGTCCGGCCGCAAGCAGTTCCTCGAACATTACCGTCACCTTGACGCCGTTCGGCGTCGCCAGCGAGTAGAGCTGGAACGGGTGCTTGCCGACCGGCAGGGCCGCCTCATGCGTCGCCCCGGCGATGGGCCGGTTGATGGCCGCAAAGCGGCCGCCGCTTTCCTTGTTCCAGGCCCAGACGGCAGGCGGCGTGTATTCGGGTGTGTCGGTCATTCGTAAATGGTCCAGAAGCAGGTGAGCGACTGAGAAGATAGTGCAGGGTTCGGTCGCGTCGACCCCGCCTTTACCGGTTATTGCCGCGTCATCTCCGCCCGCACCTGCGCCTTGACCTCACCGGCGGGCGCCGCGCCTGGAATCTCAAAGACCACCTCGTCGATTCGGCCGGGATAAGCGAACGGCGCATGGTAGTCATCGTTGACCGGCGCCAGCGAGCGGCCAACGTCCATGCCGGTGCTGGAAATGAGGAAAAGAAGTCGGGGGATGGCGACCGCAGCCGCCACCTCGCCGTCGACCAGCAATTCAGCCTGCGAGCCGCCGTCCAGTCCGCGAGGGACCCGAAGCTCGATCTCGCGCGCGCCGGGCCGCAGCGGTTCGGCCGCCTCGATCCGAGTGTGATCGTGGAAGTGGTTGTAGTCGAACACAAGCCGGCCATCGCGCACGTAGAGCGCGAAGCCGCTGTTGCGGCTGCCACGCGCCACCAACGCCCCGTCCGCCGCTCCCTCGGGGTGCTCTAGTCGGACGAGGGTTCGCCAGCCGCGGGCCAGCGGAGGGCAGGCGTCCGAAACGATGTGCGAGAGCGGCGGCCGATAGAGGAAGCGGAGCCTTGCCGTCGGCAATCCCGGCCGCATGGACGCGCGGAAGAGGGCGAAGGCGTTTCGATCGTCAAGCGGCAGGACACCGTACGCTTCGGCCTCCTTCCACCACAGGTCGACCATGGCCGAGAGGCGTTCCGGTTCGGTCTCAGCCAGATCGACGCATTCGGAAAAGTCCGTCCTGAGATCATAGAGCTCCCAACGGTCGTCGTCGAAAGGCGCACCGGCCTTGTGATGGGTCACCGCCTTCCAGCCGTCCAGCCAGAGTCCCCGGTGACCGAGCATCTCGAAATACTGCGGACCCTTGCGCGGCGAAGTGTCCTCCCCGGTCAGCGCCTTGGCGAAACTATGGCCGTGGACGGGCATCTGAACGACGCCGGCGACCTCGGTCGGCGCCTCGATACCGGCGACCTCGAGGATCGTCGAAGCGATGTCGATGGCGTGTACGAACTGATGGCGAAGGCCGCCGGCGTCCGACGACCCTTTGGGCCAGCTGACGATTAGCGGATCTCGCACACCCCCGCCGTGAGTGTTCTGCTTGTACCATTTGAGCGGCGTGTTTCCGGCCTGGGCCCAGCCCCACGGGATGTTGCAGTGGCTGTTGGGGCCGCCGATGTCGTCGAGGCGCAGCACCGCCTCGTCGGGGTTCTCGCGCAGGCCGTTGAACCACTTCATCTCGTCGAGCACGCCGGCCGCGCCGCCCTCCTGGCTGGCGCCATTGTCCGAGAGGAGAATGAAGATCGTATTTTCCCAGCGACCGATCTGCTTGAGGAACGCGAGCAGCCGGCCGATCTGAGCGTCGGTGTGATCGAGCATGGCCGCGAACGCCTCCTGCAGGCGGGCGGCGAACCGGCGCTCGTTCTTGGTAAGCTCCGTCCACGGACGAACACCGGGGTTGTGCGGCGCCAAAAGGGTATCCGGCGGCACGATCCCCATCCTTTTCTGGCGCTCGAACCAGGCCGCGCGGGCCTCGTCCCACCCGGCGTCGAAACGGCCGCGATATTTCTCCAACCAAGCCGCAGGCGCCTGGTGCGGCGAATGCATGGCCCCGTAGGCGAGATAAAGGAAGAACGGCCGCTCCGGGACGAGCGAGGTGAGGTCGCGGACCATGCCGCAAGCGCGGTCAGTCACGTCCTCGGAGAAATGGTAGCCCTCCTCCGCGCTCGCCGGCGGGTCGACGAAATGGTTGTCGCTGGTGAGCTCAGGGTGGAACTGATCGGTCTCGCCTTGCAGGAAGCCATAGTAGCGGTCGAATCCCTTCTGCAGCGGCCAGTTGGCGAACGGCCCCGCTGCGGTGCATTCGGCCATGGGCGCCAGGTGCCATTTGCCCGCGCAGAAGGTGGCATAGCCCTTGTCCCTGAGGATTTCCGCCATGGTGGCCGACGCCTTCGGCATGGCCCCGCGCATGTTCGGAAAACCGGTGTCGAAGTTGGAGATCGCGCGCATGCCCACCGCGTGATGGTTCCGGCCGGTCATCAGGCAAGCGCGGGTGGGCGAACAAAGCGCCGTGGTATGGAATCCGGTGAAGCGGAGCCCGCCGGCAGCCAGGGAGTCGATATTGGGCGTCTCGATGGTCGAGCCGTAGCAGCCCAGGTGAGCGAAGCCGGTGTCGTCCAGCACCACCATGACAACGTCCGGGGCGCCCGTTTTCAGGCGCGGCGCCGGCCACCACGGCTGGGACTCGGCGAAGGTCTTGCCGATCACGCCTTCGAACGGTTCGCCGGCCGGGGTCTTCTGGGTCATGTCGTCCTTCCTGAGGTCGGCGGAGCGGCCAGGGCCGCCGCGCCATAGGTCGTAAGCTGGTTGATCAGGCCTGTGGCGCCGGCTTGCGAGCGGCCCTCGGGCGGCGTGTCGCGCACCCAGCGCGCCAGGGCGAAGACAACGGTTTCATTGAGCCAGTCGAGGCGACGGCTGATGACGTCGACTGGGACATGCGGCGCGGCCTGACAGACGAGACGGCGCGCCCGCCGAACGCCGGTCAGCAGCGCATCATCGACCGCCCGCTGACCCAGAAGCCTTGGATGGAACATCACCTGGGCGAGGATGGCGATGTAATCGGCGCCCCATGGCTCGGCCTCGACCACCTCGATAAGCGCCTGCATGGTCGCCCGGATGACCTGCGCCAATGTCGACTTGGAAGGGAGCGCATCTAGCGCCGCTTCGCGCCGTACATTGATGGGGGCCAGGCGACGGCTCAGCACCGCAGTGAGCACCCCGTCGCGCGAACCGAAATGATAGTGCACGGCCGAGCGGTTCTTCTGGCCTGAGGCGGTGACGATCTCAGTCAGGGCGACGTTTTCGACACCGCGCTCGGCGAACAGCCGCTCGGCGACATCGAGCAACTCCAACGGTGTGCCGACGGACGAGGTCCTGAGGGTCGCGGCGGAGGCTGATTTCATTTAATACACCGTATTAAGTGCGTCTTATGGCCACGTCAACGCCTTGACCTGGGGTCACGCTTGGCGCGGGCCGGACGCGGTGTAGAACCCCGCAAAAGCGAAGGAGGCGCCCATGGGCAAGCTGAACGGCAAAGTGGCGGTTGTCACCGGCGGCGCGAGCGGCATCGGAGCCGGCTGCGCCGAGGCCCTGGCGCGCGAGGGGGCAAAGGTCATCGTCACCGACATCCAGGACCACAAAGGTGAGACGGTGGCGGCGGACATCGGCAGGGCTGGCGGCGAGGCCCGCTACATCCATCACGACGTCACGTCGGAAGATGCCTGGATCTCCATCGTGGGCGACGTGAAGGGCGCCTATGGCCGTCTCGATGTGCTGGTCAACAACGCTGGCATTGGCCTGGGCGCGCCGACCATCACGGAAATGAGCCTTGCCGATTTCAAGCGCCAGCAAGCGATCAATGTCGAAGGCGTGTTCCTGGGTTGCAAGCACGGCATCAAGCTCATGCGTGAGGCTGGAAACGGCGGGTCGATCATCAACATCTCGTCGGTGGCCGGCCTGCGCGGCGCAGCGATGCTGGCCGGCTATTGCGCCACCAAGGGCGCGGTGCGCCTTTTCACCAAGGCGGTGGCCCTGGAATGTGCCCAAATGAGGGACGGCGTGCGGGTGAACTCGGTGCATCCGGGGATCATCGAAACGCCGATCTGGATGACAGTGATTCCGGGCGGTGGCGACGGCGCCAACGCTCCGCCCGACCTCGACGCCATCTCGGCCATGTCGGTTCCCATGGGGGTCAAGGGCCTGCCGGAGGATATCGCCAAGGGCGTCCTGTGGCTCGCCAGCGATGACTCGCGCTACGTCACCGGGACCGAGCTCGTCATTGACGGCGGTATGACCGCCCGCTGACGCGTCTAGGCGGAAACCGCCGCCTGCGCCTTCGCCGCCACCCGTGCGTCTGGAAAGATGCGCAGGAAATTCTCGGCGTAGAACAGGTCCCTCACCGCCTCGCTGCGGTCGCCAAGCGCCGCCTCGAACCGGCCGATCGGATTGCGGCCACCCTCGACGTGCGGATAGTCGGTCGAGAACAGGTAGAGCTCGGCGCTCGATTGATCGATCAGCTCGCCGACAGGCTCAAAGACGAACGGCGTGAAGGCCAGCTGCTCGCAGATTTGTTCAGACGGCTTGCGGGTGAACGACCGCAGCCCCTCATCGACTCGCTTCCAGTGATCGACTACCCAATCAAGGCGGCGAACGAGCTCAGGAACCCAGCCGGCGCCCAGTTCCACGACTGCGCCTCTCAGGGCCGGGTGACGCTCCAGCAGCCCGTCGATCACCATCATGCTGACGAACGCCTCCGGCGACTGGTGCGCGATGGCGATGTCCTTCGTTCTCAGATTCTCGCCGCCGCCCATCCAGTCCCTGGCCGCCGGCCGGCCGGTGTTCATCCACGGGCCGCCGGCCTGCAGCGGCGCGCCCCCGACGTGGATCACGAACGGCGTTCC
>DASXGB010000028.1:0-10595 GCA_036489325.1 Caulobacteraceae bacterium
GACCCATGGCCGCAGAACCACCTCGAAGGCCCACGTCGAGCGGTGCTGGCGATGGAGCTGGAGATAGACCTCCGCGATCCGGTCGGGATCCGCCATGTTGTCGTCGACCGTCGTCCCTGCGAGGCGGTGGGCGCGTGATCCGTCCTCCTGCGTGAAGCCGATGGCGGCGTCGATCGGGACCTGGGCGACGTGAATTCCCTTTGGCATCAGTTCACGCGCCATACTTTCGGCCAATCCGGATTTGGCGTGACACGACATCGCGAAGGCGGCGCTCTGCGGATAACCCTTCAGCGCGGCGCTCGCGTTGGTGAAGATGATCGTCCCACGCGCCCCTTGAGCGTTCGGCTCGGTCTCCAGCATCACCCTCGCCGCTTGCTGGCCGACGAGAAAAGCGCTGATCGCACTGTTTCTCAGGGTGTCGTTCACGAGGTCAGGGTCTGCCTCCGTGATCGCCTTGCGGAATATTCCCGGCGTGCGGCCATCGATGTTGTGGACGACCAGGTTTGGCCGTCCGAGGTCGGCGGTGACGCTTCGAAAGAGCGTCGCCACCTCGGCGGGCGCGCTGGCGTCACACACGTAGAGCCGCGCGCCCTCTGCCTCCAGTGATTTCAGAACCGGCTTGTCGGGATTCCTCGCGGCGATGGCGACACGTATGCCGTTCGCCAGGAACAGCCGCGTGCAACTCGCGCTGATGCCCGGGCCGCCGCCCACAATCAACGCGAGATCGTTCGCGAGCGGTGCAGTATTCACGGCGTTCATCCCTTCCTCTGCCTCTCGGACTGGCGGTGGGGGCAGACGGACCGCTACCTGTCTCCGCCTGGCGCGGGGTTCCGGCGGCAATCGTTCCTCGGATTGCGATTAGCCCCCGACATGCAGCTTAGCCGTGCTAACGCCTAGAACCTCACAATCGTGCGCATCCCGAGGACGATTGCGTCGCGAATTGGCCAGAGGCCGCTCGGTTCGAGCGGGTCGGCTATGTGGCCCCCCGGATGAACAACGTATTGGATATTGGGCTGCACTGACCAGCGGCTGTTGATCTTAGCCTGATAAGTCAGCTCGATCACCGCCTCGAAGTCGCGGATGGGCGTGGGTTCGCCACTCAACGCTGCCAAGTCGCGATCGTATTCGACCGCTCGCGGCGATATGCGGCTGAATGAAACCGCTAGGCCAATCGTATCATCCGCCCTCGAGGCGAAAGGCCCGTTGAAGGTGAAGCCGCCATCGAAATAGAGATCGATCAGATTGCGATCGCTCGGCGCCGCGACCGCCCGAAAGAAGACGTTCAGGGCGCGATCGCCGCCGCCGGGCGCACGCCAAAGCATTTGATCGACCATGGCGTAGAGGCCGAAATCACCTCTGTGCTGTAGCGGCGGTCCGCCAGAAAGCGCCAAGAGTCCGCCCCGCGCATCGAAACGTTGATCGGCAAACCAGCCGGCGTGCCCCCAGGCGCCGAGCGTGATCTCGCCGGGCAGGCCCGAAACGCCGCTGCCTGCCCCGGTCGCCCTGCCCATGCCCTCCTGGCTGGGACTTTCGACAGGCGATGCCGGGGACGGCTGACCGTGAGCGAAGGCCAATTCGGCGATCAGGAATGGCGGGTCCCTCACCCGGAAAGCCAAGCCATAGGGATCGCGCTCGACGGGATTGCCAGCCCCGGGACCGGCGGGATCGCCGTTGAATATGGCGGCCCGGATGGTGAGTTGGGGGTTTGGCGCGAAGGTCAGCCTCACGCCTGGGGTCGCTTCGGGGTAGGACGGGCCACCGCTCGGCAGGTCCTGGGCGGCGAGCACTGGCCAGCCGAAGGTGGCGTTGACGAAGAGACCGGCGTTCTGGCTGACCAGGAATTCCTGGGCGGCGGTGAACTGGCCAACACGCAGGCTCAATTGGCTGCCGAGCTGCCGCTCGATCCAGAGATTGAACAGCCGGGTCGAGGGCGGGGCTTCGATCCCGCTCACCGTCGCTAGGTTGTCGAGATGACCGGCGCTGAACTGGTCGCCGTGGATCTGATGAAAGCTGGCGTGAAGTTTCGCGCCGGACCAGCCAAGCTCGGCGAGATCGACATCGACGATCATGCCGAAACGCCCGTCGTACCCGGCGCCTTGCCTCACGCCGCCGGAAGGGTTGTCGAACAGATCGCCAAAGTAGGAGAAGCTGAAAGTTACTCCCTTCTGCTCCCAGTACGTGCGCAGATTATCCGCACCGGCGACCGGGTTCGTGAGATCCGATGGAGATGCAGATGATGGCGAGGCGAGGGCTGAAGATTGCGGATGGGGCGCATCGTCCGCCCAAGCGATCGAGCGTCCGGCGAGCACAGCGGCGCAGATCGCAAGAATCGAAGGGACCGAGCAGAGCCTCAATGACGCCCGGCGGCCTCCAAAATCAGATCGGTCACTTCCTGCGGATGCGAGATCAGCGACAGATGGCTGGACTTGATCTCGACTGTCTTGGCGCCCATGCGCTTGGCCATGAAGCGCTCGAGATCGGGGTTGATCGTCCGGTCCTCGGTCGAAACGGCATAGAAGCTGGGTTTCGTCCGCCACGCAGCGTGCGTGGTCTTGCCGGCGAGCAGGGCAATGTGGAACGGCTCCTGAACCGCATAGAGAACCTTCGCCTCGGCTTCCGGCAGGTCGCCCGCAAAATCGCGCAAGAACGCGGCTTCGCTGAGGCGCCCTTCCTCGCCATCGAAGACGATGCCCGCCGAGGCCGGCGGGGTCGGGAACCTCTTCGCCAGCGCCGTGTAATCTTCACCCGCATCCGGCGCCCGCGCCGCCACATAGACGACTGCCGAGACCTTGGTGTCGACTCCCGCCTCGGTGACGATCATGCCCGCGAACGAATGTCCCACCAGCACGGTCGGCCCATCCTGCCGCGCCAGCACGCGCTGCGCTGAAGCCACGGCCTCATCCAGTGTGGTCAGCGGATTCTGCACGGAGGTCACGTTGAGGCCCGCCGCCTGGAGGCGCGGTATCACCTCGGACCAGCTCGACCCGTCGGCGAAGAGGCCATGCACGAGGACGACGTTTCGAACGCCGATCGCCATTCGCGCGGGGGTTGCATCTTCGGTCCGCGCCAGTGCGGGCAGTAGCGAGGCCGCGGTCCCTATCGCGAGCCCGGACGCAAAGGCGCGCCGGTCCATCGGATTTCTCCTTCTGCGCGAACGATCTGGCGTGTGAAGTTCCGCAAGTCAGGCGCCTAATTCTAAGCGCGCGAGGCGGCGTGCACTACCCCTGCTACTCGCACGCGGACAGCCGTCTCGCTCACGGCGTCGTATTCAACCTCCGCGGGCCGGAGCCAGCCGATCGAGCCGCAACCGCTGGCGATCGTCGGTGAGTCGCCAGGCCGCCAGATAGGCCGCGCCCGCCGCTGCAAGGCCACTCCCGCCGGCGAGGAGGAACATAAGCAGGATCTGGTATTTGACGGCTTCCAGCGGATCAAGACCAGCGAGGATCTGGCCGGTCATTATGCCTGGCAACGTGACGACGCCGGCGGCCGACATCTGGTTGATGATCGGCACCAGCCCGCGCCGGATCGCATCTCGCACATACGGGGTGGCCGCCTCCCAGTAGGTCGCGCCCAGGGTCAGTCGCGCCTCCACCGCGTTCCGCTGGATTGCCATGGGGCCGAGCAGACTGTCGAGCGAGAGACTGGTGGCGTTCAAGATGTTGCCGAGCAGGATGCCGGCCAGCGGGATGGCATAGTGCGGGTCGTACCAGGGGTGCGGGCGCAGGGCCGTCGTCAAGGCGAATAGCGCCGTGACGAGAGTGGCGGAGGCGACGCTCGCCGCGCCGATCGCCAAGCCGGTTTGACCCTTGAATCGTCGTTCCGACCGCGCCGCAGTTTCGCGCGCAGCGATCAGCACCATGACCAGGATCAGGAGCAGGGTGACTGCGGGATTCTTGAGCGCAAAGACGAACTTCAGCACAAAGCCGATCGCCACCAGCTGTACGACCAGCCGTGCGCTGGCGACTAAGATCTGTCGGTGCAGCCCCAGGCGAAAGACAAGCGACAGGATCGCGTCGAAGACGATCAGACTGGACGCGATCGCCAGATCCCACGGCGTAAGCGAAATCGTCGTGCTCACGGCGCGGTCTCCAGATGTCCTGCCGCCATGACAAATCGCTGCGACGCCAGGCGCACGGCCTGGGCCGGATCGTGCGTGACGAGCACCAAGGCCAAGCCAGCGGCCATGCGCTCGGTCAGAATCGCCTCCACGCGCGCAGCGCCGTCGCCGTCGAGAGCGCTCGTCGGCTCGTCCAACAGGAGCACGGGGGACGCGATAAGGAGGGCGCGGATCAGAGCCAGCCGCTGTCGCTCGCCGGTCGAAAGGCGTGAAACGGCTCCGCCGATGATGTCGGCTGGCAGGCCCAGGCGCGCCGCCATATCGTTCGCGGGCGCGCGCCGATCCTTCGGGAAATGGTCCGCGATCTGGTCAGCCCACCAACCGGACTCTGCCGGGACATAGACCACCTGCCGCCGCCAGGCAGGCGCGGCCATCCGCGAGCGCGGCTCGCCATCCAGCTCTACCTCACCCTGGTTTGGGTCGAGATCGCAGATCATGCGCAGGAACAGGCTCTTGCCCGAACCTGAGGGGCCGGTGATTCCGACGCAATCGCCCCGCTGGACCGCAAGATTGAACGGCCCGACGAGGGCGCTCTTCAAACCCTCGATCCGCAGGCGCGGCATTGTCGGGGCGGTGGCGTCCATGGACCTGTTTGAATGGCCGAGGTGGCGAAGGCCCCTCCGGCAGGGTCGGAATGGCACGCTGCCCAGAATGCCCACCTTTCGAAGGTCCGAGAAGGGGCGTTGGCGGAGTTTGGCCAATGCCCAGGAAGCCGACGTTCGCCATGCTCAGTGCAGCCGAGGTAGGCCAAGCCTTGGCCGGCCAGATGTCGCGCGACGCCCTATCCGCCAGGCGTCGCCGCCTTTGTCTCCACCCTGGGGCCGGTCGCGGCCGGGAAGAAGGTGTAGGACAGGGTGATCGGGCCGGCGGCCATGGCGTCCTTGTCGGCGGCGTAGCGCGGGTCGACGAAATAGACGACCGGGAACTCCACCGTCTGGCCGGGTTGGATGGTCTGGTTCTTGAAGCAGAAGCACTCGAGCTTGGAGAAATAGGGCCCGGCCGCTTCGGGCGTGACGTTGTAGAGGGCCCGGCCGGTCACCGCCGCCGCGCCGGTGTTGGTGACGCGGAAGAAGGCCAGCTTGGGCTCGCCCAGCCGCGCGTCCTGGCTGCGCTGATCGGGCGTGAAGGTCCAGGAAAGGCCGCGCACATTGGTATCGAAGCTGACGGTGACGGATTGGCTGGAGACCTGGCCGGGAGCGTAGCTCGCCCGCCGCACGGCGCCGTTGAAGCCGGTCGCCTGGCAGAAGGCGCGGTAGAAGGGCACGGCGGCGAAGGCCACGCCCACCATGGCGACGACGACGGCGCCGCAGATCAGGGCGACGCGGGCGTTGCCCCTGGCGGGCCCGCTCACCCGCCGCCCTTCTTCACCAGGGTGATGACGAAGACCACGACCACGAAGACGGCGAGGGAGACGGCAATGGCGATGCTGCGCATCCGCCGGGCCCTGGCCGCCTCCTGGCCCTCTCTGTAGGGATCGGGAACACTCACAGCCTTGCCCAGGGGATGGCCAGGGGCGCGGCGCCCAGCAGGTGCTCGGCGAGCAACGTGGCGAACAGGGCGAAGAGATAGAGGATCGAGAAGGCGAAGAGGTTGCGCGCCGATTTCGCGCCCGAGTCGACCTCGTAGAGGTGGCCATCCGCGGCCCCGGCCTCGCCGGCCTCACCGGCGCGGCTCAACGCCAGCCGGGCCGCCAGGAAGATGAACATCGCGCCCCCCGCCAGGGAAACCGCCAGATAGGTGGCGCCGCCCAGGCCCGCCAGGGCCGGCGCGACGCCGAGCGGGGCGACGACGAGGCTGTAAGCCAGGATCTGGCGGCGGGTGGAGGCCGGTCCGGCGGTCACCGGCATCATCGGCACACCGGCGCGACGATAGTCTTCGCGGGTGTAGAGCGAGAGGGCCCAGAAGTGCGGCGGGGTCCAGACGAAGATCAGGGCCGTCAGCAGCCAGGCCTGCCAGGGAACGGCGCCGCTGGCCGCCGCCCAGCCCACGGCCGGCGGCAGGGCCCCGGCGAGGCCGCCGATGACGATGTTCTGCGGCGTGCGTCGCTTCAGCCAGCGGGTGTAGACGATGACGTAGAAGAAGATGGTGAAGGCCAGGAGGCCGGCGGCGAGGAAATTGGTCGCCAGGGCCATCAGCCCCACCGAGAACAGCGACAGCACGACCCCGAGCGCCATGGCGTCGGACCGCTGCACGCGCCCGGCGGGCACGGGCCGTCCGCGCGTGCGCCGCATCAGGGCGTCGATGTCGGCGTCATAGCCCATGTTGAGCGCGGCCGAGCCGCCGGCCCCGACGGAGATGCAGAGGATGGCGACCACGGCCAGCACCGGGCTCATCGGGGCGTGGGCGCAGACGAGGCCGGTCACCGCGGTCAGCACGACCAGCGACATGACCCTGGGCTTCATCAGGGTCAGGAAGTCGCGCCACGTCGCGGCACGCGCCTTGGGCGTGCGGGCGGCGTCGGCGGCGACCTCCGTCATCGGCCCCCCTCCAGGACCGGTACTCGCGGACTCATCAGTGGTGCTCGGCGTGGAACACCGGCAGGTCGTTGAACTGGTGGAACGGCGGCGGCGACGGCAGGGTCCATTCCAGCGTCGTCGCGCCGGCGCCCCAGGGATTGGCCCGGGCCGGACGGCGGCGCACGGCCGCCTCGATCAGCACCGCGAACCAGACGAAGAGGCCCGCCAGGGTGATGGCGTAGCCGATCGAGGAGAGGTGGTTCCAGAAGGTGAAGGCCACCGGATAGTCGACCGAGCGGCGCGGCATGCCCTGCATCCCGAGGAAATGCTGCGGGAAGAAGATCAGGTTGACCCCGATGAAGGTGATCCAGAAGTGCAGCGCGCCCAGCGCCTCGTTGTAGCGCACGCCCCACATCTTCTCGAACCAGTAGTAGAAGCCGCCGAAGATGGCGAAGACGGCGCCCAGGCTCAGCACATAGTGGAAGTGGGCCACCACGTAGTAGGAATCGTGCAGGGCGTAGTCGATGCCGGCATTGGCCAGGACGACGCCGGTGACCCCACCGACGGTGAACAGGAAGATGAAGCCGATGGCCCACAGCATCGGCGTCTTGAAGTCCAGCGAACCGCCCCACATCGTCGCGATCCACGAGAAGATCTTCACGCCGGTTGGCACGGCGATGACCATGGTGGCGGCCACGAAATAGGCCTGCAGGTCCACCGGCATGCCGACCGTGAACATGTGGTGGGCCCAGACGATGAAGCCCAGGAAGCCGATGGCGACCATGGCGTAGGCCATGGCGAGGTAGCCGAACACCGGCTTGCGCGAGAAGGTCGAGACGATGTGGCTGATCATCCCGAAGCCGGGAATAATCAGGATGTAGACCTCGGGGTGGCCGAAGAACCAGAACAGGTGCTGGAACATCACCGGATCGCCGCCGCCGGCCGGGTCGAAGAAGTGGGTGCCGAAGTTGCGGTCGGTGAGCAGCATGGTGATGGCGCCGGCCAGCACCGGCAGGGCCAGCAGCAGCAGGAACACGGTCACCAGGATCGACCACACGAAGAGCGGCATGCGGTGCAACGTCATGCCCGGCGCGCGCATGTTGAAGATCGTGGTGATGAAGTTGATGGCGCCCAGGATCGAGCTCGCCCCGGCCAGGTGGATGGAGAGGATCGCGCAATCCATCGCCGGCCCGGTGTGGCCTATCGTCGACAGGGGCGGATAGAGGGTCCAGCCGCCGCCGAAGCCCCGGCCCGGCCCGCCGTCGACGAACATCGAGGTGAGCAGCATGATCCACGAGGCCACCAGCATCCAGAAGCTGATGTTGTTCATCCGCGGGAAGGCCATGTCCGGGGCGCCGATCATCAGCGGCACGAACCAGTTGCCGAAGCCGCCGATCATCGCCGGCATGACCATGAAGAAGATCATGATCAGGGCGTGGGCCGTCACCACCACGTAGTAGCCGTGCTTGGACTGCTCGACGAGACCCATGAGGTTGATCGGCGAGTTGGGCGTGAAGATCTGCAGACCCGGTTCGGCCATCTCCCAGCGGATCAGGCCGGAGAACAGCGCGCCGATGATCCCCGCCTGGATGGCGAAGATGATGTAGAGCGTGCCGATGTCCTTGTGATTGGTGGACAGGAACCAGCGGGTGAAGAAGCCCGGCGTGTCGGAGTGGGCGCCATAGCCATGGGGCTCGGCCTGAGCGACTCGTTCGTGGGTGACGTCAGCCATGATGATCTAGACTCTGGGTTCCCTCGAACTAGTGGGTGGCGGCCGCAGCGGCCGGCGCGGCGGGTGACGCCGCGGGGGTCGCGGCTGCGGCGGGTGTAGGCGCCGCCGAGGCGACGGTGACGGCGGGCTTGGGCTGCTTGCTCGCGGCCCAGGCGTCGAAATCGGCCTGCGGGAGGACCTTCACTTCGATCGGCATGTAGGAGTGGTTGGAGCCGCAGAGTTGCGAACACTGGCCGTAGAAGGTGCCGGTGCGATCGGCCTTGAACCAGGTCTGGTTGAGGCGCCCGGGGATGGCGTCGATCTTCACCCCGAAGGCGGGCACGGACCACGAATGGATCACGTCCTCGGCGGTCACCTGCACGCGCACGACCTGGTTCACCGGCACCACCATCGGCGCATTGGTCTCCAGCAGGTAGGGCAGGTTCTGGGCCTTGGCGACCGCCTCATCCATGGGCGTGGAGGTGTAGGCGCTGATCTTCTGGTCGGGATACTCGTAGTCCCAGTTCCACTGCCGGCCGGTGACCTTCACGGTCATGTAGGGCGCCGGCATGTCATGCTCTTCGAACAGCAGCCGGAACGAGAAGACGGCGATGAACATCAGGATCAGGACCGGCACGACGGTCCAGACGATCTCGATGGGGGTGTTGTGGCTGAAGGTGGCCGGCGTGGGATTGGCCCGCTTGTTGAAGCGGACGATGATGATGGCCAGCAGCAGCAGAACGAAGCCGGCGATGGCGACGATGATCGGGCTGACGATGTAGTTGTTGAAAAGGATCTGTTCGGCCCGGATGTGCGAGGCCGCCGGCTGCATGTCGATGCCCTTGTCGACCGGCTGGCCGACAATGTCGGCGAGCGCCGAGGTGGCGATGACGGTGAGGGCCGCCCCGGCCACGGCCAGCCGCCGCGAGATCCCCTTTGGTTCTGAACTCATGTCCCTCGCGGCCTGATCCAACTTGACGCTCGCTGCGGCGCGCTCCGTTTCGCCGCTTCGGGGCTGAAACGCCGCCGGCCGCGCGCCGCTTCCCTCTGAAAGGAAACGCTTCGCCGCGCCTCGGCCGTTTGAGCCTGCGGGGGTGCATACCCGGCAAGAGCCGCCTTGCCAAGCACCGCCCCGGTGATGGTTTTGCCCGGGCCGATGGACGGTTCCGTAAATGGCCGCGGACGACTATCTGTTGGGCGCCGGCCCCCGCCAGAAAAGCCGCCCAAAGCGAAAGCCCTTCAGAAAGAGACCCATGACCGCCCCCGCCGTCGCCCCCTCGATCCTCGAAGCCTCCGGCGTCGATCCCCGCCGCGCCGCCGACATCCTGGGCGAGGCCCTGAAGGACGCCGACGATGGCGAGATCTTCCTCGAGCAGTCGCAGAGCGAGGTGTTCGTCTTAGACGACAACCGCCTGAAATCGGCCTCTTACGATTCGACGGAAGGCTTTGGCCTGAGGGTCGTGGCCGGCGAGACCTGCGGCTACGGCCACTCGAGCGAGATCAACGAGGCGGCCATCCGCCGGGCGGCGGATTCAGCGGCGCTGGCCAAGCGCGGCTACGCCGGCGTCGCCGGCGAGGGCCCCAGGCCGACCAACGAGCGGCTCTATGGCGATGACGATCCCCTGGCCTCCCCCGGGTTCGCCGACAAGATCGCCCTCCTGCAGGAGATCGACGCCTTCGCCCGGGCGCGGGACCCGCGCGTGGCCCAGGTCAGCGTCTCCCTTATCGGCGAGCGGCGGGTGGTGGAGATCCTGCGCGCCGACGGCCGGCTGATCCGCGACATCCGGCCCCTCTGCCGACTGAACGTCCAGGTCACCGTCGATCGCGACGGCCGGCGCGAGAACGGGTCGAGCGGCGCCGGCGGCCGGGCCGGGTTCGAGGCCTGGATCACCCCCGAGCGGTGGCAAGACCAGGTCGAGGAGGCGCTGCGCCAGGCCCTGGTCAATCTCGACGCCATCCCCTGCCCTGCCGGCGAGATGGACGTGGTCCTCGGGCCTGGCTGGAACGGCGTCCTGCTGCACGAGGCCGTGGGCCATGGCCTGGAGTGCGATTTCAACCGCAAAGGGACGAGCGCGTTCTCGGGCCGGATCGGCGAGCGGGTGGCCGCACCCGGCGTCACCGTGTTCGACGATGGCTCCATCCACGGCCGGCGCGGATCGCTGACGGTCGACGACGAGGGCACGCCGACGGAGCGAACGATCCTCATCGAGGACGGTGTCCTCAAGGGCTACATGCACGATCGCCAGAGCGCCCGGCTGATGGGCATGGCGGCGACCGGCAACGGCCGGCGCCAGTCCTACGCCTATCTGCC
>DASXGB010000037.1:0-2107 GCA_036489325.1 Caulobacteraceae bacterium
CACGACGGCGATCGCGATGTCGAGGAAGGCCGCATTGTAGCCTACTAGGGCCGGGCGATGGTTCTTTTCGAGGCCGCGCACGATGTCGTCGCGACGTTTGGCCAGCGCCAGAAACAAGGCGAGGAGAAGCGTGCAGGCGACGATCCAGACGGTGGGCGTCACGCCGATCAGGAAGCCGCCGGCATAGATTCTGAGCACGAAGCCGATGGCGATCACCATCACGTCCAGGATGGCGATCCGCTTCAGCCAAAGGGAATAGGCGAGATTGAGCAGGACATAAGCCGCGAGCACCTGGCCGAAGGACGCCGGCAGCAGGAGAATGGCGAAGGCGAAGCCCGCAACGGCGAGGCCGAGGGCGAGGAGAAGCGCCTTGCGGACAGAAACGGTGCCCGCGGCCAGCGGGCGCAGGCGCTTACGGGGGTGGCACCGGTCGGCCTCCCGATCGCACCAGTCGTTCAGCACATACATGGCCGAGGCCAGGGCCGAGAAGCAGGCGATGCCGAGGGCGACATGGCCCGCCGCGGCAAGCGAGAGCGCCGCCGGCGTGAAGAACAGGGGTGCGGCGACGAAGAGATTCTTGATCCACTGGTGCGGCCGCAGCAGGGCGAGGATCGGTGTCATCAGCGCTTTCCAAACCCCAGCCGGCTGGACCCGGTTCCGGCCATCCGGCTAGTCCGGAGGCCCTTGAGCCGAGGCCGCCTCTCCTTCGACGATCTCCCGCGCAAGCGCCAGGCCGACAGATCTATGCCGCGCCAGGGATTCGCGGTCGAGACGGTCGACGACCCGCCGCAACGCCTCGAAGCTGCGCTCGAGCCGGGCCGTCAGATTGGCGACGACCCCGGGCGCTACGGTCAGCTGGCGGTCGGCGAAGAGCTTCACAAGGAGAGCCTCCGCCAGGCCGTCATCCGGCGGGTCGATGCGGACTGCCGGCAGGGCCGCCAGGCGCGAGGCGAGATCGGGCAGCTCCACCCCCCAACGCGCCGGCGGCAGCCGCGAGACGATCAGGAGATGTCCACCCCGCTCCGCGAGCGCGTTATAGAGATGCAGCAGGGCCCGCTCCGGCACCGGCGGCGCCTCGTCCAGGACGCAGGCGCGATAGCCTTCCAGCAGAGCCAGCGGCGCGGCCCGCTCGAGGTCCTGAGGCACCAGCAGCCTCGCCTTGGCGCCCGCCTGGAAGACATGGGCGAGATGGGTCTTGCCGCAGCCCGGCGGGCCATGGACCGCAAGCCCGGGCCCGGGCCAATCCGGCCAGCGGTCGAGCCAGGCGACCGCCGCCTGGTTGCACGGGGCGACGAGGAAATCCTCGCCGCCATAAGAGGCGCGATGACCTAGCTCGAGGGGGAGTTGGGTCATGTGGGATCGCCCCGGTAATAGCGGCTGTCGCGATAGCGCAGCACCGCGAAGCGGGTGAGCACGCCGATGACGGCGGCCGCCGGCACGGCGAGCAGCAGGCCGACGAAGCCGAACAGCGAGCCGCCGGCCAGGAGCGCGAATATCACCCAGACCGGATGCAGCCCGACCCGGTCGCCCACCAGACGCGGCGTCAGAACATAGCCCTCCAGGAACTGACCACAAGCGAAAAGCCCGATGACCAGGCCCACGGACAGCCAGCTGTCGAACTGCGCCAGCGCGATCCCCACCGAGACGACGAATCCCGTAATGCTGCCAAGATAGGGAATGAAGGAGATGAGGCCGATCCCGATGCCGACGACGAGGCCGAAATCGACGCCGATCACCGTGAGGCCGATACCATAATAGGCGGCAAGGGCGAGGCAGACCGTGGCCTGGCCGCGGACGAAGCCGGCAAGCGTGCGGTCGACCAGGGTGAGCTGCTGGCGGATGGTCTCGGCATGGCGTTGGGGAAGCAGGGAGTTCGTCTGATTCCTGAGCCGGTCCCAATCGCGCAGCAGGTAGAAGGCGACGACGGGCGTGATGAAGAGCAGGGAGAGCAGGTTGGCCAGCGCCACGCTGCTGGTCACCACGCCTGCGATCACGCCGGCGATCCAGCCGACGATGGCGCCGATCTGGCTACTCGCCTGGCTTCTGAGATCGGCGAGGTTTGCGATACCCAAGCTGGCGCCCAGATGCTGAAGCTCCGGCAGAACGC
>DASXGB010000093.1:0-2939 GCA_036489325.1 Caulobacteraceae bacterium
CTGCCCCAAGTGCGCCGCGCGCTCGAGCGACGGCTTGCCGGCCGGGTGCAGGGGGAAGGCGAAGAACACCAGCCCCCGCACGCCCTCCAGCGGCGCCAGCGCCTGGGCCTGCGAGGTCATGCGCCCGCCGAACGATCGGCCGCCGGCGAACAGCGGGAGTCCGTTCGCGCGCCGCCGCGCCTCATCGACGGCCGCCCGCACAGCCTGATGCGCCACCGCCGGTGAATCGGGACGCCGGCCGCCCTTCTCCATGTAGGGAAACTGATAGCGCAGGGTCGCCACGCCCAGAGCCTCAAGCCCGTCGGCGGTCGCGGCCATCGACCGGTGAGTCATGCCGGCCCCGGCCCCATGGGCCAGGACAAGGCAGGCCGTGGCGTCACCCGGCGCCTGCCACAGGCCGGAAACGGTCTCGCCGGGACGGATCGAAATAGTGACGGCTTCACCGGCCATGTCGCGACCATAGACGATTGGCGCCGGCGTGGGCATGCTGCCGCGCATGCCCTCCGGGATCGACACCTACCGCGCCAAGCGCCGCTTTGCCGAGACGCCGGAGCCCGCAGGCAGCCTCGGCGCCTCGGACGCGCCGATGTACGTCATCCAGAAGCACGCCGCCCGGCGACTGCACTACGACCTGCGCCTGGAGATGGGCGGGACCCTGAAGAGCTGGGCCGTGCCGGAGGGACCCTGCCTGGACCCCAAGGTGCGCCGCTTCGCCAAGCTCGTGGAGGACCATCCCATCGAGTACGGCTCGTTCGAGGGCCGCATCCCGGCGGGCAACTACGGCGCCGGCACGGTGATCATCTGGGACCGCGGGACCTGGGTCACACTGGCCGACCCCGAGGCGGCGCTGGCCGCGGGCGAGATCAAGTTCCGGCTTTCCGGCGAGAAGCTGGCCGGCGGCTGGATGCTCAAGCGCCTGCCGGACGATCCGACCAACTGGCTGCTGATCAAGGAGCGGGACCCGGCGGCTCGCCCGCTGGCCGACTACGACGTCCTGATCGAAGAGCCCGACAGCGTGGTCACCGGACGGCCCGTGGACGAACCGCCGCCCCCGCCCCGCAAGCCCGCGCGCCGCCGCGCGCCCGGCAAGATCGCCGGCGCGGTGGCCGCGCCCCTGCCGACGAAATGGCGACCTCAGCTCGCCACTTCCGCCGAGACGGCGCCCAAAGGCGCCGGCTGGATCCACGAGATCAAGTACGACGGCTATCGCACCCTGGTGTTCTTCGAGGGCGGCGCGGTGCGCCTCATCACCCGCAACGGCCACGACTGGACGAGTCGCTATTCCGCCTTGGCCAAGGCCTTCGAGAAGCTGCCGTGCAAGACCGCCCTCATCGACGGCGAGGTGGTGGTGCAGGATGCCCGCGGGGTCACCTCGCTCAATCTCCTCGAACAGGCCCTGTCCGAGGGCAATTCCCGCGCCATGACCTATTTCGCCTTCGACCTCTGCCATCTCGATGGCTTCGACCTCAGCGCCGCGCGGCTTTCCGACCGCAAGCAGGCGCTGGAGGGGCTGGTCGGGCCGCTGATCGATCCGCGCTCGCCGATCCAGCTCAGCGACCATATCGACGGCGACGGCGCCGAGCTCTTCGCCCAGGCCAGCCGCATGGGCCTCGAAGGCATCGTCTCGAAGAAAGCCGACGCCCGCTATGTCCAGGGCCGCACGCAGAGCTGGGTCAAGGTGAAGCGCGTCGACGTCGGGACCTTCGCCATCGTCGGCTTCCTCTCCAATATGCCGCGCAATGTCTCCTCGCTGCTGCTGGCCGAGGAGGAGGACGGCGAGCTCGTCTACCGCTGCCGTGTCGGCTCGGGGATCAGCGAGGCCAGGGCGCGTGAGCTCTACCAGGCCCTGGCGCCGGCAGTCCGGTCGAGCCCGGTCACGCCGGTCCCGTCTACGCCCGGGGCGCAGTGGGTCGAGCCGCTGATGAACGCCGAGATCGGCTTCCGCAGCCGCTCGGTCAACGACGCGCCCCGCGCGCCGGTGCTGTTCTCGGTCGCCCCGCGCCCGGCGAAGGCGGCGAAGGCGGCCAAGCCGCGCCTGGTCGGCGACCGCGACCTGGCGGCAATCCACCTGACCAATCCGGAGCGGGAGATGTTCGCCGGCAGCGGCGTCACCAAGCTCGACCTGGCGATCTACTACGCCCGGGTCGGCGACTGGCTGTTGCCCGAGGCGCTGCGCCGGCCGGTGACGGTGATCCGCTGCCCGACCGGCGACATCAAGGACCTGTTCTACCAGCGCCACGCCTTCGCCGGCCTGCCGCCGGGCGTCGAAACGGTCGAGCTGACGGCCGAGGACGGCCGCGCCGCTTTCATCTCGATCACCGAGCCGAAGGGCTATCTCGGCCTCACCCAGTTCGGGGCCGTCGAGTTCCACCTGTGGGGCTGCCACATCGACGATCCGGAGCATCCGGACCGGCTTGTCATGGACCTAGACCCCGACGAGAGCCTGCCGTGGGCCAGGGTGTGCGACGGCGCCGAGATCCTGCGTGATCGGCTCATAGCCATGGGCCTCACGCCCTTCCTGCGCACCACCGGCGGCAAGGGCGTCCACCTGGTCATGGCGCTGGCGCCCGGCCACGACTGGCCGACCGTCAAGGGGTTCGCCGAGGCGCTGGCCCGGGCCATGGCCGCGGACGCGCCCACCCTCTTCACCGCCGTCTCCACCAAGGAGCGGCGCAAGGGGCGAATCTACCTCGACTATCTGCGCAACGCCCGCGGGGCCAGCGCGGTCGCCTCCTATTCCCTGAGGGCCCGGCCTGGGTTCCCGGCGGCGACGCCGATCCGTTGGGACGAGCTCAGAAAACTCACCGGCGGCGACGCCTACAATCGCCTCAGCGTGGTCAAACGGCTGGCGAGTCTGGCCCAGGACCCCTGGGATGAGCTATTAGGAAGCTGTTCAAAGATCACGACCAAGAT
This sequence comes from Caulobacteraceae bacterium, assembly GCA_036489325.1. Taxonomy (GTDB): domain Bacteria; phylum Pseudomonadota; class Alphaproteobacteria; order Caulobacterales; family Caulobacteraceae; genus Acaudatibacter. The sequence continues at coordinate 2,914 of DASXGB010000093.1, forward strand.
GCGGCGTGATGTGGGAATGAAAATCT
>DASXGB010000106.1:0-5174 GCA_036489325.1 Caulobacteraceae bacterium
TCAACCGACAATTCGCCGAGCGAGACGGTGTGAAACAGGAGCGTGAGCGGCTCACGGGAGCGATCGCCGTCGATGATCTCCGGCGCGTGACCGAGGATCACAAGCATTGCGAACACCAGGCGCAGAAGTCCGACGTTGTTCCTGTGCGCCTGCAATAGGGAACCCCTGGGTCCGAGCGGCGCTTGTACGTGCCATTCTGCGGCGGACAAAGGCGCGGCGAGCGCTCGAGATCCATGGGGGCCCAGGTCTTGAGAGGCCAGGGCGCCCATGACATAAGGCCGGTTCGTTGCACGCCGCCCCAGAGCGCAATTGTCTTGGGGCGGCGCATTTGTCTGGCGCGGACGCTTGAGCAGGGCGCGCGCAAGTCGGGACCTTCTGATGCAGATCACCGAGACCCTGAACGAAAGCCTGAGCCGCAGCTTTTCGATCCGCGTGCCCGCCGCCGAGCTGAGCGCCATGCTCGAGGCCCGCATCGCCGAGATCGGTCCCACCCTTCGCCTCAAGGGATTCCGACCGGGCAAGGTGCCGGCGAGCCACGTCCGCCGTGTCTATGGCAAGGCCCTGATGGGCGAGGTGATTGAGAAGACGCTCAGCGACACGTCGCAGAAGATCCTGGAGGACAATCGCCTGCGGGTCGCCTCGCAGCCGGACCTGCGCCCCTCGTCCGACATGGAAGAGGTGCTGGCCGGTCACGAGGACCTGACCTACGCCCTCGATGTCGAGGTGATGCCCGAGTTCGAGCCGGCCGATATCTCCGAGCTGAGCCTCACGCGGCTCGTCTATCATCCCACCGACGCAGAGGTTGACGAGGCCGTCGCCGAGGTGGCGACCCAGAACCGCACCTATGATGCGAAAAGCGGCAAGTCGGTGAAGGCCGAAGACGGCGACCAGGTCGTGATCGACTTCGTCGGACGCATCGACGGCGAGGCTTTCGAAGGCGGCTCGGCCGAGGATGCCCAGCTGGTGCTGGGATCGAACCGTTTCATTCCCGGCTTCGAGGCCCAGCTGGTCGGCGCCAAGCCGGGGGCCGAGCTTACCGTGAAGGTCGATTTCCCGGCCGACTATCAGGTCGAAAACCTGCGCGGCAAGGCGGCGGCGTTCGAGGTCAAGGTCAAAGAGGTGAGGGCGCCGCAGGCGGCCAAGGCCGATGACGCCCTGGCCGTGGCCCTTGGGCTCTCGGACCTGACGGCCCTGAAGGAGGCCGTGCGCGCCAACCTGGACGGAGAGTATCAGGCCGCTTCGCGGTTCAAGCTCAAGCGCGCCCTGCTGGACGCCCTGGATTCACGCCACGACATCCCCCTGCCGGCGCGCATGGTGGAGGCGGAGTTCGACGCCATCTGGAAGCAGGTCCAGGCCGACGAGGAAAAGAGCGGCCGTGCGCCGGAGGACGAGGGCAAGTCTGAGGAGACCCTGCAGCGCGAATATCGCCGCATCGCCGAACGCCGCGTGCGCCTGGGCCTGGTCCTGGCCGAGATCGGGCGGCGGGAGAACGTCGCCGTTTCCGATCAGGAACTCAGTGAGGCCATGCGCGTCGAGGCCCGCCGCTATGGCGACATGGCCCAGCAGATGTTCGACTATCTGAAGAACACGCCGCAGGCCCAGGCCGCGCTGCGCGCCCCGCTCTATGAGGAGAAGGTCGTCGACCTGGTCCTTTCGAAGGCCAAGCTGGCCGACAAGGCGGTGAGCAAGGAGAAGCTGCTCGAGGAGGATGAGCTCCCCGAAGGCATCCTCGAGGCCGCGCCGAAGAAGAAGGCGGCGGCGAAGGGGGCCAAAGCCAAGTCCGAAGCCAAGGCGAAGCCGGACGCGGCCAAACCCGAGGAAGCCAAGCCCGAGGCGGTCAAGCCCGAGAAAGCTAAGCCCGCGGGGGAAAAGGCCGCGAAAGCCAAGCCGGCCAAGGCCGCGGTCAAAGAGGCCAAGGCCCCGGTCAAAGAGGCCAAGGCGGAAGCCCCGTCGAAACCAGCCAAGGCCCAGACCGCGTCGAAGCCAACCAAGACCAAGGCTGCGCCGGAATCGGCGAAACCGGCGCCCGCGGCCAAAGCGGCGAAACCGGCGCCCGCGGCCAAGGCCAAGGCGAAGGCCGCCAAGCCGAAATCCTGATCCTGCCGAGCGCGCGGCGGTCCGGCCGCCGGATGGACTTGCAACCCCTGCCTGCGAGGGCGATATCAGGCCCGCTTCGCCCTAGAGGAATCCCCCATGCCCGCTGACTATCCCCATCGCTCCCTCAATCTCGTGCCGATGGTGGTCGAGCAATCGAGCCGCGGCGAGCGGGCCTTCGATATCTTCTCCCGCCTGCTGCGCGAGCGCGTTGTGTTCCTCAACGGGCCGGTCGACGACGGCGTGTCGGCGCTGATCTGCGCCCAGCTGCTCTATCTGGAATCCGAGTTCCCCAAGAAGCAGATCGACATGTACATCAACTCGCCGGGCGGGGTGGTGAGCTCGGGCCTGGCGATCTACGACACCATGCAATACATCCGCTGCCCGGTGTCGACCACCTGCATGGGGATGGCCGCCTCGATGGGCTCGTTCCTGCTGGCCGCCGGCGCGCCCGGCCTTCGGGTGGCGCTGCCCAACGCCCGGATCATGGTCCACCAGCCCTCCGGCGGCTTCCAGGGCACGGCCTCGGACATCGAGCGCCACGCCGAGGACGTGATCAAGACCAAGCGGCGCCTGAACGAGCTCTACGCCAAGCACACCGGCCGGTCGTACGAGGAGGTCGAAAAGACCCTGGACCGCGACCACTTCATGGACGCCGAAGAGGCCAAGGCCTGGGGGATCGTCGACAACATCTACGAAAGCCGGGCCGCGTCCGAGGCGGCGGAGGACGCCGGCTGAGCTTCGGTCGCCGGCCTCAGGTCGCGTCGCCGACCTGGCTGGCGGCCATCGCAACGAGCTGATCCGCGCCGGCCGCGCCGTCGACCTGCAGCCGGACAAATCCTGCCCCGCCCGGCTCGCGCACATCGGCGAAGAGGCCGGCCGGGTCGGCATGGAAATGCAGGAACGCCCGGCTCTTCCAATAGAAGACGCCGCGCGACTTTTCCCTGAGCGCGGGGAGGGCGCGCAGGCGCGCCAGCAGCGGCTCGAGCCGGTCCAGATCCTCAGGGCGCGCGTGCCTCATGGCCTGCCCCCAAAGACCTTCATGCCGGCCTCCTGCGCGATAGCCAGCATGGCGGTATCCCCGCTGCTGTCGCCATAGGCGGCCTCGAGCCGGACATCCTCGCCGAACGCCTCCTTGAGACGCGCGACCTTTTCGTCGCCACGGCAATTCCTGCCATCGAGAGCGCCGGTGGCTGCGTCCTTGTCGGAAAAGGCCAGGCGCGTGCCGATCACCGCTTCGGCGGCCAGGCCGCGGCCGAAGGGCGTCACCAGGAATTCCGGCGAGGCGGTGACGATGACGAGGCGGGCGTTGCGCTTCTGCCACGCACGCCAGCATTTCACGGCGTCCGGCCGCAGCAGGGACCTGGCGCATTTGGCGGCGAACCGCTCGGCGGCGGCGCCAAGCGCCTCGCGGCCCTCGCCGACCATGAGTTCGCCCACCAGGGCGGCCTTCAGCTTTTGCCGATCCCGGTCATTGACATAGCGCACGAGGGAGGGCGTCAGGCGGGCGATCGCCAGGGCGAAGCGGCGGGATCCATAGCGCCAGCGGAGGAACCCCAGGAAGCTGTCGCGGCAGGTGAGCGTGCCGTCGAAGTCGAAGGCCACGAGCGGCCGGAAGGGCGCCTCGGCCGGGCCGGCCGCGACAATTGGTCCCTCATCCACATCATTTTGAGGCTGAATTTGACCCGGCCCCATCCTAGGTCGTTACCCCATGGTAACCATCTCGGGCTTGTGATCCTCGTTCGGATCAGGGAATGTCAAGTGTGACACCCCTTGCGGACGCCCATGGCGCATCCGCATATCGGAATCGCGCGTGTAGTTTTTCGGGGTCGAATCCGGACCGCCGCCCGGAGATTGAGACGGAACCATGACCAAGGCCGCCAGCGGAGACAGCAAGAGCACTCTGTATTGCTCTTTCTGTGGCAAGAGCCAGCACGAAGTCCGCAAGCTCATTGCCGGCCCGACCGTGTTCATCTGCGATGAATGCGTTGAATTGTGCATGGATATCATCCGGGAAGAGACGAAGATCACCTTCGTAAAATCCAAGGACGGCGTGCCGACACCGCGCGAGATCCGGGAAGTCCTCAACGATTACGTGATCGGCCAAGAGCATGCCAAGAAGGTGCTCTCGGTGGCCGTCCACAACCACTACAAGCGCCTGAACCACGCGCAGAAGAACAACGACGTCGAACTGGCCAAGTCCAACATCCTGCTCATCGGCCCCACGGGCGTGGGCAAGACCCTGCTGGCCCAAACGCTCGCGCGAATCATCGACGTGCCGTTCACCATGGCCGACGCCACGACGCTGACCGAAGCGGGCTATGTCGGCGAGGATGTGGAAAACATCATCCTCAAGCTGCTGCAGGCGGCCGATTATAACGTCGAGCGCGCCCAGCGCGGCATCGTCTACATCGACGAAGTCGACAAGATCAGCCGCAAGTCCGACAACCCATCGATCACCCGCGATGTGTCGGGTGAGGGCGTGCAGCAGGCGCTCTTAAAGATCATGGAGGGCACGGTGGCGTCCGTGCCGCCGCAGGGCGGCCGCAAGCACCCGCAGCAGGAGTTCCTGCAGGTCGACACCACCAACATGCTGTTCATCTGCGGCGGGGCCTTCTCGGGGCTCGAGAAGATCATCTCCAGCCGCGGCCGCGGGACCTCGATCGGCTTTTCGGCCAAGGTGACCGATCCGGACGATCGGCGCGCCGGCGAAGTCCTGCGCCAGGTCGAGCCCGACGATCTGCAGCGCTTCGGCCTGATCCCGGAATTCATCGGCCGCCTGCCGGTGCTGGCCACGCTCGACGACCTCGACGAGGCGGCGCTGGTGAAGATCCTCAACGAGCCGAAGAACGCGCTGGTCAAACAGTATCAGCGCCTGTTCGACATGGAGAACGTGGGCCTGGCCTTCACCGAGGACGCCCTCAAGTGCGTGGCCCGCAAGGCCATCGCCCGGAAGACCGGCGCGCGGGGGCTGCGCTCGATCCTCGAGGGGATCCTGCTCGAGACCATGTTCGAGCTGCCGACCCTGCAGGGCGTGGAAGAGGTGGTCGTCAACGCCGAGGTCGTCGAAGGCCGCGGCC
>DASXGB010000129.1:0-1714 GCA_036489325.1 Caulobacteraceae bacterium
TATGACGCCCTGCCGCACGCCTTCTGGGCCCAGATGATCGCGCCGGAGTGCGACGACGCGTTCAAGCGGATGTCGGCGTTCCTGACCAAGCACACGGGACGGCGGTAGGCTCGGCCAAGACTGTGACTGGGATCTCGGCCACTATCCACCCTTGGACCCTCAGTCCGGTTTCTGCATCACCCTAGTGGGCCGGTCCTGCGGGAAGCTTAAGCCAAAGCGGGAAGGAGAGATCGAGCCACACCCGAGTGTCCTTGGGCGCGATTCTGCGCGGCGAATTCGGTTGTGCCGTGCAACCGAAGGGTCGCGGGCGACTTGCCCAGCATGAAATTGTAAGCGACCTCGCCGCCAATGCCGGCGACGCGTCCTTCGAACGGGCCAAGCTTGGCGGCCGGCGTGCCTTCGATAGACGCTGCCCAGCAAGGCAAGGCCACGGACCAGCATCGTCGTCAGCGGACCTTCGCAGAGGCCACCTGCCGATCACCCTTCAGTGGCCCGGCCCAGGTTCGCTTGACCGGGGCGACGCGCGCGCAGATAGCGGAGCGCGCCATCCTTAGGCGAGGCGGAGCTTCGGCGTACAGAGGCGGCCATGTCGATTTCCACCCTCCAGAGGAAACCTCCCGCCAAAGCCCTGGTGGACGCCGTCCACATCCCGGGCGGTGAGTTTCGCATGGGCTCGGATCGGCACTATCCCGAGGAGAAGCCGGTTCACACCGTCAGGGTCGGCGGCTTCTGGATGGACCGGACGCCCGTGACCAACGCGGACTTCATGCGCTTCGTCGACGCCACCGGCCACCGCACCTTCGCCGAGATCGCGCCGAAGGCCGAGGACTATCCGGGCGCATTGCCGGAGATGCTGAAAGCGGCCTCGCTGGTCTTTGATCCGCCGGACCATCCAGTCGATCTCCGCGACGTCAGCAACTGGTGGACCTTCACCTCTGGGGCCACCTGGCGACGTCCCTACGGGCGGGGAAGCTCGATCCGCGGCAAGCACAATCACCCCGTCGTCCATATCGCCTATAGCGACGCCGAGGCCTACGCCGCCTGGGTGGGCAAGGCGCTGCCGACCGAAGCCGAGTGGGAATACGCCGCGCGTGGCGGTCTCGACCAGGCCGAGTTCGCCTGGGGCGACGCGTTCACGCCGAACGGCGAACACAGGGCCAACACCTGGCAGGGCGCCTTCCCGCATGAAGCCCTGGTTACCGACGGCTATCCGCGCACCTCGCCGGTGGATGCCTTCCCGGCCAACGGCTACGGCCTTTTGGACATGATCGGCAATGTCTGGGAGTGGACCACCGACTGGTACGCGCCAGCTCATCCGGAAGCCGCGACCAAGCCATGCTGCGTCCCGACCAATCCTCGCGGCGGCGCCGAGGGTGACAGCTGCGATCCCGGCCAGCCAGAGATCCTGATCCCACGAAAAGTGCTGAAAGGCGGATCCCATCTGTGCGCGCCGAACTATTGCCGGCGCTATCGCCCCGCCGCCCGTCACCCCCAGCCGGTCGACACCTCCACCAGCCACGTCGGCTTCCGCTGCCTTGTCAGGGAAGGTGCGATCCCATGACCGACGCCTCGCCAGGGACCGACGCCCCGCCAAGGCCGAAAAGCGCAGCGAAACCCGACAGCAATCAACTCGCGCTCATGCGAACCGGCATGGCCGGCGAGCGCACGCTGATGGCATGGGTCCGCACGGCGCTGGCCATGTTCAGCTTCGGAT
>DASXGB010000145.1:0-11492 GCA_036489325.1 Caulobacteraceae bacterium
GGGCCGGGCTACATCTTCATCTGCGACGCCTGCGTGGGGCTGTGCGACACGATCCTGGCGGGGCGGACGCCCAAGACCGACGTCCGGTCGATCGACAAGATCGCCTCCGACACCCTGCTCGCCCGCCTCAAGCCGATCGAACAGACTCTGCAGGGGATGGGCAACCAGCTGCAGACCGTGGTCGAGGAGCTACGCGGTCGGGAGGTGAGCTGGGCGCGCATTGGCGAGGCCCTGGGCATTTCCCGACAGTCCGCCTGGGAGCGGTTCTCCTAGAGACCGCCGCGGATCTCGGCCCAGGCCCTGGTCAGTTCCGCCCGATGCTCCGGCGCGGCGATCTCGATCAGGGCCTCGGCGCGGTCGTCGAGGGCGAGGCCGCGGATATCGGCGATGCCGCGCTCGGTGATGACGAGGTCGGCGTCCGCGCCCGGCAGGGAGACGGTGGGCGATGTCAGCCGCGGGACAATGCGCGAGACGCGCCCGGCGGTGGCCGGCAGGGCGAGGATGGCGCGGCCGCCCCGCGAGCGCCGGGCCGCGCGGGAGAAATCCGGCGCGCCGCCGAGGCCACTGACCAGCTGGCCTGCGCGCCACTCGATGTTGGCCTGGCCGAACAGGTCGACCTCCAGGGCCGAGTTGATAGCGAACAGGCGGTCGACGCGGCCAAGCCGGGCCGGCCCGTGGGTCTCGTTCGCGTCGGCGAACAGGCAGCGGTCGCAGGCCCAATTGACGAAGGCCGCCCCGCCGTAGGCGAAGCCGGTGACGATTTCCTCGTGCGGCGCCAGGGCCCCAGCTTCGTCAAGCAGGCGATAGCCTTCGGTGACCATGCCGGTGTGCACGCGAAGGCCGCGCCGCTTGGCAAGTTCGCCCAGGGCGGCGGCCGGGACACCGCCGATGCCGGTCTGGATCGCCGCGCCGTCGGGGACCATGGCGGCGACGCGCCTGGCGATCTCGCTCTGGGCCGGGGTCGGGGTCGGCTCGGCGGCGGTGATGAAGGGCGCCTCGACCTCGATGGCCACCTCGAGCGCGGCGAAGGGGATGGTCGGGCCACGGCGGGGCCTCGGCAGCAGCGGATTGACCAAGGCGAGACGCCGGCCCGCCCGCCGCGCCACCAGCGGGGCGAAATCGGCGCAGGGACCGAAGGAGCACTCTCCCTCCCCGTCCGGCGGCGTCACCTGCAGGATGGCGAGATCCGGCGCCGGCCCGCTGCGCAGCGCCTCGACGATCTGGGAATAGGCCATGGGCCTGACGACCACCCGGCCGGTCTCGAACGATTGCCGGAAGGCCGGCGGCAGCATGAAGCTGGTCAGCCGGGCCATGGGGTTGAGGGCGGCGTAGTCGAAATCGTTGATCCCCGGGATGAAGCAGCCGGTGAGCGACACGCCCGTCAGCGCCTCGGGCTCGGCCATCAGCGCCTCGCGCAGGGCCAGGGGCTCACCCACCGCCCCCTGCAGATAGACCTCCAGTCCAGGTCGGAACTCGGCGAAGATGCGCGCGGCGTCCTCAGCCTTCACGCGGTCTCGACTTCGGCCAGGCCGAGCTCCTCGACCATCGCCCGGCGGATGAGAAACTTCTGCACCTTGCCGGTGACGGTCATCGGGAAGGCATCGACGAAGCGCACGTAGCGCGGGATCTTGTGATGGGCGATCTGGCCGCGGCAGAAGGCCCGCACCCCTTCGTCATCGAGGCCGGCGCCGTCGCGCAGACGGATCCAGGCGCACAGTTCTTCACCGTAACGGGGGTCGGGCACGCCGACCACCTGGGCGTCGGCGATGTCGGCGTGGGTGTAGAGAAACTCCTCGATCTCGCGCGGGTAGAGGTTCTCGCCGCCGCGGATCACCATGTCCTTGATGCGCCCCACAACTTTGCCATAACCGGCCTCGTCGATGGTGGCCAGATCGCCGGTGTGCATCCAGCCTTCGATGTCTACCGCCTCAGCGGTGCGTTCGGGATCGTCCCAGTAGCCGAGCATCACCGCATAGCCGCGGGTGCACAGCTCTCCGGCGACGCCGCGCGGTACGGTGTGGCCCTCGGCGTCGATGATCTTGACCTCCAGGTGCGGCTGCACCCGACCGATGGTCGAGACGCGGCGCTCCAGCGGATCGTCGGTCGCCGACTGGAAGCTCACCGGGCTCGTTTCAGTCATGCCGTAGGCGATGGTGATGTCCCTGACGTGCATACGGGCGACCGCCGCTTTCATCACTTCCACAGGGCACGGCGAGCCGGCCATGACGCCGGTGCGCAGGGACGAAAGATCGAACCGCTCGAACGCCGGCTCATCCAACATGGCGATGAACATGGTCGGCACGCCATAGAGCGCGGTGCAGTGCTCGGCCTCGATGGCCTCAAGCGTCGCGACCGGATCGAAGGCCGGGGCCGGATAGACCACCGCCGCGCCGCAGGTGAGGGCGGCGAGGTTGCCCATCACCATGCCGAAACAGTGATAGAGCGGCACGGGGACGCAGATCCGGTCCTCCGCCGTCAGGGCCTGGGCGAGGCCGACGAAGTAACCGTTGTTGAGGATGTTGCGGTGGGTCAGGGTCGCGCCCTTGGGCGCGCCGGTGGTGCCGCTAGTGAACTGGATGTTGATCGCCTCATAGGGCCGAAGGCTGGCGCCGATACGGGCGACTTCCGCTAGCCGCGAGGCGTCGCCGGCCGCCACGGTCTCGAAATCGAACCAGCCGGGCCGGGCGGGGCCGCCGATCTTGATCAGGACTTTCAGGTCCGGCAGGGCCGCGGCGCGAAGCGCCCCGGGGTCCGACGCGGCAACCTCCGGCGCCAGGTCCTCGATCATTCCGGCATAGTCGCTGGTTTTGAAGCGCTCGGCGGCGACGAGGGCTTTCACGCCGGCTTTCGCCAGGGCATGGGCGACCTCGGCGCGGCGATAGGCCGGATTGATGGTCACCAGGATGAGGCCGGCCCTGGCCGCGGCGAACTGGGTCAGAGCCCACTCGGCGCAGTTGGGCGCCCAGATGCCGATGCGGTCGCCGGGCTCGAGACCGAGGGCCAGGAAGAACGAGGCCAGGGCGTCGGCGCGAAAAGCCAGGGCGGCCCAGGTCCAGCGGAGGTTCTGGGCGACGCTGATCAGAGCGGGGCGATGTCCCCATCTGGCGACGACCTCGCCCAGGGCGTGGCCGATGGTGGCTATGAGCAACGGCGGCGTCCTGGCGCCGCGGACGAAGCTCGGCTCAGACTGTGGCTTCGGGCCCTGATCCTGGCCCATGGTTGTTCCTCCGCGGGTTTCCGGCAACTCTAGCGTCGCGCAGCGGGTAGAACAGTGCCTGAAGGCGGCGGAGGGCGGAAATGGCTGAGTGGCGGAACTGGTCGGGCAGCGTTCTCGCGCACCCGGAACGGATCGAGCGGCCGCGGACCGAGGCCGAGCTCTCGGGGATCGTCGCCAGCGCCGCCCGGGTGCGGGCGGCCGGCACGGGCCATTCCTTCATGCCGCTCTGCGAGACCGACGGCGTGCTGCTGTCGCTGGCCGACATGGCAGGGGACCTGGAGGTGACGCCGGGCCGCCAGAGCGTCTGGGCCCCCGCCGGCATGCCGATCGGCAAGCTTACGGCGCTTCTGTGGGCCGAGGGCCTGTCGCTGGCCAACCAAGGAGATATCGACAAACAGGCCATCGCCGGGGCGCTTTCCACCGCCACGCACGGCACCGGGCGCACGCTGGGCTCGCTGTCGACCTTCGCCCGCAGTTTTCGCCTGGTCACCGCTGACGGGTCAGTCGTCGAATGCGACGAGACCCGCGAGCCGGACCTCTTCCAGGCCCAGCGCGTGAGCCTGGGCGCCCTGGGCGTGATGTCGAAGGTGGAGCTGGCGACGCTGCCGGCCTACCGCCTCAGGGAGACACTCCGGCGGGCGCCGCTGGCCGAGATCCTGGATGGCTGGGACGCCCTGGCCGACGGACATCGCCACGTGGAGTTCTTCGTCTTCCCGTATGCCGACGAGGCCCTGGTCAAGATCCTGGAGATCGTCGAGGAAGGTGACGACCAGCCCGGCGTCGACATCGAGAGCGGGGCCATGCAGTTGATGTGCGATCTCGCCCGCCTGTTCCCGGGGCTGGCGCCCGGCCTTCAGCGGATGATCACCAAGGCCATGAGCCCGTCGGTCCGGGCCGCGCCGGCCTATCGCATCTTCCCCTCGGAGCGCCCGACCCGGTTCGAGGAGATGGAGTATGAGATCCCGGCCGAGCGCGGGGCGGAGGCGCTGCGCGCGGCCATCGCCGAGGTGCGCGGGCGCAAGCTGCCGATCATCTTCCCCTTCGAGTACCGGACGGTGGCGGCCGACGAGATCTGGCTCTCGCCGATGAACGGCCGCGACTGCATCTCCATCTCCTTCCACCAGTACGCCAAGATGGCCTGGCGCGAGGCCTTCGCCCACATCGAAGCGGTATTCGCCGCCCATGGCGGGCGACCGCACTGGGCCAAGCGGCATAGTCTTGGCTCCGAAGACGTCCTGAGGCTCTATCCCCAGGCCGCGAAATGGGGAGAGGTGAGAAAGCAATGGGATCCCGAGGCCAAGTTCCTCAATGCGCACCTGCGCGAACTTTTCGCTTTCTCGCTGTGAGGCGCCGGCGATGAGCGAGGTCGAGCCGCTGAACACGCCTCTGGTGGGCCGGCAGGGCGGCCGCCGCGACATGGCCACGCCCGCCCTGGTGGTCGATCTCGACGCCCTGGACCGCAACATCGCCGCCATGGCCAAATTCGCCCGCAAGGCGAAGCTGAACCTTCGCCCGCACGCCAAGACCCACAAGAGCGCGACGCTGGCCCGCCGCCAGATCGCAGCCGGCGCCGTCGGCGTGTGCTGCGCCAAGCTGGGCGAGGCGGAGGCCCTGGCCGACGCTGGGATCAGCGCTATCCTCATCACCTCGCCGGTGGTGGGCGTCATGGGCGTGGAGCGCCTGGCCGGGCTGGCCGGCCGATGCCGGGGCCTGATGGCCGCGGTCGACAATCCCGAGGCTGTCGATGCGCTGATCGCCAAGGGCGCCAGGCTCGAACTGGTGGTCGACATCGATCCCGGCATCCACCGCACCGGGGTCGCCGACGCCGACGCGGCCGTGGCCCTGGCGCGCAAGATCGAGGCGGCGGCCAACCTCAGCTTCGCCGGGGTCCAGTTCTATTGCGGCATGCAGCAGCACATCGAGGATTTCGCCGGCCGCCGGGACGCGATCGAAGAGCGCACCGCCTATCTGCGCGAGGTCATCGCCCGACTGACCGAGGCCGGCCTGCCGCCCAGGATCGTCACCGGCGGAGGCACCGGCACGCACCGCATCGATGCGGCCCTTGGCGCCTTCACCGAGCTTCAGGTCGGCTCCTATGTGTTCATGGACCGGCAGTACAACGACTGCGACCTGACCGGTGAGGGCGACGCCCCCTTCGAGACCTCGCTGATGGTCGACGCGCGGGTGATCAGCGCCAGCCATCCGTTCATGGCCACCGTCGACGCCGGCTTCAAGGCCTTCGCCACCGAGGCCGGATCGCCGCCGGTGCTGACCGGGGCAGCCGACGGCGCGAAGTATCATTTCATGGGCGACGAGCACGGCTGCATCGTCCCGCCCACCGGCGCGGCCCCGCCGAAGCTGGGCGAGATCATCACCTTCGCCGCGCCCCACTGCGACCCGACGGTCAACCTCTACGACTGCTACCATCTGGTGCGGGGCGACACCCTGGTGGAGATCTGGCCGATCGAAGCTCGCGGCCGATCGGCCTGAGACGGCGGCCATACAGAAAACGGGAGGCCGTTTATCTGTGAAGCAGTGGGTTCGCGATCTTGCTCTTGTCGGCATCGCCTTGATCGCTGGCGCCAGCTTAGCGCACTGGTCGCGTATCGTTGGCCTGCTTGCCCTCGCCGGCGTCGCATTCGCCTATGCCACTTGGCGCGGCTGGCGCTGGCTCCGTAGCCGAAATTCAAACTGAGACACGTCCGGCCCGGATCGCTTCCCGGACCCCGCGTAAACGGTCTAGGGTTTTCCTCGGAGAGGAAGCCCATGTCCGAAAGTCCTTACCCCGACATCGACGCCGCGCTCGATGCCGCCCTTCCCGAAGCCCACCTGCCGGCCCTGCTCGCCTCGCTGATCCACCTGACCGGCGATGAGAGCCTGCTGCGGCCAGACACGCGGCCGAGCTATGTGCTGATGGCCGACAACAAGGTGGGCGGCTATTCCGACGCCGTGCAGGACGAGATCCGCACCCGCGCCCGCTCGGCGATCAAGGCCCATCTGGCCGGCGCGCCCATGCCGCCGCCACTTTCCGCCGCCACGGTGCGCAAGATGATGGATTGGGTGGCCGGCGCCGACATCCCCGACCACTACGCGCCCTTCCTCCTCGACGAACTCAACCTGGACGGCCGGACGACCAAGACCCCGGACTGGACCGCGCCGAAGCTCAAGGCGGCGGCCAGGCGCCTGAAGGTGGTGGTGATCGGGGCCGGGATGAGCGGCATCCTGACCGGCATCCGCCTCAGGCAGGCCGGCGTCGACTTCACCATTATCGAGAAGAACCCGGACGTCGGCGGCACCTGGCTCGAGAACGCCTATCCCGGCTGCCGGGTCGATAACCCGAACCACATGTATTCCTATTCCTTCGAGCCGAACCACGACTTCCCGCAGTTCTATTCAACCCAGCCGGTGCTGCTCGCCTATTTCCGACGGGTGGCCGACAAGCATGAGCTGAGGCCCCACATCCGTTTCGAGACCGAGGTGGTCGAGGCGGTGTTCGACGAAGCGCGGGCGCTCTGGCGGGTGGACGTCAGGACCCCGGACGGCAGGCGTGAGACGCTGGAGGCCAACGCCGTCATCACCGCCGTGGGCCAGCTCAACCGGCCGCGCCTGCCCGACATCCCGGGCGTGGAGAGCTTCGCCGGCCCGGCCTTCCACTCGGCGCGCTGGCGGAACGACGTGGACCTCGCCGGCAAGCAGGTGGCGGTGATCGGCACCGGCGCCAGCGCCTATCAGTTCGTGCCCGAGATCGCGCCCAAGGTGGCGCACCTGGAAGTTTTCCAGCGCACCCCGCCCTGGCCGCTGCCGGGACCGACCTATCACCACGACGTGCCGGAGGGGAAAAAGTGGCTCCTCGAGCATGTGCCCCACTATGACAAATGGTACCGCTTCTTCCTGTTCTGGATGCTGACCGACGGCCTCTACGAAATGGTCAAGGCCGACCCGGACTGGGCCGGCGGCGATGGCGCGGTGAGCGAGGCCAACGCCGGGCTGCGCGCCATGCTGGAGGCGGCCCTGACCGCCCAGGCGCCGGGCCGCCCGGACCTGCTGGCCAAGGTCATCCCGGCCTATCCCATGGGCGGCAAGCGCGCCCTGGTGGACAACGGGGTGTGGATGGAGGCCCTGCAGCGCGACAACGTCGATCTCGTCACCACGCCGATCGCCAGGGTGACTCCCAAGGGCGTCGAGACGAAGGATGGTGCGATTCACGAAGCCGACGTGCTGCTCTTCGGCACCGGCTTCAACGCCAGCCGCTTCCTGTGGCCGATGCGGATCGTCGGCCGCGGCGGCAAGGACCTCAACGACGTCTGGGCGGGCGACGCGCGCGCCTATCTCGGCATGACCACGCCCGGCTTCCCGAACCTGTTCATGATCTACGGACCCAACACCAACATCGTGGTCAACGGCTCGATCATCTTCTTCTCGGAATGCTCGGTCCGCTACATCGTCGGCTGTTTGAAGCTGCTGGCCGAGGAGGAGGCCGACACCATCGAGGTGCGGCGCGAAGTGCACGACGCGTTTAACGTCAAGGTCGACAAGGCCAACGCCCTGATGGCCTGGGGCGCCCCGCAGGTGACCAGCTGGTACAAGAACGCCACCGGACGGGTGTCGCAGAACTGGCCGTTCCCGCTGGTCGACTACTGGACCGCGACGGTGGCGCCCAATCCGGACGACTTCATCCTCAGGAGCCGAGTGACGGCGGAGGCTTAGAGGGAGAAATAGGGGGCGCGGGATGTTTTCCGACAACTTTGCGCGGGCGCAGGCGCCGCGGAATCTCGATATTGGTCTGGTGTTAGGCGGGGCCTTCGGCGCCATCGGCAAGCACTGGGCGCCATTCGTCGTCTATCTGGCGGTGCTGGTCTGGGCGCCGAACGCGATCTTCCAATTTGTCGGCACACCCGTCGCGCCCAAATTGGTGAGCCTTGACCAAATCTGGGCCTGGTACGCCCAGATTCTTCTGTTCGTCGTGCCGCAGGTTTTCATCCTCGGTCCCGTGTTCGCAGCACTGGTCGCATGGACGACGGCCGCCGACGCCTCGCGCGGGCCGGTCGACGCGCGAGCGGCGATCCTGGCCGTAGGCAGCCAGTTCCCGTGGCTGGTCATCTTGAATGTGCTTATCGGCATCGCTGTCTTCTTCGGCGCCATGCTCCTTCTTGTGCCGGGGATCATGGTCCTACTGGCGTTCTACGTCGCCATACCCGCCTGTGTCGTTGAAGGGCTCACGCCCCTGGCCGCGATCTCACGCAGCCGGTTCCTGACGCGCGGCCAACGGTGGCGGCTGTTTGGCCTGCTCATCGTCATCATCCTGGTCAGTATCGGGTTCGGCATCATCGCCAGCCTCGTTACGATGATGGCGGGACTCAATCTCGCCGTGACTCGCGCCCCCGCTGTGATCGTGGCCTCTGTTGTCCTGAACGGCGTCTCGACCCTGTTCGGCGCGGCCATTGTGGGCAGCGCCTACGTCGAGCTTGCCGGGATCAAGGGCGGCGGCAACGTTCAACAAACGGCCGAGGTGTTCGCCTAGGCCTTGTCGAACTTGTCGCGCCGGCGGTGGCCGAACAGCAGCCGGTGCTCCAGCCGGCCGCGCAGAGCGGCGTAGTAGGCGGTCAGGAACGCCTCGTCGGCCTCGAAGGGCGCCTTGTACCAGCCGATCTTGCCGCGGATACGCTCGGCAACGGCCGCCATGGTGCGCTTGTCGCGCCGGCGCAGGACGTCCTCGAGCACCTGCAGCTCCTTGACGCCATAGGCCTGGACCTGCTCGCGGGTGAAGTCGAAGCCGTCGACCTTCGGGGCCGCCGCCAGGTCCGGGGCCAGGGTCTGGCGCGGCGCCTTGACGACCCAGGTGCCGGCGACGATGTCGCCCAGGCGCAGGCGATCGCGGTTGAACAGGGGGAAGAACAGGAAGAGGCCGGTCCAGACGAGGCCCATGATCGTCACCCAGCCCTCCACCGGATCGCCGGCGGCGCTGGCGGAGATGAGGAAGATCAGGGGCAGGAAGACCTCGATCTCGCGCAGGAAGTTGCGCGTGAGCACCGCCTCGAAGCTCAGACGCCCGCCATCACGCGCGGCCACGCGCAGGCCGAGCATGCGCTTGCCGGGCGTCGCCGCCCTGGGACCGGCCTCGAAAGCGATGAACCAGCCGTTGCGCAGGACGAAGAAGCCGAGGAGCCAGATGATCGCGAACGGCTCGGCGTTCTGCAGGCCCACAGAAACGGAGACGATCCCGACGACGATCGAGAGCGCCACCAGGGCGATGACGATGATCACGATATCGACGAGGAAGGCGCCGGCGCGATCTCCGCCCGATCCCAATCTCAGCGACAGGTCCGCCCCTTCAGGGGTGACGAACCGGCGAACGAACTTATCCGCCGCGGGTGTCGCGCCAGCGGACGTCACGAGGGCGTCTCCTCGATCCGCGCGGCGTAGAAATAGGCGAGCCACAGGGCCAGCATGGCCGCGCCGATGGCGTAGCGCGCCCAGTCGAGCCGAATGATCTGCCGGAAGACGCCTTCCAGCACGCCGGCGGCCACCAGCATCACGACGACTCCAGCCATGGCCGCGCCGGCGACGCGCCCGGCCGCGCGCGCAGCCTCAAGGCGGGTGAGCGGCCCCGGGAACATTACCGCCCAGCCGATGCGGAAGCCCGCCGCGGCGGCCAGGACAACGGCGAAAAGCTCGGTTGTGCCGTGGATGGAAAGCCAACCGCCCAGGGGGATAAGCAGGCCGCGCTGGGCATAGAGCGCCAGCAGCGCGCCCAGCGTCAGTCCGTTCTGGCCGACCAGCAGGGCGGTGGGCAGGCAGAAGGCGAAACCGAGGGCGAAGGCGAGGATCGAGATCCCGGCGTTGTGCGTGAAGAGGAAGGTGGCGAAGAAGGTGAGCGGGGCGTTCTTGGGCTCGTGATAGAGCGTGTCCTTCAGATAGGCGGTCGTGGCCGTCGGATCGCGGCCCTGGGCCATGGCGTCCGGCAGGATCGAGCCGTACCAGTCGGGGCTGGACCAGACGAGGGCGAAGCCGGCGATCGTGGCGAACACCAGGATGGCGGCGGCGATCAGAGTCTCGCGCCACAGGGCCCTGACCGCCATCGGCCAGTCGTGGCGAAAGAAGCGCGTCAGCCGCTCGGAGAGGTTGGCCCTCGCGCCATAGACGAAGAAATAGGCGCGCGTGGTGAGGCTCTCGAGATAGGCGATCAGGCTGGCGTCCAGCGAGGTGGCGCGGGCCACCGACAGGGCTGAGACGGTCGAGCGATAAAGCAGAGGAATGCGCATCAGCTCGGCGGCGGTGAGGCGCGAGGCGCGCACGCCCTCGGCCTTGCCGAGGAGGCGCTCGAGCGTCTTCCAGTCGGCTTCGCGCTCGGCGCGGAACCGCAGGCTGCGGAGTTCGGCTTCTCCGTTCACAGGAGTTCCCGCCGCTTGATGTCGAGATAGGCCGAGATCAGGGCCGGGCCGACCTGGTTCGAGGGGGCGTCGAGGATGTGGGCCCCCAGGCGGCGAAGGCGCTCGATGACAACGCCCCGGTCGCGCAGGAGATTGGCGGCGGTGGCCGCGCGGGTGACGTCCTCGGCCGAGCCGGGCTCGCGCTCGGCAATGGCCTCCAGCTCCTCATCGCGGAAGACGACGAAGAGGACGAGGTGGCGGCGGACCAGACGGCTGACGTTCTCGATCATCAGCTCGGCGGTGGTGGCATCGGTGAACTCGGTGAACACCACCACCAGGGAACGGCGCTGCAGGCGGGCTGCAAGCTCGGTGAGGCCAAGGGTGAAATTGGTTTCCTCGGGGCTGTAATCGAGGCCGGCGGAATGGCGGCGAAGCCGCTCGAAGGCCGGCGCGCCGGCCATCAGGCCGGTGTAGAGGCGGGGGCGGGAATCGAAGCCGAAGATCGCCGCCCGGTCACCCAGCCTGAGGCTGACGAAGGCGGCGAGCAGGGCGGCGTTGAGGGCCAAATCCAGGCGCGGCGACCCTCCCAGCGGCTCGCACATCGGCCGGCCGGCGTCGATGGCGAAGACGATCGGATGGTTGGCCTCCGCACGGAACTCCTTGCCGAGCAGCTTCAAATGCTTGGCCGACTGTTTCCAGTCGATGGCCCTTGCGTCGGAAGGACCGACCAGTTCCTTCAGGGCGTGGAAATCGGACCCGTCGCCGACCTCGAGCTGAACCTTCACGCCGGCCAGGGCCTGGCGGGAGAACAGGCGCACCGCCTCGGCCCGGATCGCGGCGATGTTGGGGGTCACGGTGACGGACCTGGCGAGGCGGTCGCGCTTCTGTTTCCACACGAGGCCGAG
>DASXGB010000173.1:0-9751 GCA_036489325.1 Caulobacteraceae bacterium
GCTGCGACTTCAGGCAGAACGAGCAATGCAGGGGGCCCTTGCCGGCATAGGGGGCGGGCAGGTCGTCCTTCGGTGGGGTCTTGGCGGTCATGGCGGCCTCTTCGGGAAGGGTTCGCCGTCAGGTAAATCCTGACAAAATTCGCTTGTCAAGGAGACCCTGACAGACCATTCCGTCAGATGACCATCTGCACCGCCCGGCCGGGCGGGGTGGCGGCTCTAAGTGGCTAATAGCTGTCCTTAAACTCAAGAAGAGTCAGTCGCTCGGAGGATACGTCATACTCCGCATCGAACCAATTTGGGGCTGCGCCACAAACGCTGAACAGATGCCGACGCCAACCCGCCTCACGAGGCCGCGGATCGTTACGAGGGAAGTAGTGACCGAAGATTAGGCGGCGACCATCTCGGACGATGCCGCCATACTGGCGACCTTCCCGCGCCAAATTAATTCGTCGATGTACTGGGTTCGGATCGCCGGCGATCTCAGCGACAACAACAGCATCCATCTTATGGATTTGTGGCCAGGTCGGCTGCCACGCACCTAACCCGCGCTCCGGTCCCGTAGAAGAGCATCTAACGACGGGGAGGTAGCGTCCTAGGCTGCTCGGCAGAATAACTGCGTTCCCATCCGACGACATGGTGGGCGCTGACACGAGAGCGAGTGTCAGACACGCGAGCATCAGCGCGATGCAGATACGCATGATCGAAAGATAGCAGGCCTATTGGCTTGGCTGTACGCCTCGTCGGTTCCTCAGATCGCCATCTGCACGCCCATCTCCACCACCCGGCCCGGAGGGATGGCGAACACTTCGCTGGGATCGGCGCTGTTGCGCGCCAGAGCCAGGAAGATGCGGTCGAGGATCCGCCGCACGCCATGCTCGCGTCCGGCCACGAACGAGCGCCGGCCGAGGAAATAGGAGACCCGCTGCGGCTCGAACGATACGCCGGGAATGTCCAGCCTGGCCAGGGCGCTCGGCACATTAGGCCGCTCCATGAAGCCGAACGCCAGCTTCACCCGCACGAAGGTGTCGTTGATCCGCTCGAAGCTGGCCCGCTCGGCGTCGGCCACCCTCGGCTCATCGGCTGTGCGCACCGAGACAATGACGTTCTGGGCGTGCAGCACGCCGTTGTGCTTGAGGTTGTGCAGCAAGGCCCCCGGCGTCAGGTCCTGGTCCGGCGTCAGATAGACCGCGGCGCCGTCGACCATGTGCCGCGGCTTTCGCGCGAGGGAGGCCAGGAAGTCGGCCAGGGGGATGCGGTCGCGGCGAGCCTTGGCGGCGACGATGCCGCTGCCGCGGATCCAGGCGGCCATGACCAGGATCACCAGCGAGGCGATGGTCAGCGGCACCCAGCCGCCGGAAAGCAGTTTGAGCGAATTGGCCGAGAAGAAGGTGAGGTCGACGAACAGCAGCGGCGCCACCAACAGAGCGCTGCGCCAAAGAGGCCACTTCCACAGGCGGCGCACGACGATGGCGGCCAGCGCCGTCGTCACGGTCATGGTGCCGGTGACGGCGAAGCCATAGGCGTCGGCCAGGGCGTCGGAGCTCTTGAAGATGCCGACCAGCAGGGTGACGCCAACCATCAGCAGCAGGTTCACCGTCGGCAGATAGACCTGGCCCGCCTCGGTGGCCGAGGTCCGGCGCACGTTGAGCCGCGGCAGCAGACCCAGCTGCATGGCGGCGCTCGACATGGAATAGGCGCCGCTGATCACCGCCTGGCTGGCGATCACCGAGGCGGCCGTGGCCAGGATTACCAGCGGCACGCGCAGCGCCGCCGGCGCCATCAGGAAGAACCAGTCGTGCTCGCCGCCGGCGTGGCCTGCTGCGACGGCCCTGAGCGCCAGCGCGCCTTGGCCCAAATAGTTGAGCGCCAAGGCCGGGAACACGACCATCAGCCAGGCGGCCTTGATCGGGCCGCGGCCAAAATGGCCCATGTCGGCATAGAGCGCCTCGGCCCCTGTGATGGTCAGAGACACGGCGCCCAGCACGAAGAGGCCGATGATCCCGTGGGTCAGCAGGAAGCCGAGCCCATAGGTCGGCGACAGGGCGACCAGGACGCCGGGCTCCTCGACAATCCGCATCACGCCCAGCACGGTGATGACGATGAACCAGACAAGGCAGATCGGGCCGAACCAGGCGCCTACCTTCCCGGTGCCGCGCGACTGGACCATGAACAGCAGGATGAGGACGAATAGGGTGAGGAAGATGGTGGTCGAGGTCGTCATGCCGGCCAGGCCAGGGGCGGTCCTCAGGCCCTCGATGGCCGAGAGGGTGGTGATTGCCGGGGTGATGATGGCGTCGCCGTAGAACAGGGCCGCGCCGACCACCCCAAGGCCCAGCACCGCAAACGTCCGCCGGCCGACCGCCCCCTGGGCCAAGGCCATGAGCGAAAGGATCCCGCCCTCGCCGCGATTGTCGGCCCGCATCATGAAGGTGACGTACTTGATGGTGACGACGATCATCAGGGCCCAGAACATCAGGGAGATGCAGCCCAGCACCTCGCCTCGCCCGACGACGCCGCGGGTGGCCTGAGAGATTGCGGTCTTGAGGGTATAGATCGGGCTGGTCCCGATATCGCCGAACACCACGCCCATAGAGCCGATCGTCAGGGCGCGGAAGCGGCCGCGAGACGCGGGGTGACTCATGGGCGCCGCCTTTACGGCGTCTTCGCGGCGATGGAAATGGCCCTGACCTCGGGTCCCGCTCTCAGGCGCCGGCCCGGTGCGTCTCCGGGTCGAGCGGATGATCGAGCGTCGCCTCGAAGAGGGGGGTCGCCTCCAACGCGGCGTCACGCGCCTCCAGCTCGGCGCGGATCTTGTCGTGACGCTCGCCGGTCAGCCGCCAGCCCAGGACGCAGGCCCCGCCCAGCATCACGAAAACGAACGGCCCGAAGAGAAACGCGAGGTCGAGGTTGTGCAGGGCCGCGGGGGTGTTCACCGCTCCCTCGCGTCCGTCGAATCCCAGTGCCGGCAGCAGGGTGAAGGTCAGGAAGATGGACGCCGCGCCGGCGATCTTGGTCGCAAGGGTGTTGACCGAATAGACCAGGCTCATCCTCTGGCGGCCCTGGGTCAGGCGGATCTCGTCGCCGACGTCGGCCAGCATGGCCTGGATCATCATCCCGAAGCCCGCCGTCATGATCCCGGCGAAGGCCATGAACGGGATTGCGTAAGCCAGGTTGGCCTTGGGCGTGACGAAGATCGACAGCAGCCCCAGGGAAAAGCCGGTGGTTGTGACCATCAGGGTGCGGTGCTTGCTGATCTTCTTGGCCATCACAACGGCCACGCCCGCACCCGGGATCTGCACCAGGATGTAGACCCCCAGCAGGATCGAGGCCTGCTGGCCGGTGAAGCCGCGCGACTGCTCGAAGAAGTAGAGATAGATCGCGCTCATCCAGTTGGGTCCGAGCGACAGGCACAGTTGGGCCAGGAACAGCCGCAGCAGGTCCGGCTTGAGCAGCACCTCCAGGTAGTCGCCGATCTTCGGCCGGCGGGCGAGATTGGGGGCGACATATTCGGGGGCGACCACAGCCGCCAGCAGGCAGCAGAGCGGGGTCACCAGGATGATGCCCCAGCCGCACAGCTGGACGCTCCTGGCATTCGAGAGGTCGATCGAGGGGCCGATGATGAGCACGGCCATGGCCGCCAGGGTGCCGACCACGCCGACGGCGTTGATCAGGCCGAACAGGCGCGAGCGCTCGTCGTACTGAGGCGCCAGGGTGGCGGTCCAGGCCTGGTGGGCGAGGCCCTGGATCGAGGTGCCGAGCGCCAGGACGACCAGCCAGATGAAGAGGTAGGTCCCGGAAAAACCCACCGGGGCCATGAATAGCATGTAGAGCGAGAGCATCGTTACCGGGACGCCGCCCAGCAGCCACACCCGATAGCGGCCAATGAGCGTGCGGGTGTGATCCATGAAGATCGCCAGGAACACGTCCACCGGCAGGTCCAGGATACGCACCAGGCCCCACACCCCGCCGATGATCACCATCGGGACCTTCAGGTGGCCGGCGAAATAGTTCGGCAGATAGACCGCGACCGCGAGGCCCAGGGCCGACAGCGGAATGGTCGGCGCCGAGAACGGCAGGGCGATGCGGAGCGGCAGCGTCTGCGGCCCGGCAGGCCCCGGTGCGGCCATCGGCTGCGTCTCCCTAAGCTCGTCCTTGGGCCATGAGGCCAGGTTCGGCCCCATTGGCAAGGCCGCGCCTCCCAGCTAACCCCGAATTAATCCTGCGGAGGCGAAGCGATGTATCTGACGGTCAATGGCGCCAGGCTGTTTTTCGACACCCTGGGACCCAGTCTGGCGCTCGAGGCCGACGGCATGAAGCCGAGGCCGGCCCTGATCGCCCTGCATGGCGGCCCGGGCTTCGACCATTCGTCGATGCGCCCCTACTTCGACCGCTTTGTCGACACCCATCAGGTGATCTACCTCGACCACCGCGGCAACGGCCGCTCCGGCGGCGAGCCGGCGACCTGGACGCTCGACCAGTGGGGCGACGACCTGGCCGCCTTCTGCGAAGAGTTGGGGATCGAGAAACCGGTCGTCTTCGGCCAGTCGTTCGGCGGCATGGCGGCCATGGCCTTTGCCACCCGCCATCCGGACAAGGTCGGCAAGCTGATCCTTTCGTCCACCGCCGCCCGCATGCGCCTGGAGGAGACCTACCGGATCATGGAGCGGCTTGGCGGGCC
This sequence comes from Caulobacteraceae bacterium, assembly GCA_036489325.1. Lineage (GTDB taxonomy): Bacteria > Pseudomonadota > Alphaproteobacteria > Caulobacterales > Caulobacteraceae > Acaudatibacter. The sequence goes on from DASXGB010000173.1 coordinate 4,679, forward strand.
GGAGGCGGCCGCCATCGCCCGCAAATTCTGGGCCGACCCCACCCCCAGGGGCGCCAATGACTACATGACCCAATGCATGCCGCTCTATAACCCCACCGGGGGCGAGGCCGCCGCCGCCATCAGGGCCCGGGCGATCATGCGCCTGGAGGTGATGTTCTCCTTCATCCAGGGCGCGCAGCGGACGATGGATTTCCTGTCGGCCCTCGGCCGCGTCACCGCCCCGACCCTGGTCCTGGTCGGCGCTCTCGATCCGATCACCCCGGTGGTCTGCGCCGAGGAGATCTTCGCCGCCCTGCCGCCGGGGCTCGGCCGCCTGGAGGTCTTCGACAACGCCGGCCACGGCGTCCACCGCGATGAACCCGAGCGCGCCGAAGCCGTGCTGCGCGCCTTCCTGCAAGAGGCCTGAGCCATGAATTCCGTCGACAGCTTCAGCCCCTACTACGCCGGCGCCCGCGCCAAATTTCGCGAGGCGGCCAAGGCCGCTGGCGCGGCGATCGAGACCTTCGCCCATCCCGAACGCGGCCCGGACGGCGGCGATCTCTCCACCGACGTCGCCCTGATCGGACCGAAGTCGGCCGAGCGGGTGCTGGTGATGATCTCCGCCACCCACGGCGTCGAGGGGTTCTGCGGTTCCGGCGCCCAGGTCGACTGGCTGCGCCGCGGCGAGGCGGCGAGCCTGCCCGCGGGCGTCGCGGTGGTGATGATCCATGCCATCAATCCCTACGGCTTCGCCTGGCTGCGCCGGGTGACCCACGAGAACGTCGACCTCAACCGCAACTGGATCGATTTCGACCAGCCCCTGCCTGAGAATCCCGGATACGACGCCCTGGCCGAGGCCGCCGTGCCGGCCGCCTGGTCTGACGAGGCCCAGGCCGAAGCGGCGAAGCTGCTTTTGGCCTTCGCCGGCAAGCACGGTTTTCCGGCCCTGCAGCAGGCCATGTCCGGCGGCCAATACCGGCATCCCGAGGGGATCTTCTACGGCGGCGACGGTCCCACCTGGTCGAGGCGCACCCAGACAGCGATCTTCGCCGACTATCTTTCCGGCGCCGACCGCGTCGGCATCCTCGACTATCATACCGGCCTTGGGCCTTACGGCTTCGGCGAGCAGATCGTCAGCGACCTGCCGGGAACCGCCGGCTATGAGCGAGCGCGAAGCTGGTTCGGGGCCGCCGTCACCTGTCCGGCCGCCGGCGATTCGACGTCGGCCGATATCAAGGGCGACAATCTTGCAGCCGCGACGGTGATGCTTCCCCACGCCCAGGTCACCGGCATGGCTCTTGAGGTGGGCGTGCTCGATCTCACCGCGACCCTCAGCGCCCTGCGCGCCGACGCCTGGCTGCACGCCTACGGCGATCCCGCCTCGCCCCAGGGGCGCGAGATCAAGCGCGCCATTCGTGACGCCTTCTATGGCGATACGCAGACGTGGAAGGGGATGGTGGCCGGACAGTCGCTCCTCGCCTGCCGCCAGGCGATCAAGGGCCTAAGCGCCTAGCGGACCGGCGGCCGCCTGAGCGCGATCTCCCTGGCTTCAGCCCTGGCGGGCTTTGAAGCGCGGGTTCGTCTTGTTGATGACGTAGACCCGGCCCTTGCGGCGCACGAGTTTGCAGTCGCGGTGGCGCGTCTTGAGCGTCTTGAGCGAGCTTCTGACTTTCATGGCCTTGTCGGGTGCAAAGGGTCGTTTCGGGAGAGCGCGGTCGTATAGAGAGACGATCCGGCCAAGTCAATCTGAGGGGCGACGCTGTGGTGTCTCCCTCGCATGGTCGATGGCGACTGCGGGCGTTTCTGTCTTTGCGGCCTCTAGGCGATCGATAGACCGATCCTCGCCACGTTGACGTCAATGAATCGGAATTCGATCACGTGCATGGCGATGAGGCCGGCGACGACGCACATCACCAATGCGCTCGTTGCGAGAATGGCAATGTTGCGCGGCTTCATGCGCGCTTCGTGCCACGTGCGCTAGCAGGGCGCCACGCCGATCACGCATCCCTGACCGGCCGGGCGTGAGAGTTTCCATTGAACGGCGCCGGCGCGGGGTTACCCTCTCCCCAGTGATAAATCGGCGATTCTTTTTCGCGTTGACCGCCGCCGGCGTTTCGGGCGCGGCCGAGGCCTGGCCTCAGGGCGGCCCGGTCCAGCTCGCGCCCCAGGCCGAGCCCTATTTCCGCGACTGGCTCGAGCGCTTCTACGTCACTGCTTTGACGGCCGGTCTCTCCCGCACCCTGCTCGACCGCGAGCTTGCCGGCCTGGCGCCGGACCCGCGTGTCGCCGCGGATGACGCCGTGCAGCCGGAGTTCGCCAAGCCCGTCGGCGCCTATGTCCAGGGCGCCATGAGCCCGGGGCGCATCGCCGAGGGCCGTCTCAAGCGCAACGAGGTGCCGGCCTTCGGCCGCATCGAGGCCACTTGGGGCGTGCCGCGTGAGGTCCTGATCGGCGTCTGGGCCATGGAATCCGGCTTCGGCGCCCGCCAGGGCGACATGGACGTCCTGCGCTCGCTCGCCACCCTGGCCCAGGGCCGGCGGCGGGACTGGGCCGAGACCCAGCTGATCGCGGCGCTCAGGATGATCGCCAGCGGCGATGTCGTCCGCGGCCAGCTGCGCGGCTCCTGGGCCGGGGCCATGGGCCAGACCCAGGTCCTGCCCACCGTCTATCTGGAGAGCGCGGTGACCGCCTCCGGTGAGGGCCGGCCCGACATCTGGAACTCGGCCGGTGATGCGCTCGCCACCGCCGCCCACCTCCTCGAGAAGGATGGCTGGCGCCGCGGCGAGAGCTGGGCCGTCGAGGTGATCCTGCCGCCCGGCTTCGACTATGGGCTCAGCGAGACCGAGACCCGGCCCTTCGCCTGGTGGGCCGACCACGGCGTGCGCCGCTCGCCCACTGCCGCGTGGCGAACCGCCGATGCGGATGCGCCGGGCGTCCTGCTGCTGCCGAGCGGGGCGGCCGGGCCGGCTTTCCTCGCCCTGCCCAATCACTTCGCCATCCGCGGCTACAACAACTCCATCGCCTACGCCCTCACCGTCGGCCTGCTGGCCGACCGGTTCGCCGGCGGCGTCGGGCTCGCCACCCGCTGGCCCTACGAGGTCGCCCTGACCCTCGACCAGCGGATGACGGCCCAGACTGCCCTCACCCGCCTCGGCTTCGACCCGGGGACGGCCGACGGCATGATCGGCTTCGGCACCCGCCGGGCCCTGCGCGCCTGGCAGAAGCGGGAAGGCCTCCCGGCCGATGGCTATCTCACGCCGCAGCTGGTCCAGAGACTCTCCGCGGCGGCTTCCAGGGCTTAGACACTCACGCCTTCTCTCTGGCGCTCGAGGCTGGCTTGCGCCGCCTCGTCCTCCGTGGCCTCGTGGTCGCCGGCGCGGGCCAGCACCCGGTCGCGCAGGGCATAGACCGTCATCGCCCCGAGGATGGCGGCGTTGACCAAGAAGGGCGCCGGATGGAAGGCGCCGTAGAGCAGCACGAACAGCGGCGCGACCACCGAATTGATGCCGTTCACCGCCGCGATCGCTCCGGCGGCGCCGGCCTGTTCCGAAGGGGCGACGCCCAGCGAGGCGCCGGCGGTGAATCCCGGCCGGCAGAAGCCATAGCCCAGGCTCGACAGGGCGAAGCCGATCACCACCGCCTGATAGCTGTGGCCGAAGGCGACGATCAGGTTGGCGACCGCCGCTGTCGCCGCCCCCCAGCGCAGCAGGTGCTTTGGGCTCATCCGGAACATCCGGATCAGGCCCCACTGAGCCAGCAGGCCGGCGACGGCGCCGGCCATCATCGCCACCGCGGTGTAGCCCTGGGCCTGCAGCGGCGGCAGATGCAGCACGTCCATGATCAGGAATCCCAGGGTCTGGCCCTGGACGGTCTGGCAGGAGGCCACCAGGAATCCATAGATCAGGAACGGCGTCAGGCGCGGGTCGCGCAGCAGGGCGCGGGTCTTTGGCGGCGGTTTGGCCGGGGCGGCGCCCGCCGGCCTCGATTCCGGCAGCATGCGGGCGACCACGAACATCATCGCCGCCGCCAGCACGGCGAAGGCGAACATCGGGCCCGCCAGGCCCACCAGGGGCAGGACGAACAGCGGCGCGACGGCCGGGCCGACAATCGTGCCGAGGCCGAAGGCGCCGGCGAGGCCGGCCATGGCCCCTGTGCGCTCCTCGCGATCCGTGCGCTCGGCGATATAGGCCTGGGTGGCCGGGCTAGAGGCGGCGCCGAACAGGCCGAACAGCGCCCTGGCCAGAAGGAACAGGCCGAAGATCGCGGCCGGCGCGGCCCACTTGGCCTCGCCCGCGGCGACCACGATCCCGCAACAGACCATCGACACCAGGAAACCGCCGAGGCCCACCATCATCATCGGCTTGCGGCCGACGACATCGGAGCGCTTGGCCCAATAGGGCGAGCTGAACGCCCACAGCAGGGCGGAGAGGGAAAAGATCGCCGCCACCTGGTAGTCGGGAAAGCCGATCGAGCGGCCGATGGCGGGCAGAACCGACTGCATGCCGGTGTTGCCGAGCGCGGTGACGATCGATACGCCAAAGATGATCGCCAGCGCCTTCGGCGGCAGCATCCGGGGCGAATCAGCGGGAGCGGTCATGGCCTGTAGGGCTGTAATTCAACGGCTTGCGCCGGCCAATTCTGACCGGGCGCCAAGAAGCGAAGTCGTCGAATTGTCTCATTGTTCACGGAACCGTGAACTCTCCACTTGCGTTCTTCACGGAACGCGGCATATTCCGCGGCGCGGCGATCGTGTGAGGCGACGCCGTCAACCTCACCCAAGGGGACCAGGCAATCATGACCTCCACTTTCGTTCGTTCGCTTCTCGTCGCCGGCGCTGCGGTTGGCGCGCTTTCGCTCGCCGCTTGCAACAAGCCCGCCGCGTCTGCGGACAACAGCGCTGCTGACGCTTCGGCCGCCGCGAACACGGCTATGTCCGCCGCGTCGGACGCCAACAACTCGGCTTCCAACGCCGCCGCGGACACCACCAACGCCGCGACCAACACCGGCCAATAATCAAGCGTCTTTCCAAGACAGCTTGGATCAAGGGTCGCCCGCGAGGGCGGCCCTTTTTCTTTGACCGGGCCGGATGGCGGC
>DASXGB010000231.1:0-44000 GCA_036489325.1 Caulobacteraceae bacterium
GCGAATTGCGAGTGCGGCGCCCTGCCCGCGCCTGATATGAGCCCTGCCTCGAGAGGACGGGTGGCCGAGTGGTTGAAGGCAGCGGTCTTGAAAACCGCCGTGGGTTCGCGCCCACCGTGGGTTCGAATCCCACCCCGTCCGCCAGGCCGGCAGACAAACAGAAACGCTCGCGACAAGCGCGAGCGTTTCAAATTCTGGCCGAATTGAAGCCGATCAGGCTTCGGCGGTCGCCTTGCGACGACGGGCGCGCAATGCCCCGCCCACGGCGCCCACGCCAACCAGCATCAGCGCCCACTCCGACGGCTCGGGCAGGACCTGGAAGCCAAAGCCTGGCGCCATGCCCAAGAACTGAAACTGGTGGGAACTGTTTGGCGAGGTCTGCTTAACCAGAGCGTCAGCGAAGTTCTCCGTCGGGGTGGTGCCGCTGATCGTGAATTTTGCGAGCCCGGTATGGCTGCCCGCCCCGTCGTCGTTGGAGCCTCCATAGAGTCCAGCGGTCGCGGCTGAACCCGATTCCGCAGCAGTCACGAACATCAGAGCGCCGAACTCCGTAGGAGTTCCCGAGGCCGTGCCGAGCTTGGTGGCGAGGCCCGAGGATGTATTGATGGAATACATGGTCCCGGCGTCGTCGAGCAGGAGAGTGTTCCCGGCGGAGGACATCGCCAGAACGGTGATGGCATGCTGGCCGGTCCCGGTCGTCCGAGAAAGGGCGGAGCCCAGGCCCAGCGAGCCGTCGAGGGTTGCGGCGCCGTTCGTCCCGATCGTGTAGAGATCGCCGTTGTTGCCGATGGCGTATAGCGCGCCTGTTGTCGACCCGAAGTCCACGAACGAGACACCGGTGAGGCCAGAGCCGCCAAGCCCGGTCTCAGTGATCACGCCCCCGCTCAGCGTGATCTTATAGAGTTCCCCTGCGCTACTGTCGCCGTAGACCGTAGTCCCGATCTGGCCCAGCCCTTCCAAGACGTTTGTATTCGCGGCGGATTGCGTCCCGGCGGCCGAAGTCGTCCCTGTCGCGCTGTTGAAGTTTAAGAGCGTGCCGCCTGAATCTACCTCGAGGAACGTGAAGGCGTGAGCCGCGGAGGCCAAGGCCAAGCCGCCGAGAATAACTGCTGCGGTCGCTGCAAGTTTCAAACGGCCCATCTCAACCCTCTTTGGTGGCGCCTCCGCGTCCGGAAACGCCCGTCAGTAGAACCTGCCCGCTTCGGAACGCTATTTGGGCTCCCCATCGATAGCGTCCGCATCAATCAACGCCAGCCTAGGCCGACCGTTGCGGAGATTGCGTCAAATCGCTTCTCCGCGCAAGCGGACAAGCCATGGCGAGGCTCATGAAAGCCTTGCCTAGGCTTGGATCGGCGCGCGTCTCCGAAGCCGCATCATCCCGCCGACCGCGCCAACGCCCGCGAGCATCAGCACCCAGGCCGCAGGCTCGGGAACGAGCGGCGCCGTCGAGGCTTCGCCGAGGGCGAAGCCGGTGACCGCGTGCTTGTTGTTGGGATTGATGTCGGCGTTGTAGGCGACCGCGCAGGCGCCGGAGCAACTGGCCGGGATTGTGTAGGTCGACTGGTGCGAGCCGTTGCCGCCGTTGTTGGCGCCGCCGAAGATCGTGCCGGCGATATCGGCCATGCCGCCGACCAGCAGGCCGCCGCTCTTGCCATGGGTCGTCGACATCGATCCGACAAGGGTCAGGGCGCCGGTCGTGGTGTTGACGCTGTAGAGATCCTCCACCGTCGAGGAGACCATGTTGCTGAAATAGAGCGTGGCCGAGCCAGTGGAAAAACCCATGCCATCGTTGCGCGCGGTGAGCGTCCCGTTGCCGAACATGCCGACCTCGGTGGACACGCCTGTCGTGCTGTTGATGTCATAGAAATCGCCGTTGGTGGCGATGCCGAAGAGGCCGGTCACCGTCGAGCCGAAGTCAATGAAGGTGATGCCGCTGGCGCCGCTGCCGATCGCCGTCTCGGCGCCGTTCAGGCCATCGATGCCGTAAAGCTGGCCGGCCGCGCTGAGGCCAAAGAGATCATTGGCGTCGTTGTTGAGCTCGCCAAGCCCCACCACCCCGTTCGTCAGGGTCTGCAAGCTGTAGTTCTTGCCGTGGAGGGTGGAGAGATCGAGGTCGCCCAGCGAGTTGCTGCCGAACAGGACCCAAGCGTAGGTGTCGGCGCTGGCTGCGTGGGGCAGGCTGACCGTGGCCATCAGGCTCAGGGCCGCGGCCGCCATCATTTTCATACGTCCCATGGTCATTCCTCTTCGTCTGCGCACGCCGCGCGAGGGTCTCGGGTCGGAACGAAGTTCGATCACTCGGCGATGGACCCGTTGACGCCTTTGGATCGAACTGACGCAAACAAACTGAAAAGCTACGCTCTCAGCGGTCCGGACTTCTGCGTCCCGGAGGGCCGGTGGCGTGCGGCACTCAGCACGCCACGATTGGATTCGCCTACATTCCGCCACACTCTTACCCGGCGGTCAAGCGAATGACAATCACCAAGTCGCGACGGAAGGTCGCATTTGCGGCGTAGCAAACCGAATTCCGGCAAAGGGTTCCAGCCGGGAAATAGGAATGCCCGCCCAGCCGGCGTATAAGCACCCCCGGATTCACCCCATTCTCGCGCTTCCGGACCCACGATGTACAGCCGCCGAGTTGCTCTAGCCTCGCTTCTGATGATGGGCGCCCTGCCCGCGCTCGCCCGCCCGCGTCCAAAGGACGAGGAAGATGATGATGAGGCCCGCAACATCCCCAACCTGTTCATCAGTCCGTCCGGCGAGCCGTTCCGCGCGGATCCTGGCGCTCCCTATCCGGTGGTCGACTGGTTCAACCAGGCCGACGCCAACCACGACGGCAAGCTCGATCACGACGAGTTTGTCTCCGACGCCGACCGCTTCTTCAGCAAGCTGGACCTCAATGGCGACGGCGTCCTGAGCCGTACCGAGATCCTGGTCTACGAGCACAAATGGGCTCCGGAGATCATGGCCGGATCCGTCACCGTGGGCTGGAACGGCGGCGCGCGCCTGTGGCTGGCGCAATATGGCAACGCGTCGGGAGCGATGAACGGGCTCAATGCGCCGATCAATCCGCAGGGCGACAAGCCGATCGCTCCGTCCGAGAAGCCCAAGGGCCTCGACGAGAGCGGCAATGGCGCCTCTCCCTACAGCTTCTTCGATGAGCCCGAGCCGTTGATGGCCGCCGATTTCAACGTCACCGGCGTCATCACGAAGGACAATTTCCTCAAGGTCGCCGACATGCATTTCCAGACGCTGGACCAGGACCAGCGCGGCTTCCTGACCCTCAAGACCCTGCCAGAGACGGCGGTGGAAAAGATCCTCGACCGCTATCGCCGTCGGTCATAGGCCCGGGCATCCTTCAGCCAGCAGGTTTCGGCGCGGCCCGGAGACCACGAACGCCGCATAGTTCTTTCCTGGCTCGCCTGAATCTCCGCGCACGATCGGGCCAAGCGGCCTGACGGTCGAGAAACAGCCCATCAGCGCCGCCTCGCTCAGCCGCCGCTGAAGATCCACGACAACGCCGGTCGAGCGAAAGGCGCCCGGATCGGATTGGACGAGATCCCGCCAGCGGTCCCGCTCCGCCAGTTGCGCGACCGGCGAGCGTAGGCCGGACTCATCCGCCAGCTCAGAAGCGAGGCCGTAGCTCGTTGTGCCGACCCAGGTCGCGCCGCTCGCCTCGCGCTCCGCCTCGAGGCGGTAGGCGAAGGCCGGCCAGCCGCGGAGCGGCAAGGCAAGATCATAGCGCCCGAGCCAGGCCGCCGGTGCGATGAGGATCGCCAACGCCGCGCCACCCAGGACGAAGCCCACCGGGAGCGCGGCTCGGGCCAGGATCCTCCAACGTCCCGCGAGGGTTTCGGCGCCGGCGGCGGCCAGGATCGCGGCCAACGGATAGAGCGGCGCCGGCCAGTGCGCCTGCACGCGGTCGTGCAGGCTGTGGACCAGCAAGTATAGGCAGAATGGCGCGGCGACGAGCAGGAAGGGCCGCAGATCGATCGATCCTTGCGGGCGTCGGACCGCGGCGGCCACGGCGCAGCCTGCGATCATCGGATTGAGCAGCAAGGCCTGGCCGACGATCAATTCCACGAGGTAGCGTGGCGCAAAGGCGTGCGGGGTTATGCGGCCGAACTGCTTGGCGAGGGTCAGCCAGCCGTGCTCGGCGTTCCAGGCGATGTTGAGCGAAAAGATCGTCGCGGCGATGGCGGCGGCGATCCATGGACCGGGCGTGCCAAGACGGCGACGGCCCTCAGGGCTCGCCGCGAGCCACAGGACCATGCCCGGCGCCAGGAACAGGGCCGAGTATTTCGAAAGGCACGCCAGTCCGGCGGCAACGCCTGCCGCCGCCCACCAGAACGCCGTTTTCGCGCGCCAGGCGCGCAGCGCGCACCACAGAGTGAGAGTCCAGAAAAGGCTGGCTGCCGCGTCCGGCACCGCCAGAAAGCCGCCGGCCAGGACCAGCAGGGTGGCGTTGAAGAAGAGGCCGGCGCGCGCCGCCAGCCTCTGGTCGCCGCCCGCCAGCCTCGCCGTGTCGAAGACGACCAGGCTGGTAACGCCGGTCGCAAGAATCGGCAGGAGGCGCACGCCGAGAGCCGTGTCGCCGACGATGTGACGGCCGAGCCAAATCCACCAGGCGATCATCGGCGGGTGATCGAAGTAGCCTAGCGCCGGCGCGAACGACCAGAGCCGATAATAGGCCTCGTCTTCGGTGAGGTGCGCGAAGCCGCCGACGATCAATCGGATCGTCAGCGTCACCCCGACGACGGCGATCAGGCCGCCGGGGAAGCCTTCACCAGACCGCCAGCGAGGTGCTGACATAGTTCCAGACCGCTCCGAACACTGCTCCGGCGATGGTGGCCAGCCACCAGACCCTTTGCGTGTGCAGGACGAGTTGCAAGGTGTGGAACGCCAGATCGGCGACGGCGATGTTGGCCACGAGCCCGACGCCGCACAGTGCAGCGAAGCGCAGGTAGCCGATTGCCAGGTCGAGTCCCCTTAGGCGTCGGTCGCGATAGGTGATCTCGTTGTTGATCAGATAGTTCGAGGTCATGGCGATGACCGCGCCGATGCCCTGGGCGAGGGCGAAGTGGAGCCCCATCGCCAAACCCATCCTGGCCACCGCCAGATTGACCGCCAGGCCGCTGGCGCCGACGATGAAGAACAGCAGAGCGCGAGGCGGGACCAGGCCGCCCGTCAGCTTGTTGATGACCAGGCCCAGGTAGTCGCTGACCGCCATGGCGTCGAGCTTGCTCTCGCCGGCCTGGCGCGACTGGAAGTCGTAAGGCATCTCGACGATGCGCATCGGCGTCGTGCGCGAGGCGATCAGGTCGAAGAGAATCTTGAAACCCTGATCCGACAGCTTCGGCGCGACCTCGTCAAACACCTCACGGCGGACCATGAAGAAGCCGCTCACCGGATCGGAAACCTCGGCCCGCAGGGCCATGCGCGCGAGCCGATTGGCCAGGCGGCTTCCGGCGCCTCGGACAGGGGATAAGCCGGCCGTCGCACTTCCCTCGCCCAAATAGCGGCTGCCGACGACCAGATCGGCCCGGTCCTCTCGCAACGTCGCCAGCATGGCCGGCAGGAGAGTCTCGTCATGCTGCAGGTCGGCGTCGATCACGGCGATAAATGGCGCGGCGCTGGCCATGGCCCCCTCGATGACCGCGCCGGCTAGGCCCCGACGTTTGAGACGACGGATGCAGGTGATGCGCCCATCGTGCCGCGCCAGGGCCTTGGCCGCCTCGGCGGTGCCGTCGGGCGAGTCGTCGTCTACCACGATGAGCTGCCAGGCGATTCCGGAAAGGGCCTTGTCCAGCCGGTCCGCCAGCATTGGCAGATTGGCCGATTCATTGAACGCCGGGGCGACAATGGTCAGCTCGAACGGCGGCAGGGCGTCGGCCGCGACAGGCAGCGAATGAATCGTTCCCGTCTCGGAAGCCGGCCCCATGCCCTGCATGTATCGGGCTTGCGCCGCTTCCACTAGTCTTGGGCCATGCAGGTCAACCCAGAGGATGGCGAGATACTCGTCGAGGCGCGTGGCCATCGCTGCCCGACACCTACCCTGCGCTTGCGTCGGGCGGTGGAGCGCGCACCGGCCGGCGCGGTGCTGAAGCTGATTGCCGATGACCCACTGGTCCGAATCGATGCGCCGCATTTCGCCGGCGAGGCCGGGCTGGAAGTCCTTGGCGTCGTCGAGGCCGGCGGTGTTCTTACGGTCAGGGTGCGCAAGCCGCCAAAATGAGTGCGGCGCGCCGTGGGGGACAGCGCGCCGCCAGGATCCACTCCTGATCGATCGACGCCGCAACGAGGGACGGGGGAGCGCGAACGCCGATCAACGCTGACCTTTTAGGTGAGCGCGACTGAACCGCGCATGAACGGAGCTGTCAGTCTTCAGTCACCCCAGACAATCCGCCCTAAAGCGCGCCCGCGATCTCGAGCTCGCCGAGCTCGTCTGGTGAGAACCCCCAGGCACCAAGGGCTTCCCTGTTGTGCGCGCCGATCGCCGGCGGCGGGCCGGCGACTCGCCCGGGCGTGGCGGAAAACCGCGGCGCCGGCGCCGGCTGGGTGACACCCGCCACTTCGACGAACGTCTGCCGCGCGACGTTGTGCGGATGGGCGGGCGCCTCTTCGAGGTCGAGCACCGGGGCGAAACAGACATCGGTGGCGTTCATGATCTCGCACCACTCGTCCCGGGTCTTGGCGGCAAACACCGCCGCCAGCTTCTCGCGCTTGGCTGGCCAGGCGTCACGGTCCATTTGCGACTTGAATTCAGGATCAGAAATTCCTGTTTTCTCTAATAAAAGCGCATAGAACTGGGGTTCGAGCGAGCCGATCGAGACCCACCGGCCGTCGGCGCATTGGTAGGTGTCATAGAAATAGGCGCCACCATCGAGGAGGTTTCGGCGGCGGCCCTCGCGCCAGATCCCCGCAGCCTTCATGCCGTAGAACATGGCCATCAGCGACGCGGCTCCGTCGGTCATGGCGCAGTCGATCACCTGACCCTGACCGCTCGCGCGGGCGTGGATCACGCCGGCCAGCAGGCCGAAGGCGAGATAGAGGGCGCCGCCGCCGAAATCGCCCACGAGGTTGAGCGGCGGAATCGGCTTTTCGTCGGTCCCGATCGCCGCCAAGGCGCCGCTGATAGCGATGTAGTTCATGTCGTGACCGGCAGCCTGGGCGAAGGGCCCGGTCTGACCCCAGCCAGTCATGCGGCCGTAGACCAGCCGCGGATTGCGCGCGAGGGCCACATCCGGGCCTAGTCCCAGACGCTCCATGACACCCGGACGGAAGCCCTCGAAGACCGCGTCGGCCTTCGCCATCAGCTTCAGGCACGCCTCCACCGCTGCGGGGCTCTTCAGGTCCATGGCGACGGATCGACGTCCGCGCGCGGTGACGTCCGCGGGGCCGCCGCGCCCGGCCCCCTTGCGGTCGATGCGGACAACATCTGCGCCAAGGTCGGACAGCAGCATGCCGCAGAATGGCCCCGGCCCGATGCCGGCGAACTCCAAGACCTTAAGATCTGTAAGCGGTCCGTGTCCCATGTCGACTTCCTGATGCGCTGGGGGGAGGAGACTTGAACGCCTGCCCTACCGTCACGCAAGCTTGCCTTTTTGCGGCGGTCCGGCGCTGCTCTAGGATGTCGCTAAGCCTCGCAGCAGGAGACGACAGATCCATGCCATCGCACGGCGAGACCCAACTCTCCGGTCTCATCATCACCCTTCTTGTCGCGTTAGTGGTCGTCGCGCTGCGCAATCGGCGTCCGAGACGGCTTCGCCTCGAGGCGATGTGGATCCGGCCACTGATCTTTCTGGTTCTGATCGGCCTGACCCTCGGCGCCGCCGCGACCCCCACTGACACCGTCAGTCTCGCGATCATGGCCTCAGCTCTGATTCTCGGTGTCGGGGCCGGTTGGATGAGGGGCCGCCTGATGCACATCGACGTTCATCCCGAGACACACGACATCACGGCCAGGGCTTCGACGGTGGGGATGCTGTTCATCCTCGCCGTACTGGGCGTGCGCATGTTCATCCGGTCGACCGCGAGCGAAGCCTCGATCGCAGGTGTCTCGGCCGCAGCCATCGCCGACGCTTTGATCCTGTTTGCCGGCGCCATGATGATCACCCAAGGTCTGGAGATGTTTCTGCGCGCCCGGCGCCTGCTTGGCGAAGCCAGGGCGGCCAGCACGCCTCCCGGCAACCGTCCGATCGTCTCCTAGGCCGCGCGCGCCAGGCGGGCGATGTCGTCGAGGATCCGTTCGGCGGCGGCCAGGCGCGCCTTGGGACTGGACCACTCGCCTTTCACCGACAATTTCTGATCCGGTCTCAGCCGCCACGCCGCAGCATGTTTCTGGACGTGGGCCACGAGGCCGGGCGGATTGGCGAAATGGTCATCGCGGAAGCTGACAACCGCCCCTTTCGGCCCGACATCGATCCGCGAGACATTGGCTTCGCGGCATAGGCCCTTGATGGCGACCACCTTGAGCAGCTGGTCCGCCTCAGGCGGCAGGGGTCCAAAGCGGTCGATGAGTTCGGCCGCCAGGGCCTCGCGATCGTCGACCTTCTCCGCTTCAGAAAGGCGGCGATAGAGGGCCAGTCGGACATTCAGGTCAGGCACATAGCTCTCTGGAATGAGCACCGCCGCGCCGGTGTTGATCTGCGGCGACCAGCCGCGTTCAAGGGACGGCGATTGGCCGGCGCCCGGCGCCTTGAGATCGGCGACGGCGTCCTCAAGCATCTGTTGATACAGCTCAACGCCGATCTCGCGGATGTGACCCGATTGGGCTTCACCCAACAGATTCCCGCCGCCGCGGATGTCGAGGTCGTGGCTGGCCAGTTGGAAACCGGCGCCCAGGCTGTCCAGGGATTGCAAGACCTGCAGTCGCCGCTCAGCGCCGACAGTGATTGGCCGCTCGAAGGGTGTTGTCAGATAGGCATAGGCCCTCGTCTTGGCGCGTCCGACCCGACCGCGAAGCTGGTAGAGCTGGGCCAGGCCGAACATGTCGGCGCGGTGGACGATGAGTGTGTTGGCGGTTGGCACGTCCAGCCCGGACTCGACGATGCTGGTGGAGAGGAGCACGTCATATCTGCCCTCGTAGAAAGCGGCCATGACATCATCGAGCCGGGTCGGCGCAAGCTGGCCGTGGCCGACGACGAACTTCACCTCAGGCGCATGATCGGTGAGGAATCGCTCGAGGTCCGGCAGGTCGCGGATGCGCGGGGCGACGAAATAGGTCTGACCGCCGCGGAATTTTTCTCGCAATAGCGCCTCTCGGATCGAAATCGGATCGTAAGGCGTGACGAAGGTCCTGACCGCGAGACGGTCCACGGGCGGTGTGGCGATCACGGACATCTCGCGAATGCCGGAAAGGGCCATCTGCAAGGTCCGAGGTATCGGGGTCGCGGTCAGGGTGAGCACGTGCACTTCGGCGCGGAGCGCCTTGAGCGCCTCCTTATGCTTCACCCCGAAATGCTGTTCCTCATCGACGATGACCAGGCCGAGGTCCTTGAACTTGACCTGCTTGGAGAGCACCGCGTGGGTGCCGATGACGATCTCCGCATCGCCGGTCTCAAGCGATTGCCGGGCGGTCTGGGCTTCGGCCGCTGGAACGAGGCGAGACAGCCGCACGATGCGCACCGGCCAGCCCTGGAATCGCTCGCTGAAAGTCGCGAAATGCTGCCGCGCCAGCAGGGTCGTCGGGCAGACGATGGCGACCTGCCGTCCGCTCATCGCCATCACGAAAGCGGCCCTCAGCGCCACCTCGGTCTTGCCGAAACCGACATCGCCGCAGATCAACCTGTCCATCGGCTTGCCAGACGCGAGATCGGCCAGGACGTCGGAGATGGAGTTCAGCTGATCGTCGGTCTCCTCATAGGGGAACCGGGCGCAGAATTCGTCGTACAGGCCGTGCGGCGGCTCGGTTGCTTCCACTTCTCGGGTCGCCCTGGCGGCGGCGATCGCGATCAGGCCCTCGGCCATGTCACGCAGGCGTTCCTTGGCCCGCGCCTTGCGCGCCTGCCAGGCGGCGCCGCCGAGGCGGTCGACCTGGACCCCCTCGCCTTCCGAGCCGTAGCGAGTGAGCAGGTCGATATTCTCGACCGGCAGATAGAGCTTGGCGTCCTCCGCATAGTGCAGCTCAAGGCAGTCATGCGGCGCGCCCATGACATCCAGGGTGCGCAGACCGGCGTAGCGGCCGATGCCATGATCGATGTGAACGACGAGATCGCCCTGAGCGAGGGCCGTGGCTTCAGCCAGGAAGTTCGACGCTCGTCGCCGACGCCGGGGCCTGGCCAGACGGTCGCCGAGGATGTCGGTCTCGGAAATCACAGCCAGTTCATCGGTCTCGAAACCAGCGTCGAGAGGCAGGCTGGCGCGCTGTGGCGTCCGGGGATCGGCGGCTCTGGCCGCCCGCCAATCGCGGGCAAGCGACAGGCGTGAGAAGCCGTGGTCGGCAAGCATGGCCGCGAGCCGCTCCGACGAGCCTTCCGACCATGAGGCGAAGATCACCCGCTTGCCGGCCGCCGCGAGGGATCTGGCGTGGTCGGCGGCGGCTTCGAACAGGTTGACACTGTCGCGGGCGCGTTCGGCGGCGAAGGTGCGGCCCAGGCGCGCGCCCATGTCGATGACACCCTCGGCGCTCTCGTGCTGGAACGGCATGAATTGGCGGTTGGGACGCTCCGCCAGCACCGTGTCCCATTCCAGGCTGTCGAGATAAAGGGCCGATGGCGGCAGAGCCCGGTAGTGGGCGCTACGATCGGCCTGGGCCCTGGCCTCATAGGCATCGGCGATCATCGCCAGGCGCTCATCCCTGGCCTCGGTGGTCAGATGATCAAGGGCGATCAGGCAGTCTGCCGGGAGGTAGTCGTCGAGACGGTCGAGGTGGTCATAGAACAGAGGCAGCCAATGCTCCATGCCGGCGCGCCGGCCGCCTTCGCTCACCGTCTCGTAGAGAGGGTCATCGCCGGCGGCGCCGAAAGCCGCCAGGTAGCCGGTGCGGAACCGAGCCACGGAGCCGGGGTCCAAGAGAACCTCGCTCACAGGCAACAGGTCGATGGCCTTGAGCTGGCGGGTTGAGCGCTGGGTCTCCGGGTCGAAGGCGCGGATCGCTTCGAGGGTGTCGCCGAAAAGATCCAGGCGCACAGGCTCGGCCGCACCCGGCGGGAAGACGTCGATCACGCCACCTCGGATGGCGAATTCGCCTCGTTCCGAGACGGTCGAGGCGCGATGGTAGCCGTTGACCGCGAAGTGTCGCTCCAGCGCCTTCAGGTCGATATCGGCGCCGACCCTGGTGGACCAGGATGCGGCCAGCAACGCCTCTTTCGGTGGAACTCGCTGGATCATCGCCGACGCGGTGGTGATCAGCAGGCTCGGATTTTCTGTCTCGACGCCCCGTGCAAGTCGTGTGAGCGTCGCCAAGCGCTCGGCGGCGCTGGCCGCAGAGGGACCGATCCGGTCGTATGGCAGGCAATCCCAGGCCGGGAATTCGAGGACCTCGATCTCCGGGGCGAAGAAGGCGAACGCATCACGAAACGCCTGCGCGCGGGAGCCGTCGCGGGCGACGAACAGGCAAAGGCCGCCTCTGGCCCGGCAGATATCGCCCATCGCCAGGGCGTCGAAGCCCTCGGGAGCGGCACAAAGC
Source organism: Caulobacteraceae bacterium (assembly GCA_036489325.1). GTDB lineage: Bacteria > Pseudomonadota > Alphaproteobacteria > Caulobacterales > Caulobacteraceae > Acaudatibacter. Next base: position 11,630 of record DASXGB010000231.1, read on the forward strand.
TCGAGCGCGCCTTTGGCCTGCGCAACGGCGCGAAGATCGGGCGAGGCAGTCATCGTCGGGGTCGGATCAGCCGTGGCGCGCCGCCAGGCCGCGCCAGGCGCTTTCCTTCAACGCGGCAAGGACGCCGTCATCCAGTTCGGCGGGAGGCGCGGCGCCGCCGACGATCCAGGCGTAGAGGTCGTGGTCACTCTCTTCCAACAGGCGCTCGAAACTCGTCAGCTCCTGCTCTGTCATGCTCTCGACCCGGGCATCGGCGAAAGGACCCAGAATCAGGTCGGCCTCCCGGAAGCCTCGCCGCCAGGCGCGAAGTCTGGCCCGTTTGACACGCGCTTCATCCATGGTCGTGCAAATAGGGTTCGACCGGTCCGCGAAGTTTCACGGTCATCGGCTTGCCGTGACGGTCCAGGGTGTGTCCGACGGAAAGGCGCACCCAACCCTCGCTGACGCAATATTCCTCCACATTGGTCTTCTCGACGCCCTTGAAGCGCACGCCAACGCCCCGCTCCAGCAGGCTGGCGTCATGGAATGGAGACTCGGGGTCAGCCGATAGGCGGTCTGGCAGGGTTTCGCTCATGAGGGTCATTCGTGGTGGCCGGCGCGGTCATAGCCGCTTGAGGCGAATCATGGAACGCCGATTGGCGGGAAGAGGCCCCGATGCCGCTATAGTCACGCCATGCGCCCACCCGCATTGTTCCCCTTGTTCGCGCCTGTCACCAGCCTCAAAGGCGTGGGTCCGCGCGTGGCGCCGCTTCTCGAAAAAGTCGCCGGCCCACTGGTGCGCGACCTGTTGTTCCTCGTCCCCCACTCCGTCATTTGTCGTCGGCCCGCCACGGTGGCGACGGCGCGTGAAGGCGAGATCCAGACCTTCAAGCTGACCATCGCTTCGCACGAGCGGCCGGCTAGGCCCCAGTCGCCATGGAAGATCCGTGCGTTCGACGACTCCGGCCTCATCACCCTGGCCTTTTTCAAGGGCCACGGACCGCACCTCGAGCGGGCTCATCCGCCAGGAACGGTGCGGATGGTGAGCGGCAAGGTCGAGGCCGATCGCTTCTCGGGAACCCTGCAGATCGCTCACCCCGACTACATGGTGGCTCTTGAGCGCGCGGGAGAAATTCCAGACATTGAACCGGTTTACCCGGCCACCGTCGGCCTTCCGTCGCGATCGGTCCGACGCTTCGTGCAGGAGGCTGTGGGTCGCGTTCCGGACCTACCGGAATGGGACGATCCGGCCTTTGTCGCCCGGGAGCGGTGGCCTGCCTGGAAGGCGGCCTTGGCGTCACTGCACGCTCCAGTCAGCGAAGCCGACTTGGCGATGGGAGCAGCGCAGAGACGACGACTGGCTTTCGACGAACTGCTGGCGCACCAGCTGGCGCTCGGTCAGCGAAAGGCTCGTGCGCGCGCTGAGCCTGCTCCGACCATCCTCGCCAGCGACATCGCCTCGGCTGCGGAAGCGGCCCTCCCCTACCGATTCACGGCAGCCCAGGTCCGGTCCGTTGCCGAGATCCGCGCTGATCTCGCCTCAGGCCAGCGAATGAGCCGGCTGCTGCAAGGCGATGTCGGCTCGGGCAAGACGGTGGTGGCTATGCTGGCCATGCTCGATGCCGCCGCCGCCGGATTCCAGTCGGCGTTGATGGCGCCGACCGAAATCCTCGCTCGCCAACATTTCGAGACTTTGGGCGGCCCGATGGCCTCACAGGGCGTCCTGGCCGTGCTCCTTACTGGCCGCGACAAGGGCGTGGCGCGCGCCGCCAAGCTGGCTCAGATCGCCGATGGCCGCGCCGCCGTGGTGGTCGGAACCCATGCCCTCTTCCAGGACGACGTCGTCTTCGCTGCCCTCGCCCTCAATGTCATCGACGAGCAGCACCGTTTCGGCGTGTCGGAACGCTCCCGGCTTCAGGCCAAAGGGGCCGGCGTTCACCTGCTGGCGATGTCGGCGACTCCCATCCCAAGGACCCTGGAGCTCACAGCCTATGGCGACCTTGACGTCTCTCGTCTCGACGAGAAGCCGCCGGGACGCAGGCCCGTGGCCACGCGGGCGGCGCCGATGAACCGGCTGCCGGACGTGACCGCCCGGCTTCGGGTCGCGGTGGCATCCGGCGCCCAGGCCTTCTGGATCTGTCCGCTTGTGGCGGAGTCCGAAGCTCTGGATGTGGCCGCCGCCGAGGCCCGTGCGGAGGTGCTCAGACGCGAGTTCGGCAGCGCGGTTGGCCTCGTCCACGGACGCCTGCCTCCAGCCGACAAGGATCAGGTGATGGCCGATTTCGTCGACGGTCGGCTCAAGGTGCTGGTGGCGACCACGGTGGTCGAGGTGGGCGTCGACGTTCCGGCTGCGACGATCATGGTCATCGAACAGGCCGAACGATTCGGCCTCGCTCAGCTTCACCAACTTCGTGGCCGCGTCGGCAGGAGCCGGGCCGAAAGTAGTTGCGTGCTGCTCTATGATCCTCCGCTTTCCGACGTCGCGTCGCGGCGCCTGGATATTCTGCGCCGCACCGACGACGGCTTCGTCATCGCTGAGAAGGATCTCGAACTGCGCGGCGGGGGCGATCCACTTGGGCTCGCACAGAGCGGATTCCCTGCCTATCGCTTGGCCGACCCGATCGCTCACCGTGACTTGATCCGCCCCGCCGCCGACGATGCGCGCCTGATCCTTGGACGTGACCCGACATTGGCCTCGCCCCGCGGCAAAGCCGTCGCAGCGTTGCAAGCCCTGTTCGACTGGCGCCCGGAAGCGCCTCTCAGTGGGGCTGGCTAGAGCGCCACGCGGCGACACGAGCGGTGGCGTCGGCCTCGAGGTCCGCCCAGAAAAAGTTGTACGGGGGCGCGCGCAATCGGTCGGCCCAGGAACCTTGCGGCCTCAGAGACGTACTGCGCGGACGGCTCAGCTGCAGCACGCCGTTCAGGCACCTCGCGCTCACCTGGCGGGCCATGAAGCCGGGCCGCACGCCCCACTCGAGGCCGGTGGCGTTGGCTGCGCCGAGGTTGTCCTTGGGCGGCGCCAAGGCGTCGCTCACGCCCCCGAGCAGTGGATTGACGCACAACACAGGCGCCTGGGCGAGCTGTTCAAGGCTACCGTCCGCGCTCCACACCCTGCTCCTGGAGAGGAGCTTGAGAATACGCGGGAAGTCTCCCGCCGGAGCCGAGATCCAGGCGACCACGCAGCCAGCCTCATCACGCCGGGCGCAAGCTTCGACCGGCGCGCCGGGCTCGAAGTCGGATGCCCGCACCACGGTCTCGATGAGGTAGGCCGCCACCATTCGATCGCGCAGCGCCGGACTTGGCGCGATCTCGTCGGCGATCAGACGGTCGGCCAGCACGCCGCCCTGCTCCACGCCTGCCAGGATGAACGGCCGGCCACGATTGAGATGGGCGAGGTAATAGTCGAACGCCGCCTTGACGTCGCCATAGGCAAACTCGCGCGCCTCGATGGCGTCATCGAACAAACTAAGGGACGTATAGAGGCTAGCCTGGCGATAACGCGGGGCGAACACGACGCCGGCGGCGGCGAAGGGCGCGGCATAGTTGGGCGCCACAACCCGCTGATAGAGATCCTTCGCCTTCCTGTCGTTGATCGGCCCATTCCAGTCGCGACCGCCATCGAAGGTGGTGGAATGGATGAAGAACACGTCGACGCCTCCCCGCTCGCCGGGCCTTGGCAACTGATCCCAAGCGGCGGCCTTGGCGTAGTCGGGCGCGGGCGGCGGGCGATATACCGTGTAGGGCACCTGGGGATCGAGCAGAGCCTCGAGGATGTCATCCCGCCAGACATAAAGCGCGATCAGGACCGCCCCGACAAAGAGCGCCGCCCAAACTGCCAGCCAGAAGCGCCATCCCCGTCGGGCCATTACGCCTCGTTACATGAGCGTCGTCGGGCGCGCGAGCCGATCTCAGCGATAGGGATCGGCGGTCGCCAGATAGCGCGTGACGTAATCGGCGACGCCCTCCTCAAGTGAGGTGAATCCTTCGGCCCAGCCTGCCTCGCGCAGGCGCTCCATTCGGGCCTCGGTGAAGTACTGGTATTGCTCTTCCAAGCCGCCGGGCATGTCGACGAACTCGATCTGTGGGGCGGATCCGGCGGCCTTCCAGGCCGCGGTGGCGAGATCGCGAAAGCTCCTTGCCTGGCCCGTTCCGAGGTTGAAGAGACCGCTGACTTCGCCGCTACGGACAAGCCAGGCGACCACTTTCGCCACATCCCGAACATAGATGAAGTCCCGTTGCTGGCCACCATCGGCCCAACCCGCCCGATGGGACCGGAACAGCCGGACTGGCCGGCCCTGAGCGATATCCGGCCAGATCTTGGCGACGACCGAGCGCATGGCGTGCTTGTGAGCCTCGTTCGGTCCATAGACGTTGAAGAATTTCAGTCCCGTCCACTGCCGGGGTGAATGCCCGCGGCCCGTCTCGCGGACCGCGTACCGGTCAAAAACCGCCTTCGACCAGCCATAGGCGTTGAGAGGACGGAGCGCCGCCAGCTTATCCAGGCTCTGGTCATCGTCGAACCCACCCGCGCCGTCGCCGTAAGTCGCCGCTGACGACGCATAGATGAAGGCCCGGCCATGGTGGGCGCACCAGTCGAAAAGATAGCGGGAAAGGCCGAAATTGGTGGCGATGATCTTGTCGGCGTCGGGCTCGGTGGTTGAAGAGATGGCGCCCATGTGGACGATGACGGCGGTGTCTCGTCCCCGGCCATCCAGCCAAGCGTAAAGCGCTCCAGGCTCTACGAAATCGGCGATCGCATGCTTGGCGAGGTTCCGCCACTTGCCGAGCGCCGCCTCGCCTAGGCGGTCACAGACCGCAACGTCGAACTCCGGGGCGGCCGCAAGTTCGGCAACGACATTGGAGCCGATGAAACCGGCGCCGCCGGTGACGAGGACAAGCCTGGTGCTCATCGCCTGCCAGCCTTGGCCAGCATGGCTGTCGTCGAGTGGCCGTCGATGAATTCGGCGACCTTGACCTCGCCGCCCCAGCCCTTGACGAGGTCCGCGCCGACCACCGTTTCGATGCTGTAGTCGCCGCCCTTCACCAAGAGATCCGGACGGGCTCTGCGAATGAGTTCCACCGGCGTGTCCTCATCGAAGGCAGTCACCAGGTCGACGCAGGCCAGGCCCGCCAGCACCAGCGCCCGCGCCTCCAGGCTGTTGACCGGCCGACCGTCGCCTTTGGCGCGGCGGACTGAAGCGTCGGAATTGATCGCGACGATCAGCCGGTCGCACCAGCTCCGGGCCTCAGTGAGGTAGGCGACGTGTCCGGGGTGGAGGATGTCGAAACAGCCATTGGTGAAACCGATTCTCATGCCCCGCTCACGCCACAGGCCGATCCGCCGCAACAGGCCTTCGGTGGTGACGATCTTGGCTTCGGTCGGGGCGCGGTGAGCCGCCAGTTCTGCTTCCAGCATTTCGTCGGCTGTAACCGTGGCCACGCCGGCCTTTTCAACCACGATGCTCGAAGCGAGCAGCGCGACTTCGACCGCATCAGCAAGCGTCGCGCCGGCGGCGATCGCCAGGCCAAGCGCCGCGAGGGCGGTGTCACCAGCGCCGGCGGTGTCGAACACCTCCGGCGGGGTTCGCCGGAAATGACGCACGTTCTCGCCGCGGACGGCCAGGCTCATTCCCTTCGCGGCGCGGGTCACCAGAATTGCGCGGCAGGGCGACAGCTCCAAAGCGCGGGCGAGCGCAGCCTCGATCTGCGCGTCCATCTCCGACGGCAGGCCGGTGGCGAAGGCAAGCTCGGCGGCGTTCGGCTTGATGAGGTCGGCCTCGCCATAAAGCGCGAGGTGTCTGGCCTTGGAATCGACGATGAGAGCGGCGGCGTTTTGCTTGGCCGCCGTATGACACGCGGCCATGATTGCCGGCGTCACCACGCCCTTTCCATAGTCCGAGACGAGAATCGCTCGCGCGCCTCGCGCCGCAACGGCAATCTGCGCCGCAAGGGTCGCCTCGATCTCCCCTTCCACCGGTTCGACGGATTCTCTGTCGACGCGCAGAAGCTGCTGTCCGTCGGACACGAAACGCGTCTTGATTGTGGTCGGCCGCGCGCCATCGACGACAACATGCTCCGCCAGGGCCGTGCTCATCAGACAGCGCGCTTCAGTTCCCGCTTCATCGTCGCCGGTCAGACCCACGAGCAGAGGCGTGCCGCCGAGCGCCGCGATGTTTCGCGCCACATTGCCCGCTGCACCCAGCATGACGCTCTCACGCGCGTGGGCCAGGACTGGCACAGGCGCTTCCGCGGAGACCCGGCTGACACCGCCATAGATGAAACGATCGAGCATCACATCGCCGACGACGAGGATCGGCGCGCCGTTCATAGCGCTGAGCAGCGCCTGCAAGGCGAAGATGTCCACGTCAGGCCGCCGCTCGGCCCTTGGCCAGGGCGTCAAAGGCTAGAAGCTCGGCGACGAGGGCTTCGAATTCGCTCAGCGGCACCATGTTCGGCCCATCGGAGGGGGCATTGTCCGGGTCCTCGTGAGTCTCCATGAACACGGCTGCGACGCCCACGGCGACGGCCGCCCGGGCTAGGACCGGGACAAAGCGCCGCTCGCCGCCGCTGCGCTCGCCTTGGCCGCCCGGCTGCTGCACCGAGTGCGTAGCGTCGAACACCACCGGGCAGCCGATCTCGGCCAGAACCGGCAGGGCCCGCATGTCCGAAACCAGCGTGTTGTACCCGAACGACACGCCCCGCTCGCAGGCCATCACATTGGGATTGCCTGCCGCCGTCGCCTTGGCGATGACGTTTTTCATGTCCCAGGGCGCCAGGAACTGCCCCTTCTTGATGTTCAGCGCCCGACCGGTCGACGCGGCGGCGACGATCAGGTCGGTCTGGCGGCTGAGGAATGCGGGAATCTGCAGTACATCGACGGCCTGGGCCACTTCGGCGCATTGGCCCGGCTCGTGTACGTCGGTCAGCACCGGCAAGCCGATGGATTCGCGGATCTCGGCGAAGATCGGCGCCGCCCTCGACAGGCCGAGGCCTCTGGCCGTTGTTCCCGAACTCCGGTTGGCCTTGTCGAATGACGTTTTATAGACGAGGCCGATCCCCAACCGTCCGGCGATTTCCTTGAGGATAGCCGCGGTTTCCAGCGCGTGGTCTCGACTTTCGAGCTGACATGGCCCGGCAATGACCGCCAGGCGCTCGGCGTTGCCGATGCGCACCGCCGGTCCGGCCGGGGGCCGGATTTCGACGACAGGATTGGGCGACATGGCTGGGAACGTCCTTGATCCAGGTCAGGGCGATTAGCTTAGAATAGCGTGCAAGGCGAGCGGCGGGGCTTGACGCGGGCCGCCCGGGCTTGACCATAGGCAGGCGGCTTTTCCCGAAGGAAGGAGCCGCCCCTGCGGAGGCGCCACTATGGCTGTGCGCGCAGAGATTTTGGACGATCCGGAGCTTCGGCGCGCCCCCGCAGCGTTTCGAACCGCGGTCGATATCGCCAGCCGCAATTGGACCCGCGGGTCACTGACCTTCGTGCTTCCATCGGGGCGCGAAATCCGCATTGAAGGTGATCAGTGCGGCCCCAACGGCCATCTCATTGTCCGCGACTTCCGTTTTGTCTCTCGCGTGCTGGCCTCGGCCGACATCGGCTTTGGCGAAGGCTACATGGCTGGAGAATGGGACACCCCCAATCTCTCCGCGCTGCTCGAAGCCTTTACGCTGAATTTCGACCGCCTGGAGGCGTTGACCCGGGGAAACGCGGCGGTCCGGTTGATCGATCGGCTGGCCCATGCACTCAACCGCAATACCCACAGCGGGGCGCGGCGCAACATCCATGCCCACTATGATCTCGGAAACGCCTTTTACGCCCGCTGGCTCGATCCGAGCATGACCTATTCGTCGGCGAGATTTGAGCGCCCGGGGCAGCCCCTCGGCGAGGCGCAGCAACACAAATACGAGACTTTGGCCAAAGCCATAGGCCTCGAACGGGGCCGGCGCGTACTGGAGATCGGCTGCGGCTGGGGCGGCTTCGCCGAATTCGCGGCCCGCGAGATTGGCGCGCGCGTGACCGCCCTGACCATTTCGCCTGCGCAGCATGAGTTCACCCGCAGGCGTCTTTTCGAACAGGGTCTCGCAGACATGGCCGAGGTCAAGCTCATGGACTATCGCGACGTCGAAGGCTGCTTCGACCACGTCGCCTCCATCGAGATGTTCGAGGCTGTGGGCGAGGCCTACTGGCCGGCCTATTTCGCCAAGGTCCGCGATGTCCTTTCTCCCGGGGGCCGCGCCGGTCTACAAATCATCACCATCCGCGATGAGCTGTTCCGAACTTACCGGCAGCGTTCGGACTTCCTGCGCAAATACATCTTTCCAGGCGGGATGTTGCCCAGCGAGGGGCGGCTTCGCGAGGAGGTAGATCGGGCCGGTCTCGAATGGCGCGCCATCGTCCGGTTTGGCCAGAACTACGCCGACACCCTGAGCCAGTGGGCGTCTTCGTTCGAAACCGCCTGGGACGAGATTCGCAAGCTTGGCTTCGACGAGCGCTTCCGCCGTCTGTGGCGCTTCTACTTGAGCTATTGCGAGGCCGGATTCCGGGCCGAGCGAACCAATGTCGTGCAGCTGAGCCTCGTCAGGAGCTGAATTCGGCCGCATCGATCATGCCGCGGGACTTGCGTCCGGGCGCTCAGCCGATGAATTAGGCGCCATGCCTGCAGACATTCGTCCGAGCGTACTCGAGGCCATCGGCGGAACGCCCCTCATCCGCCTCCGCCGGGCAAGCGAGCTGACGGAATGCGAAATCCTCGGCAAAGCCGAATTCGCCAACCCCGGCCAATCGGTGAAGGACCGTGCGGCACTCTACATCGTGCGCGATGCCGAGCGCCGCGGGACGCTGAAGCCAGGCGGACGAATCGTGGAAGGCACCGCCGGCAACACCGGTATTGGCCTGGCCATGGTCGCCCGCGCGCTTGGCTATCGCTGCACCGTGGTCATCCCTCGCACCCAGAGCCAGGAGAAGAAAGACGCTATTCGCCTCATGGGCGCCGAGCTCGTTGAGGTGGATGCCGTGCCCTACGCCAATCCCGCAAATTATGTCCGCTATTCCGGACGCCTTGCCGAGGAACTGAACGCGAGCGAACCGGCCGGCGCCATCTGGGCAAACCAATTCGACAATGTCGCCAATCGCCAAGCCCACCTGGAGACGACCGGGCCTGAGATCTGGGATGAAACCGGCGGACACGTCGATGGTTTCATCTGCGCCGTGGGGTCCGGGGGCACGCTGGCCGGCGTCGCCGATGCGCTCCGGGCCCGCAAGCCCGAAGTGGCCATAGGTCTCGCCGACCCTTACGGCGCAGCGCTCTACGAGTGGTACGTCCACGGCCAACTTAAGTCCGAAGGAAGCTCGATCAGCGAGGGCATCGGTCAGGGCCGGATCACCGCGAATCTGGAAGGCCTAAAAGTCAGCCACGCCTACCGGATTCCGGACGATGAGATGTTGGAGGTGATCTTCGATCTTGCCGAGCACGAGGGCATGGTCATGGGCGGCTCGACGGGGATCAATGTCGCAGGGGCCATCCGCATGGCCCGCGACCTCGGACCGGGCCACACCATCGTGACCATCCTGTGCGATCAGGGCGCGCGCTACCAGAGCAAGATCTTCAACCCCGCGTTCCTGAAGGAGCGCGGCCTACCAGCGCCGTCCTGGCTGTGAGCAACCCGCTCGTCACAGCCGCGTGGCTAGCGGAACGTCTGGACGATCCTGAGTTGGTCGTGATCGACGCCAGCTGGCACATGCCAGCGGCAGGGCAGGATGCACGTGCTGAATACGCCGCCGGTCATATCCCGGGCGCGGTGTTTTTTGACATCGACGAAATCTGCGACCACTCGACAACGCTTCCGCACATGCTGGCGACGCCAGCCGATTTCGCCGTCGCCATTCGCCGCCTTGGCGTTTCACAGACTACCTTTGTGGTTATCTACGATTCACTTGGTCTGTTCTCTGCAGCGCGCGTGTGGTGGAACTTCCGCGCCATGGGGCATGGGGCAGTATCGGTGCTGGACGGCGGTCTGCCGCGCTGGATCGCCGAGGGCCACCCCTTGGAGACCGGCTGGCGGACGCCGTCGCATGGCGATTTCAAGGCCCGACCGGCGCTTGGCCTTGTCGCCAACAAAGAGGGCATTCGCCGCGCCGTAGAAGGAGGCGGACAGCAGATTGTCGACGCCCGCGCCGCCGATCGCTTCAGCGGCGCCGCTCCAGAACCGCGGGTTGGGCTGAGGCGCGGCCACATGCCCGGCGCCCGAAACGTGCCGTGGTCTGCGCTTGTCACCGGCGGGGCGCTCCACGAACCCGAGGTGCTGAAAGAGGCCTTCGTCGAAGCCGGCGTGGATCTTGTCCGGCCGATCATAACCACCTGCGGTTCGGGCGTGAGCGCCGCCTTGCTCGCCCTGGCTCTGACCCGGATCGGGCGCGACGACGTCGCCCTCTATGATGGCTCGTGGGCGGAATGGGGCGCGCTTGAAGATGCGCCGATCGCGACGGGCGCGGCATGAGCAACAACGTGAAGGGACCGGTTTCGCGGGTCGTTCATGCGGGCCGCAGCCAGGGTCGCACCGTGGGGCCGTTGATCGAGAAGGGCTCAACAGTGCTGATGCCGAACGCGGCCGCCCTCTATGACGAGAGCCAGGTGACCTACGGTCGGGCGGGCTTAGCTACACAGGAAGCCCTGGCTGAAGCCCTGTGCGAGCTTGAAGGCGCGACCCGGGTCTGTCTGTTCCCCTCTGGTCTTTCGGCGGTGACGGGGTCGTTGTTGGCTTTGCTCAAGGCTGGCGATGAGTTGTTGATCACCGATGCGATCTACAAACCCACACGTCGGTTCTGCGATCACGTGCTGATCCGCTTTGGCGTGACCCCCAGATACTATGATCCGTCCCTTTCGGCCGACGGTCTGCAGGCGCTGCTGACTCCGACGACACGGCTAATCCTGATGGAATCACCGGGATCGCTCACATTTGAAATGCAGGATGCGCCAGGCATAGCCCGCATGGCCCGCTCGCGGGGTGTACTGACCTTGCTCGACAATACCTGGGCGGCCGGATTCTGGTTCAAGCCCCTGGCGCACGGAGTCGATATCTCGGTTCAGGCGCTCACCAAGTACGTTGCAGGCTGTTCGGACCTGTTCATGGGCAGCGCGGCGACGGCCGATCCGGATCTGGCCGTCGCACTTGATGACGCCGTTCGTGACGTTGGCTGGTCGGTCTCGCCGGAAGATGCCTACCACGTGCTGCGCGGACTTCGCTCCTTGCCCGTGCGCCTTGCCCGCCACCAGGAAAGCGGACTGGCGGTGGCGCAGTGGCTGCGCGGCCGTTCCGAGGTGGCGCAAGTGCTCTTCCCTGCCCTTCCCGGCGCGCCGGACCATGAAATTTGGCGACGGGACTATACGGGCGCCGCTGGCCTTTTCACCTTCGTCCTTGCGCCGCGGCCGGCGGAAGCCGCTCCGGCCTTCCTCGACGCCCTTAAAGTCTTCCGCCTCGGCTTTTCCTGGGGCGGGTTCGAAAGCCTGGTTCTGCACTGCGATCCGCAGTTCGGCGGCCGAAGTCACGTGCCGGCCCTCCCGGGGCCGGCCATCCGCCTTTCAATCGGTCTCGAGGATCCTGAGGATTTGATGGCTGACCTAGAGCGCGGCTTTTCAGCGATAGCCTGAGCCGCGGAGCCGGCTGGCGACCCCGGCAGGACTCGAACCTGCAACCGTCCGCTTAGAAGGCGGATGCTCTATCCGGTTGAGCTACGGGGTCGTAGCTGTCAGTGGGTCCACGGCTGCTTGCGATTAAAAGCGAAGTTATCCGCGTAAGATTTTATGATTATTCTAGATTTTGTTTCCGGAGCGGTTTCGAAAGGGATGCCATGACTTTGGGCGTACGCCACCGCTTCTTCGCGCGTATCGAATCGCAGTCGCACCTGACCGTTCATGTCGGTCGATTCGGTCCAGCCCATGAGCGGGTCTGGCAACCTCGCTGAAGCCGGCTCGAAGACCAGCTCCCAAAGACGGGTATTGGCGCGGCCGGACTGCATGGCGCTCTTTGGCGGTTTGTTGATGCGGGCGAGCATGGCCTCCTCGATCTAGGCGATCTAACGCCAGGCTGGTCGGGGCGGCAGGATTCGAACCTGCGACCCTCTGCTCCCAAAGCAGATGCGCTACCAGGCTGCGCTACGCCCCGTCCGCCAAGGCCGGGTCTCATGCCACGCGGTCGCCGCGGCCGCAACGGCCCGCGGCGGTTCAGGCCCGACGAGGCCGCATCAGGCGGAAGACGCCGCTCGCTCTGGCGACAGGCCGATCGCCAACCTTGAGCGTGCCTTCGGCGAAGGCGACTTCGCGGGCCGCATGGCTCAGTCTGGCGTCGCCGATGAGCCATTCCCCTGCCCGCGCCATGGCCAGGAAATCGATGGAAAGATGCATGGTCACCGGTGTCGCGCGGGTGGACCGCCCAACGGCGCCGGCGAGGAGTCCGTCAAGGAAGGCGGAGATCATTCCGCCATGAACGAGGCCAAGACCGTTGCAATGGCGTCTCAGCGCGAAGAACGCCTGCTCCACGCCATCGTCAGTGCGCTTAATGTAGAGCGGTCCGTTGTGGGCGGTAAATGGACCGCGATCGGCCTGAAGTTCGAAACCCGGCGGCGCGGTCGGTGGGATGTCGTGACCTGTGCGGTTCACCTGGGGAAGATCGCCTCGCGGACCCTGTCGCCCGGTTCGGCGCCCATTTCAGCGGCGCGACCGCCCCTTAGTTCAAGCACCGCCATCACTGGCGCGCCCGAAGGCACCGGCGTCTCGTCCATCGGCTGGGCGTTGCGGGCGATCGAGACGATTTGCCCGTCGGCCCCGATGAACAGCATGTCGAGCGGAATGAGGGTGTTCTTCATCCAGAAGGCGACGGCCTGGGAGGTCTTGAAATCGAACAGCATGCCTCGGTCGCCGGCCAGGCTCTTGCGGAACATCAGACCCCGCTCGCGTGAGGCGACGGTGTCGGCCACTTCGACCTGGAAGTGGAAATCGCCACGGCTCGTGACGACGTCCAGCGGCGCAATCTTGAGCGGCCGAGGGGCCGATGTGGCTGTGGAAGCGACGACAATAGCAAAGATCAGCGGCAGAAACCGCGCCGTGCGGCGGACTGGAATGGTCATCGAAACCCCGGCTCCGGAGGACGTTGAACGTCTCTTAACCGTGGCCCGGTTCGATCTCGGCTACAACCAGCCCCTTGGGCCCTTCAGCGAAGCGAACGCGGACCTCTTCGCCAGGCTGCAGATCCTCAAGGCCGCCGCGCCGCAGGGTCTCTATATGTACGAAGATGTCGCCTGGCTCGCTGTCCCGGACCACAAATCCATAGCCCTTGGTGCGGTTGAACCACTTCACCTTGGCGCATAGCAACGGGCCGTTCGGCATTGCCTCCGACGGCAGCCAGCGGTCGTGCCGGCCGCCGGCGACTCTGCGGACACCTTCGTCGTTCGCATGGCGGCGCATGTGATCATCTGGCGAAAGGGCGGTGCTCTCATCGATGCTCACGACCTCGACCACCTGCCATCCCTTCGGGCGGCACACGGCGTCGCAGACGATGGTGGCCCCTTCGGCGACGCTCTCGCGTCCGGTGGTCCGCAGGGATGAAATGTGCAGCAGGACATCGCGCAGATCGGTCACGCGGCCATCATCGGGGACGATGAAGCCATAACCCTTGCCGACGTCAAACCACTTCACGCGCCCGGCGATGCGCACCAACTCGAGGTGCGGCTCGCTAAGCTCCGAATTGCAATCAGACATAAGCCCCTCTGACCGTTTTCCCGGTAATCCGTGGGAACAGCGGTTTTGGGCGGAATGTCGTCTTTAATCAGGACTCGTCAATCTGACCCCCCCCTAATCATGGGGGGGCGCGCTCATTTGCCGCAAGCCTTGCGAAGAGCTTGAAAGAGTCTCGCGAATACCTTTCGTGGCAGGCCCTAGGGGAGTCGAACCCCTCTTCCCAGATTGAAAATCTGATGTCCTAACCGATAGACGAAGGGCCCGCATCGAGGCGCGAGGTGGCGGGATATATCGACCGGCCATGGGTGGTGCAACCCTGCCGCCAAATGCGTCCTCAAGCGTGCGTCACGCGCCTCGGATCGGCGGCGTCTTCGATCTCCAGTTGCACGCCACGTCGACCGTTCCAATCGTCGGCTTTGAGCCGGCCGACGACATGCAGCGGCCCGCCGTCGAGCAGCCTTCGGCCAAGCTCCTGGTCGGCCGATCGCCAGGCGATGGCCTTGAGGCCGCGGCCCTGGCCATTCGACAGGAGACAGCGCACATGGCCGCCATTGAGCGCCGAAGCCATTTCACTTCGCACGCCAGCCAGGGCCACGACGGGTTCGGGCGCGCCAGGGCCGAACGGCGCCAGACTAGCCAATTCATCCGCCAACTCGCGCGTGGCGCTTTGCGGGCTGATCAAGGCGTCGATGTCCAGAACGTCGGCCAATGCCGCGGAGGCCTGCTCTTCCGACAGCCTCTCGACCAGGAACGCGCGGAATTCCGGGATCGCCGAGGGGCGAATGGAAAGGCCCGCCGCCATGGCATGGCCGCCCCCGGTCAGAAGCAAGCCGGCGTCGTAGGCTTCGTGCACGGCGCGGCCGAGATTGACGCCGGGCGAGGAACGGCCAGATCCGCGGCCGATGTCCGCGGCCCGGTCAATGCCGATGACCACGGTCGGTTTGCGATACCGCTCGCGTAGGCGCCCCGCGACGATGCCGATCACGCCCGGATGCCAGTCATCTCCGGCGACCACGAGAGCCGCGGAGTCGGGGTCGAAATTGGCGCCGCGCTCTATCGTGTGAATGGCGTCCTCGACGATTTCCTTCTCAACCTGGCGTCGTCCCACGTTCAGCAGATCCAATTCCTGCGCCAACGCCTGAGCTTCCTCAGGGTCGTCGGTAGACAGAAGCCGGGCGCCGAGGTCAGACCGCCCGATCCGACCGCCAGCGTTGATCCTCGGGCCGAGCACAAACCCAGCGTCGAAGACGCTGGCGGGTCGCTCAGGGGCCTTAGCCGCCGCCATCAGCGCCGCCAGGCCTGGATTGGACCAACTGGACATGGCTTTCAGGCCGAGAGCCACGAGGGCGCGGTTGAACCCGACCAGCTGGGTCACGTCGCAAATGGCCCCCAGAGCCGCTAGATCCAGCCACTGGCGGATGTCCGGTTCGGGCTTGCCTTCAAACAGGCCGCGCCGACGCGCCTCCCGGTTGAGGGCCGCGAGCAGGACGAAGGTCACCCCGGCCGCCGACAGTATGCCCTGTCCCGAGAGGCAATCCGGTCGGTTGGGATTGACGATCACCGACGCCCCGTTGGGCGCCTCCCGCATGAGATGATGGTCGATGACTACCACCTGCAGGCCAAGGTCGTCAGCCGAGGCTAGGGCGTCCAGCGCCGTCGCGCCGCAGTCAACGGCAATGATCAGCTCCGCGCCTTCGGCGCGGAGGCGGCGGAACGCCGCGGGGCTTGGTCCATAGCCCTCGGTGAGACGATCGGGGACATAGATGTCGGCGGAATGTCCAAAAGCGCGGAACCAACGCACGATCTGAGCTGCGCTGGTTGCCCCATCGACGTCGTAATCAGCGAACACTACGATCCGTCTTTCGGCGACAAGAGCGTCAAGGATCCTGGCCGCCGCCTCATCCATGCCAGCGAAGCTGGACGGATCGGGGAACAGATCCTTGAGGCGCGGCCGAAGAAACGCTTCGGCCTCCTCAGGGGCCAATATCCGCCCCGCCAGGGCCCGCGCCGCCGGCGGCGACAGCCCCAGACGGTTCTGCAACTCCTGCGAGTGGGCGGGCTCGGCCGGTCGTTCGCGCCAGCCGCGGGCCGTGAAAGAGCGCGATACGCCCAGGAAATGATCGGCGAGCGGCGCGACCGCGCTCATTCGATCGGGCGTCGCATGCGGATCTCGCGCACGGTCCGGGTGTGGGAGTCCATCACCAAGCTATGAGTCCGCACAAAGCCCGCTCCAAGCTTCACCCCGGACAGCAGGGCGCCGTCCGTGACCCCAGTTGCGACAAAGATCGCGTCGGCGCGGACCATCTCATGCAGGTCGTATTTGCGGTCGAAATCGGTGATTCCGTGCTTTTTTGCCCGCGCCCTCTCATCGGCGTTGCGGAAGACAAGGCGGCCCTGGAACTGGCCGCCGACGCATTTCAGGGCCGCGCACGCGAGGACGCCCTCCGGAGCGCCTCCCTGGCCGACATACATGTCGACGCCCGTGGTCGGATCGGCCGTATTGATGACTCCGGCGACATCGCCGTCGGTGATTAGGGAGACCCTAACGCCGGCGTTGCGCAAGGAGGCGATGATCTCGGCGTGGCGCGGCCGGTCGAGGACACAGACCGACAGATCCGCCGGATCGACCCCCTTGGCCGCCGCCAGGGCGCGGGCATTGTCGGCGGCGCTGCGGTCGAGATCCAGGATCCCAGCCGGATACCCGGGCCCGCAGGCGATCTTGTCCATATAGGTGTCTGGCGCATGGAGCATGGACCCAGCCGGCGCCCAAGCCATGACCGCCAGCGCATTGGCCATGTTCTTGGCGGTGAGGGTCGTTCCCTCGAGGGGATCGAGGGCGATGTCGATACGAGGGCCACGGCCAGTGCCGACTTTCTCGCCGATGTAAAGCATGGGCGCTTCGTCGCGCTCGCCCTCGCCGATGACAATCACGCCGCTGAGGTCCAGGCCGTTGAGGGCGGTGCGCATGGCGTCCACTGCCGCTTGGTCAGCGGCCTTCTCATCGCCTCGTCCGGCCAGGGACGAGGCGGCGATTGCGGCGGCCTCGCATACGGCAAGCGCTTCAAGGGTGCGTTCGAAAATCCCGTCGCTCACGCGGCGCTCCGGCGACGAAACCTGACGTTCGGGTTGTTCAATGGTTGGCCCCAGTTCAGTTTGGCCCAGCGCTCAGATGCGCGGGATGCGAATAAGTCGCGGTGGCTCAAGCAGCGCCGGCAGAGCCGTCATCCTGCGGACGGCCTCGCTTAGCACCGATTCGATGACGGCGTGTGTCGTCAGCACGATCGGAACGCCGCCGGCCCCTTCGACGGGCTTCTGCAGGAAGCTGTCGATGGAGACCCCCGCCCCGCCCAGCGTCTCCGAGACTGCGGCGATCACGCCGGGCTGATCGCGAACGATGAGGCGAAGATAGTAACGGCCGAGCACATGGGAGGTGTCCACCGGCGTGAAGGGTCTGAGCGTCGAAGCCGGCGATTGGAACACCGGCCGCACAGGGCGGGTGAGCACATCGGCTATGTCCGCGGCCACCGCCGCCGCAGTCGGGCCGCCGCCGGCGCCCGGTCCCTGAACGAAGAGCCGTCCGATCCGCCGCCCCTCGATGAAGAGCGCATTGAGCGCTCCGCTGGTGCGCGCGAGGGGATGGTCAAGCGGGACAAGAGCCGGATGAACGCGCACTGAGATGTCGCCCCCCGCGCGCGAGGCAGTCGCCACCAGCTTGACCCGGTAGCCGAGGTCCTTGGCCAGGCGAAGGTCCAGGAGTTCGACGCGCTCGATCCCTTCGACCTCGGCGGCGTCGAACGTCGGGGCGCACCCGAACGCCAGGGCGGCGAGGATGCTGATCTTGTGGCCGGCGTCGAAACCTCCGATGTCCGTGGTCGGGTCCGCCTCGGCGTAGCCGAGCCTCTGAGCTTCGGCCAGCACCTCGCCGAACTCTCGTCCGGACGCTTCCATTTCGGAGAGGATGTAGTTGCAGGTGCCGTTGAGGATGCCGGCCACCAGGTCGACCTCGTCCCCGACCATGGCCTCGCGCAACATCTTCACCGCCGGCGCGCCGCCCATGACCGCCGCCTCGAACAGCAGCGGCGCGCCGCTCGCCTCGGCCAAAGCCGCCAGGGCCGCTCCGTGCGCGGCGATCAGCGCCTTGTTGGCGGTGACCACCGGCTTTCCGAGCCGCAACGCCGCCTCGACGGCGGCTTTGGCGGGCCCTTCGGCGCCGCCGATCAGTTCCACGAAGAGATCGACCTCCGGCGATGACGCCAGAGCGACCGGATCGTCGAACCAGGCGTGGCCCGAGATGTCGGCGGGCCGTGGTTTGGCCCTGTCCCTGGCCGACACCCCCGTGACCCGCACTGGCTGGCCGGTCGGCGAGAACGCCGGGCGCTCGGCCAGGAAGTTGAGCAGGCTCGAGCCGACCGTTCCGAGGCCGGCGACCCCGATCCGCGCCCCCCCGCCGCTCACGCCCAGCTCTCCCCTGCGGCGTCGGAGACTTCGCGGGCGGCGCTGAGGATCTGCCCGGACTGCTCGAGGAACCGCTTCACGTTACGGGCAGCCTGGCGTATGCGGTGCTCATTCTCGACCAGACCGATCCTCACGAAGCCTTCGCCGCTCTCGCCGAACGCCACGCCGGGCGAGACGGCGACGCCCGCCTTTTCGATCAGCAGCTTGGCGAACCGCATCGAGCCGGCTTCCCGGAATGACTCCGGCAGGGGCGCCCAGGCGAACATCGAAGCCGGAGGCGTCGGAATGACCCAGCCGGCGCGCCCCATGGCCTCTATGAGCACGTCGCGCCGCGACTTGTAGGTCGCGCGGATCGCCTCGACGCAGTCCTGCGGTCCGTTGAGAGCGGCCGCCGCCGCCACCTGGATCGGCGTGTAGGCGCCATAGTCGAGATAGGACTTCACCCGGGCGAGCGCGGCGCACATCCGCTCATTGCCTACGACCATCCCCACGCGCCAGCCGGCCATAGCGTAGGTCTTGGAGAGCGAATTGACTTCCACCGCCAGTTCGCGCGCGCCGTCCACTTCAAGGATCGACGGCGGGGGGTTGTCGTCGAAATAGATCTCCGAATAGGCGACATCGGAGAGCACCAGCATGTCGTGCCGCTTCGCCAGGGCGACGACATCTTTGTAGAAGTCGAGATCGACCCACTGCGCCGTGGGGTTCGAAGGATAGCTCACCACCAGCACGCTGGGTGGTGGAGCCGAGTTGCGGACGGCCCGGCTGACGCCCGCAAGATATTCCTCGGGCGAGAGAGCCGGCACGTGACGGATCACCCCGCCGGCCATGATGAATCCGTAGGCGTGGATCGGATAAGCGGGGTTGGGACAGATCACGACATCCCCCGGCGCCGTCAGGGCCTGCGCCAGGTTGGCGAACCCCTCCTTGGAGCCGAGCGTGGCGACAACCTCGCTGTCGGGATCGAGTTTCACGCCAAAACGCCGCTGGTAATAGCCGGCCATGGCCCGCCTGAGGCCCGCAATGCCTTTGGAGGCGGAATAGCGGCCTGACTTCGGATCACGGGCGGTCTCGACCAGCTTGGCCACGATGTGCGCCGGCGTCGGCATGTCGGGATTTCCCATGCCGAAATCGATGATGTCCGCGCCTTCCGAACGCAGACGCGCCTTGAGGCGGTTGACCTCCTCGAAGACGTAGGGCGGCAGTCGGCGTATGCGATGGAACTCGGCGATCATGGGTCTGAGCCGGCGCGCCGGCGGTGGGGCGATTTCAAAAAGGCCGCATCGATAGTCGCCCCAGGAGGGCGAGCCAAGCGCCTTGCAAGGGTCAGGCTCAATGACGAGGGCGGCGATGTCTCGGCGGCGGCGTCGCTGCGGCCTGCGATTTCGCGACAAAGGCCTCCGTGCCGCCCACTTCCGGGTTGGTCATGGGCGGGGGCGGTTCAACCTCGCGCTTCGATTGCGCGGCGAAGGCCTCGGTGCCGTCCAGCGACCAGGTGTCGGGACCGGTCCTTTCGTCGAGAGTCCGGCCCGCCACCCGCACGCCCACCACCTCCAACTTGAAGGCGCGCGCCGAAGGCACGCTCTTGGGTGCAGGCGGAATGTCACAGAAACTGGGATAGGGAATGAATGCCGGCGCCGGCGCCGTCAGCGGGTCCTGGACCGCGGCCTGGGCGCAGGCCTGATTCGCTGCGTTCGCCGCGCCCGCCGCGGCGACCGTCGCGATTGCAATATAGACACCGACGTTCTTCACTGAGGGTGAGTTGATAGGCCAAACCGGCGCGGCGCGATAGGCGGGCCGGGCCAGACAGGAGACGCAAATGTCGGATGGCGATCATCCTCGCGGCCGGCGACCGGCGATGCGGCGGCCGGCCCGCAGGCCGGCGTCGCCCAAGCGCGTCGCCTCTCCCAAACCGAAAGCGAAACCGGAAGAGGCCGCAACATCGGAGGTCTCGCCCCCGGCCACGCCGCTCGAGACCTTGGAGGGCCTTTCCAGCGACCAGCGCGAGAAGCTCGAACGATTGTCCCTCAACCTGGCGCGCGCAGCGATGACCGCCCAGGGCGCCCTGGCCGAGGCGGCCTTGCGTCAGGCGGACCGGCCGGCTGCGCTGAATCCGGACCCCTTCCATGTCGGCGCGGCCCTCGGTGAGGTGATGGCCGGGCTTGCCGCCAGGCCCGAAAGGCTGCTTGGCGCCCAGGTCGATCTCTTTGGACGCTATATGGACCTGTGGCGGTCCGCGGCGCGCCGCGCTACCGGCGAAACGACCGATCCCGTCGCCGCGCCGGCCGCCAACGACAAGCGCTTCAACGATCCGGACTGGTCATCCAATCCGGTGTTCGACGTGATCAAGCAGTCCTATCTGATCACCTCTGGATGGCTGAACGATCTGGTCGCCAGCGCGGAGGGAATAGACCCCCTCACCCAGCGCCGCGTCGCCTTCTTCACCCAGATGCTGACCGACGCCTTCTCGCCGACCAATTTCCTGCTCTCCAATCCGGCCGCCTTGCGCGCGGCAATGGACAGCGAAGGCCAGAGTCTTCTTAGCGGCATGGAGAACTTTGCCGAGGATATCAGCCGCGGAGGCGGCCAACTCGCCATCAGCCAGACCGACCTTGACCAGTTCGTCGTCGGCGAGAACGTCGCCACGGCTCCTGGAAAGGTAATTTTCCAGAACGAAATCATACAGGTGCTGCAATTTTCTCCGACGACGGAACAAGTCTTTGAGGTCCCGTTGCTGATCTTCCCTCCGTGGATCAACAAATTCTACATCCTCGATCTGAGGCCCGAGAATTCGATGATCCGCTGGCTGACGGCTCAGGGTCTGACCGTCTTCGTCACCTCCTGGGTCAACCCCGACGGCCGCCTCGCCGAAAAGACCTTCGAGGACTACCTCAACCAGGGAATCTACGCGGCCGTCGAGGTGGCGGCCCGCCAGTCCGGAACCTCGACCGTCAACGCGGTCGGCTATTGCATCGGCGGCACCCTGCTTTCCTGCGCACTCGCCCACATGGCGGCGCGCGGCGATAAGCGCGTGGCCTCCGCCACCTTTTTCGCCGCCCAACAGGACTTCTCCGAAGCCGGCGACCTGCTGATCTTCTCCAACGAGGATTGGCTTAGCGAACTCGAGCGGCGGATGGACGAAGGCGGCGGCGTCCTTTCCGGCAAGACCATGGCCGACACCTTCAACGCCTTGCGAGCCAACGACCTGATCTGGTCGTTCTTCGTCAGCAACTACTTGATGGGCAAGGAGCCGAGGCCGTTCGACCTGCTGTACTGGAACTCCGACCAGACGCGCATGCCCAAGGCCTTGCACCTCTTCTACTTGCGCAAATTCTATCAGGAGAACGCCCTGGCCCGCGGCCAGCTGGATCTTGCTGGCGAACGCCTCGACCTCGCCAAGGTGAAGACGCCAATCTATGTCCAGTCGTCCAAGGAAGACCACATCGCTCCGGCCCGCTCGGTCTACAAAGGCGCGCGCTTGTTCGGCGGAAAGACTACGTTCACCCTCGCGGGCTCAGGCCATATTGCCGGCGTGATCAACGCGCCGGTCGCAAACAAGTACCAGCACTGGATCAACCCGGAGCTACCGCCAAGCTTCGAGGCTTGGTTCGCCGGCGCCGAGCAGCATCCAGGTTCCTGGTGGCCGCACTGGGCAGCCTGGCTTGGCGAACGATCAGGCGGCAAGGTTCCGGCGCGCGACCCAGCCAAGGGCGTCTATCCAGCGCGCGAGGATGCGCCAGGCAGCTTCGTGAAGGTCAGATCCTGAGGCTCAGGCGGGAACGAACTTCAGGGCCACGCCATCGTTGCAGTAGCGAAGGCCCGTGGGCTTGGGACCGTCGTTGAATACGTGTCCCTGGTGTCCCAGGCAGCGCGCGCAATGATATTCCGTGCGCGGGGCAATCAGCTGGAAGTCCATCTTCTTGTCCAGGGCGCCGGGAATGGCGGTGTAGAAACTCGGCCAGCCCGTGCCGGATTCGAACTTCCACTGCGACTTGAAGAGCGGCAGGCCGCACCCCACGCAGGCGAAGGTTCCTGCGCGATGCTCCTTGAGCAAGGGGCTTGTCCAGGCCGGCTCAGTGCCGTCGCGCCGCAGCACATCAAAGGATTCTCCCGGCAAGCGCTTGCGCCAGTCGGCGTCGGAGATCTTGCGCCAGGGCGAATTGGCGAAGGGATCGGGGGCGGCCAGCAAGGCGGTCGGCGCGACCGCCGGCAAGGCAATGGCGGCCGTCGCCAGGAAATGTCTGCGGGAAAGGGTCATCATGTTTTCCATTACGGGCGCCGGAGGCGAATAGTTTCAAGGCTCCCATACTTAAGTTGCCATCCTGAGGCCCTTCGTTTCCGGTGCGCCCAGCATGATGTTGAGGTTCTGCACCGCCGCGCCGGCTGCGCCCTTGCCGAGGTTGTCGAGCACGGCCACGAGGCGCGCCTGGTGCTGATCGCCGAAGGCATACAGCTTCATGGCGTCCGTCTCGCTGAGCGACTCGGCGTCGAGGGTCGAGGCGGCGGCCGTCTGCTCTTCGTTCGCCATCGAGATCAGCGCTTCCCCGCCATAGGCGCGCTCGAGCGCCGCGCGCACGTCCCCCAGCCCGGGACGACCCGGCATCGCCCATAGCGGCAGAGGAACTTCGACCATCATCCCACGATAGAAGCGCGCGACGCTGGGTGCGAAGAGCGGTGGATGCGTCAGGCCGGCATGGCGCTTCATCTCGGGCGCGTGCTTGTGACCCAGGCCGAGGGCATAGGCGCGGAACGTCGCTCGCGTGTGGTTCGGCGCGCCGCCATCCTCGAATTCGGCGATCATCGCGCGGCCGCCGCCGGAATAGCCGGAGACGGCGTTCACGCTGAACGGCCAGCCGGCGGGCGCGATGCCAGCTTCGACGAGGGGGCGCACAAGCGCGATGAAGCCGGTCGGATAGCAGCCGGGATTGGCCACCCGCGCCGCGCCCGCGATCTCGCCGCGGCTCGATGGAGTCATTTCGGCAAATCCATAAGCCCAGCCCGGGGCCACACGGTGCGCCGTGGAGGCGTCGAGCACGCGCGTGACGGGGTTGTCGATCAGGGCTGTCGCCTCGCGGGCCGCCGCGTCGGGCAGGCACAGGACGACCACGTCGGCGGCATTGAGGAGCGCGCGGCGCGCCGCGGCGTCCTTACGTTTCGCCGGGTCGATCGACAGCAGCTCGAGGTCGTCGCGCGCGGAAAGGCGTTCGCGGATCTCCAGACCCGTGGTCCCCGCCTCGCCGTCGATGAACACCTTCGCCGTCATGGCCAACTCCGCTGACGCCGTTGGAGAAAAAGAAAAAGGCGCTCCGGCTCTCCGCCAAAGCGCCCCGACCAATCGGTCCGATGGTCTCGCGCTTCAGCGCTTGGAGAACTGGAAGCTGCGGCGGGCCTTGGCCTTGCCGTATTTCTTTCGCTCCACGACGCGGCTGTCGCGGGTCAGGAAGCCATGCGGCTTGAGGACGGCGCGCAGGCCCGGCTCGTAATAGGTCAGCGCCTTGGAGATGCCGTGGCGTACGGCGCCGGCCTGTCCGGAAAGGCCGGAGCCTTCCACCGTGGCGACGACGTCGAATTGGCCAAGGCGGTCCGACACCTGCAGCGGCTGGGCGATCATCATCCTCAGCACCGGCCTGGCGAAATAGGCTTCCTGGTCGCGGCCGTTGATGGTGATGACGCCCCGGCCCGGTTTAATCCACACCCTGGCCACGGCGTTCTTTCGCTTGCCGGTGGCGTAGGCGCGGCCGTCCTTGTCGATCTTGGGCTCGGCCGGGGGGGCGGCCTCGGCCGTTGCGGCCAGACTCTGCAGCGCTTCCAGGCCGTGGGTGTCGCTCATGGTCATTGGCTCCGGGCGTTCTTGGCGTTCAGCTTGGCGAAATCGATCGCCTGGGGATTTTGCGCGGCATGCGGGTGCTCGCCGCCGGCGTAGATGCGAAGATGGGTCATCTGCTTGCGCGCCAGCGGGCTTTCCTTGGGAAGCATGCGTTCCACCGCCTTTTCCAGGACGCGCTCGGGGAAGCGGCCGTCGAGGATCTGAGCGGCGGTCCGCTGCTTGATCCCGCCGGGATGGCCGGTATGCCAGTGATAGACCTTCTCCGCCCGCTTCTGGCCGGTGAGCTTCACCCTGTCGGCGTTGATCACCACCACATGGTCCCCAAGGTCGAGGTGGGGGCTGTAGTCGGGCCGGTGCTTGCCACGCAGGCGAAGCGCGATGAAGGAGGCGAGGCGGCCGACAACGACGTTCTCGGCGTCGATCAGGATCCAGGATTTCTCGATCTCGCCAACGGGCGCGTGTCGGGTCGTGGGCGTGGTCATGGCGGATCGTCCTTGGTCGGCAAGCGGCGCGCGTTACCCGCTCCCAGGACCGATGTCAATTTGGTCGATTGGGTGGGAATGCAGATATACGTAGTAAAAACAATTAATTACCTTATATGGTATTATAATACCGGACTCGGTCGGCGTTCGTTCCAGGCGAGCGCCGTGGCCAGAGCCAGGATGACGGCGGCGGTGAACTGGTGAGCCAGGGCCAGCGTCATGGGCACAGTCAGAACTAGGGTCGCGACCCCGAGAGCGATCTGCACCATCAGGGCGGCGAGGATCGCTGACGCCAGCGCGGTGGCGGCCCGGTTCGGGCCGCGGCGGTAGGCCGTGACTTGCGCTATGCCGCCGGCCAACAGGCCATAGGCCAGGAGCCGATGGTTGAACTGCGTGGCGGCAAGGCCGTGGACGAGGCTCGTCCAGACGCCGCCTTGCCAGTAGTCCGTCGGGAACACTTTCCCGCTCATCATCGGCCAGTCGGCGTTGGCTAGGCCCGCGTGGTTGCCCGCCACCAGGGCGCCCAACAGGCACTGAAGATAGACGGCGGCGAGGAACAGGCCGCTGGCCCAGGCAAGCCGTCTCCTCCCCGCCAGCGCTGGCGGCCCGAACCAGGCGTCGAGCGCTGTCCAGACGCAGGCGGCAAACAGCGCCAGCGCCAGCGCCAGATGGACGGCGAGCCGCTCCGGGGCCACCGAGGTGCGGAATTCCAGCCCGCTCTCGACCATCCACCAGCCGACAGCGCCCTGCAGGCCGCCGAGAAAGAAGAGACCGACGCAGCGGCCGATCAGCCGCCTGGGGATGCCTCGGCGCAGCAGGAGAACCACAAACGGGACCAGGAACACTACGCCCAGCAGTCGGCCCAGCATCCGGTGCGACCACTCCCACCAGAAGATGCCCTTGAAGGCCGCCAGATTCATGTCGGGGTTGACCAGCCGGTATTGCGGGATGGCCTTATAGAGCGCGAACAGCCGCTCCCAGTCCTGAGGACTGAGAGGCGGGGTGACCCCGCTCACCGGCTTCCACTGGGTGATCGACAGTCCCGAGCCGGTCGCGCGCGTGGCGCCGCCCACGATGACCATGGCGAGGATCAGCGCCGCCACTGCCGCCAGCCACACGGCCGCGGCGCGGGAGGTCTCGCGCCCTTCGGTCCGGATAGGACGTCCGCTCATCGGCTCCGCCTCGCCGGACTCGAATGCATCGCCGCCCGCGAAATGGTCGGAGCGGCGGGATTCGAACCCACGACCCCTTGACCCCCAGTCAAGTGCGCTACCAGGCTGCGCTACGCTCCGATTGCGGAAGGCTGGCCCTTATAGGGAGGGCCCCTTGAAGCGGCAACGTCAAATGAGCGGCGCATCGTCCAACGGGGGATGGACCCCGATCGTCAGCGGCCAAGCAGCTTGTCCAGGCGGGCTCTGGCGGCGTCGAGCTCGGCCAGGGCTGCCTCCAGCCTGGCCCTGGATTCGTCGCCCATCGTGGGCCTATTTGGCGTGTCAAAGACTGGCTCAGCCTCGCCCGTGAGGCGCTTGAGGCCTGATTCCCGGTAGAGCTTCTGAACGCCTTTGATCGTGTAGCCTTCCTGGTGCAGCAGCCGGCGCACGGCGGCCAGCACGGCGATGTCGGACGGGCGATAGAAGCGCCGCCCGCCCGCCCGCTTCATCGGCTTGATGAAGGTGAACCGGGTCTCCCAGAAGCGCAGCACATGCTGGGCCACACCCAGCTCGTCCGCCGCCTCCGATATGGTTCTGAACGCCTCGGCGCTCTTGGCCAATAGTTTTCCCGCCTATCGTGACAGGGCGCGATCGATCCGCGCCTTAATCACTTGCGAGGCGCGGAAGCCGATGACCCGCCTGGGGTCGATCGTCGCCGGCGCGCCCGACTTGGGGTTGCGCCCCATTCGCTGACGCTTTGAGCGCACCTGGAAGACGCCGAACCCGGACAGTTTGACCGTCTCGCCGCGCGTCATGGCGTCGACCACCAGTTCCAGCGTGCGCTCGACCAGAATGGCGCAGTCGTGCCGCGAAAGACCCAGCTCGTCGTGCAGGGCTTCGGTCAGGTCCGCGCGGGTGACTGTACGTCTGGCCATCAAGCCTCTCCACACTCTGACAATTCAGCCTGCACGGGCTGTCATCGAGGGTCAAGTCAATGGCCTAACGCGCCGGAAGATTTGATCTAGCGGGCGGCTCATAGCCTCACCACCGCCGCGCCCCAGGTGAGCCCCCCGCCCATGGCTTCCAGGAGCAGCAGCTGGCCGGGTTTGACGCGCCCGTCGTCCACCGCTTCGGCCAGCGCCAGGGGGATCGAGGCGGCGGATGTATTGGCATGGCGCTCGACGGTCGAGATGACCCGCGCGCTGTCGATGCCGAGACGGCGGGCGACGCCTTCGAGGATCCGTTGATTGGCCTGGTGGGGAATGAACCAGTCGACGTCGGCCACCTCGACCCCCGCGGCGTCGGCGGCGGCGACAACCGCCTCGGCGATATTGACGACCGCATGGCGAAAGACCTGATTGCCCTGCATGCGCAGCTTGCCGACCGTCCCGGTCGTCGAGGGGCCGCCGTCCACATAGAGAAGATCCTGCTTGGTCCCGTCGGCGCGCAGCGCCACGCTTAGGATCCCGCGGTCGGCAGTCGTGCCCTCGCCTTCGCCTCGCTCGAGCACCACGGCGCCGGCGCCGTCGCCGAAGAGGACGCAAGTGCCCCGGTCGGTCCAGTCCATCAGCCGGGTCATGGTCTCTGCGCCGATGACCAGGGCCCGGCGCGCCATGCCCCGGCCGATGAAGCTGTCGGCGACGCCCAGCGCATAGACGAACCCGGAGCACACTGCTTGGACGTCGAAGGCGATGCCGATCGGCGCGCCGAGCTTGCGCTGGATGAGGGTTGCGGTGGCCGGGAAGGTCAGGTCGGGCGTCGTCGTGGCGACCACGATGAGCTCGATCTCCTCAGGCTTTCGTCCCGCCGCCGCCAGCGCGCGCCTCGCCGCCTCAGCGCCCAGATCGCTTGTCGTCTCGCCATCGCCGGCGCGGCGGCGCGACCGGATACCCGTGCGCTCGAAGATCCATTCGTCGCTGGTGTCGACGAACTTGGCGAGGTCGTCGTTGGTGACCACGGTGTCCGGAAGGGCGCCGCCGACGCCGGTGACGACGCTGCGGATGACGCTCACGCGGTGGCCTGCTGTGGGGCCGGTTCGCCGATTCGGCCAAGCTCCTGGCGGATCTGGTCAGCGAAGCCGGCGCGGCCGAGGTCGGCGGCCAGGCGTATCGCGGCGGCGAAACCGCGCGCGTCGGCCCCACCATGACTCTTCACCACCACACCATTGAGCCCGAGGAAGGGCCCGCCGTTGACGCCGCCGGGATCCAGCCGCTCCGACATGCCGCGTAGCGCCCGGCGGGCGATGAGCGCGCCGAGCCGGCTGGAGAAGCTGGCCGTGAACGTGGCGCGCATCTCGGCGCGGAAGAAGCGAGCCAGGCCCTCCGCGGTCTTAAGGGCGACATTGCCTGTAAAGCCGTCGGTGACAATCACGTCGACCGTCCCCTTGGCGATGTCGTCGCCCTCAACGAAACCACGGTAGTCAAACTCGAAGGTCCCTTCGCTCAACAGACGGTCGGCGCCTTTCACCTCTTCATGACCCTTGTCGTGCTCGGTGCCGATATTGAGCAATCCAAGAGTCGGCCGGACGGCCTTGTACGCCGCCCGATGATAGGCCGCGCCCATGACCGCGAACTCCACCAGCCGGTTGGCGTCGCAGACGACATTGGCCCCGACATCGAGCACCGTGGTCAATCCCCGCAGCGTCGGCCAGTTGGCGACGAGGGCCGGCCGGTCGAGCCCCCCGGCCATCCGCAGCACCAGGCGCGAGATGGCCATCAAGGCGCCGGTGTTCCCGGCCGAGACGGCCGCCGCCGCCTCCCCGGCCCGCACGCTTTCCACGGCGTTCCACATCGATGTGTCCTTGCCGCGGCGCATGGCGTGGGCCGGCTTGGCGTCCATGGCGACGATTCCCGGGGCATGTCGCACCTCGCTCGCTGCCGCCGCGGCCGGTATGCGCGCCAGCACCTCGCACAGGACGGCCTGGTCGCCATGCAGCAGGAAACGGGTCCTGAGCGGCGTCAGCCGAACGGCCAGCGCCACGGCCGCCACCACCGCCCGCGGACCATGGTCTCCGCCCATGGCATCGATCGAGATCACCAGCGGATCGGCCAAATCGACGCTCAGAGCTCCCCATCCCGTCCGGGCCCCGCCCGAGGAAGCGCGACGATACAGTGCGACGCGGGCGATGCAACAGCACGACCCCGCCCCATGCGGCCGCCGCGGTTGGTCGTCATGGCTCCAGCCAGACCGCGCCCTCGAGGATGCCGCGCCCCTGCGCCGCAAGCGCCTCACGGCAGGCGATGGCGTAGTCGGCGAGGCCCGCTGGGTTGGCGCCGGCCTCTCCAGCCAGGATGGTCCGCCAGACCAGGGTTTCGAGTTCAGCGCGCTCCGGCAGAGCCATGAGGGCGGCGCGCCATGCCGCCGCCCGGCCATAGAACGCCCGGCCGAGCGCTCGCATCCGCTTGCCGACCGTCAGGTCGCCGACACCCATTTCGCGCAGGGCGCCGTCGAGATCGCGCACATAGGCGTCGAACAGGGCCTGGCTGGAGGGCGCCGCCTCGGCGCCCAGATCGCGGAGTACATCGATGAGCAGGATGACATGAAGGGTCAGCAGTTCGAAGCGGCCTTCGACCGTGTCGGGCGCCCCCAGTTTTGAATAAAGCGCCGGCGCGCGCCCCTGGCGAACCGCCGAATCGCACAACTCGCGGCCAAGGCCTCTGGCCGCCTTTTCCCGGCGATGCGGCCAGATCATCCCAGATCGCGCTTTCGCGCCCCGTTTTCGCCTCCGATTGGCGCCAACGCTCCACGCCTCATTGAACTGCGGTCCATCTCGATCTAGGTCAGCCGATCGGATTCAATTCGGGGAGCCCCGTGTGAAACTGCCCGTGTCCAAACTGCCCGTCATCATCGCTTCGTTGGCGGTGGGCGCCTGCCTTCTGGGCGCGGCGGCCTGCACGCCCATCGCCAACTACCAAGGCTTCCAGCCCATCGACGCCAATCCTAACGACGTCAAGGTCGGAACCGACACCCGCACGTCCGTCCGGGCCCGGCTCGGCACGCCGACCGCCGTCGCCGAGTTCGACAAGGACACTTGGTTCTATCTTACGCAGGTGTCCGACAAGACCGCCTTCTACGCTCCGCAGGTGGTGCGCCGGAACGTCACCCAGATCACCTTCGACAAGGACACCCAGGCGGTAAAATCGGTGGACATCTTCACGCTCAAGGACGGCCGGGTCGTTGCCTACAATAAGCAGGAGACGCCGACCCGCGGACGCGAACTCACTTTCATCGAACAGCTCTTCGGCAGCCTCAGCACCATCGGCAGCCTGCCGCCGAACCAGGATCAGACGCCCGGCTCACACCCCGGCCAGCCCTGATCGGCTGACTAGGATCCTCCCCGTTCGGGAGAGAGAGGACGAAGGCAGGCGAACTGCGCCCGTGGGAACTGGCCCCTAGAACGCCGGCGCTTCAGGCCTTGCGACCTGAAACCGGCGTCTTGCGTTTTATATGCCTTATCTGCGGTTTAGGTAGAAATCTTCAACGCACCACGCCGTGCGCCAGGACCGCCAGCAGCAGCAGCGCGACGATGTTGGTGATCTTGATCATCGGATTGACAGCCGGACCGGCGGTGTCCTTGTAGGGATCGCCGACCGTGTCGCCAGTCACCGCCGCCTTGTGGGCCTCCGAGCCCTTGCCGCCGAAGTTGCCTTCCTCGATCAGCTTCTTGGCGTTGTCCCAGGCGCCGCCGCCGGAGGTCATCGAGATCGCCACGAACAGGCCTGTGACGATCACGCCCATCAGCATCGCCCCCAGGGCTGAAAAGGCGTCGGTCTTGTCCGCGATCAGGCTGATCACCACGAACAGCACCACCGGCGAAGCCACCGGCAACAGCGACGGGACGATCATCTCCTTGATCGCGGCCCGGGTGAGGATGTCCACGGCCCGGCCGTACTCCGGCTTCACCTCGCCGGTCATGATGCCGGGATTCTCTCGGAACTGACGGCGCACCTCGGCCACCACCGATTCGGCCGCCCGGCCCACGGCGGTCATGGAAAGACCGCCGAACAGGAACGGCAGCAGGCCGCCAAACAGCAGGCCAACCACGACGTAGGGATTGGAAAGGTCGAAGGCCACCGAGCCCATGCCCGTGAAATAGGGGAACTGGTCGGCGTGGGCCGAGAAGTACTTGAGGTCCTGGGTGTAGGCCGCGAACAGCACCAGAGCGCCGAGGCCTGCCGAGCCGATGGCGTAGCCCTTGGTCACCGCCTTGGTGGTGTTGCCCACCGCGTCCAGGGCGTCGGTGGATACCCGCACTTCATGCGGCAGTCCCGCCATCTCGGCGATGCCGCCGGCGTTGTCCGTCACCGGTCCGAAAGCGTCCAGGGCGACGATGAAGCCGGCCAGCGACAGCATGGTGGTGGTGGCGATGGCCACGCCGAAAAGGCCGGCGAGCTGATAGGTCACCACGATGCCGACGATGATCACCAGCGCCGGCAGGGCCGTCGATTCCAGCGACATGGCCAGGCCCTGGATGACATTGGTGCCGTGGCCGCTGACCGAGGCCTTGGCGATCGACTTCACCGGCCGATAGCCGGTGCCGGTGTAGTATTCGGTGATCACCACGATGGCCGCGGTCACCGCCAGGCCCGCCAGCCCGCAGCCGAACAGGGCGTTCGCCGACACCAGCTTGCCGGCCACCTCGACGCCGCCGGCCGGAACTAGCTTCTGGATCACCCACCACACCGCGCCGACCGACAGCACGCCGGTAACGACGAGGCCCTGATAGAGGGCGCCCATGATGTTGTTGTTCTTGCCCAGGCGCACCGCGAAGGCGCCGATGATCGAGGTGACAATGCACACCCCGCAGATCCCAAGCGGCAGCAGCATCATGTCGCCGACATAAGCTGTGTCGCGGAAAAAGATGGCCGCCAGCACCATGGTGGCGACCGTGGTCACCGCATAGGTCTCGAACAGGTCCGCGGCCATGCCGGCGCAGTCGCCGACGTTGTCGCCCACGTTGTCGGCGATGGTGGCGGGGTTGCGTGGATCGTCTTCAGGAATGCCGGCCTCGACCTTACCGACGAGGTCGCCGCCGACGTCCGCGCCCTTGGTGAAGATGCCGCCGCCGAGACGGGCAAAGATCGAGATCAGCGAAGCACCGAAGCCGAGCGCCACCAGCGCATCGACCACGGTGCGGCTGTTGGCAGCAAGGCCCATGTACTGGGTGAGATAGGCGAAGTAGATGGTGACGCCGAGCAGCGCGAGACCGGCGACCAAAAGGCCGGTGATCGCACCGGCCTTGAAGGCAAGCTCAAGCCCGCCCGCCAACGACGTCGTTGCGGCCTGCGCCGTGCGCACATTGGCCCGAACCGAAACATTCATTCCAATAAAACCGGCGGCGCCCGACAGCACCGCGCCGATCAAAAATCCGACCGCGACCAGCGTGCCGAGGAAATAAGCGAGCAGCGCGAAAATCACGATGCCGACAAGACCGATCGTCATGTATTGGCGCTTGAGATAGGCCTGCGCGCCTTCGCGCACGGCGGCCGCGATTTCCTGCATTCGCGGATTGCCGGCATCCGACTTCATGACCGACGCCGTCGCCCATGCCGCGTAAACGATAGAAAGTGCTCCGCAGAGCACAATCAGCCACAATGCTGTCATTGAATTTGCCTCAGATCCTGATTGTCACCGACGCCGGTCGCCGCGGGAGCGGCGGGCGCACAAAAAGAAGGCCTGCCCTGCCCGACAGGGGCGGCCTTAAATCGGCGGGACCATGCCAAAATCATACCCCCGGCGCAACGCTGC
>DASXGB010000111.1:0-1818 GCA_036489325.1 Caulobacteraceae bacterium
CCGCCCTGCCCCTGGCGGCCCTGCCGCCCGGCTTCGAGGCCACCGGCCGAAACCAGCCCTGCCCATGCGGCTCCGGCAAGAAGTTCAAGCACTGCCACGGAGCCCTGGTCTGAGGCCGGGGCGGTGCTGAAGACCCCTTCCGGCAAGTCCCGCGCCCGCGCTCTGGGCATCCCATTCGCGGGCGAGCCCGGACCGCACAACGCCATCACCGACGTCGACGGCGTGGAGGTGGGCTACGCCACCCTGATCCGCGGCGACGGTGCGCTCGTCGTCGGAAAGGGGCCGGTGCGCACCGGCGTCACCGCCATCCTGCCGCGCGGCAAGGGGCAGGCCGGCAAGAGCGTCACCGCCGGCATGTTCAGCCTCAACGGCAACGGCGAGCTCACCGGATCGCACTGGGCGGCGGAAGTCGGCCGCTGCGACGGCCCGATCACCATCACCAACACCCACGCCTGTGGCCTGGCGCGCGATGCGACGATCCGCTGGCTGGTGGAACGCGGCCTGCAGGAAGGCTGGAGCCTGCCGGTGGCGGGCGAGACCTACGACGGCTGGCTGAGCGACATCAACGGATTCCATGTCACCCAGGCGGATGTCTTCGCCGCCCTCGACTCGGCGGCCGACGGCCCGATCGAGGAAGGCAGCGTCGGCGGCGGGACCGGGATGATCGCCTTCGGCTTCAAGGCCGGCTCGGGCACGGCCTCACGCCGGGCCCCGGCGGCTGGCGAGACCTGGACCCTCGGCGCCTTCGTCCAGGCCAACTTCGGCCTGCGCGAACAGCTGGTCATCGCCGGCGCGCCGGTCGGGCGGGCGCTGAAGGACTGGACGCCTGATGAGCGGACCGGTGGAGAGAGCGGCTCGATCATCGCCGTCGTCGCCACCGACGCGCCGCTGTTGCCCCATCAACTGCAGCGCCTGGCGCGGCGCACGAGCCTCGGGGTCGGCCGCACGGGCGCCGTCTCCGGCCACGGCTCTGGCGACATCTTCATCGCCTTTTCCACCGCCAATCAGTCGGCCGTCGATGCCGGCGCGGAGGCGATGATCCGCTATGACGCCCTGCCCGACGCCGCCCTCAATCCCCTGTTCGAGGCGACCATCCAGGCGGTGGAGGAGGCCATCCTCAATGCCTTGACGGCGAACGAGGCGATGGTGGGCCGCGACGGCCATTTCATCCCCGCGCTGCCGCACACCGAGGTCCGCCGGCTGATCGAGGCGGCCAAGGGATGAGCGCCTGCGACTTCCTGGTCGTGGGCGGGGGCATCGCCGGCGCCTCGATCGCCTGTGAGCTGGCGCCGCACGCACGGGTGATCCTGGCCGAGCAGGAGGAGCGCGCGGGCTATCACACCTCCGGCCGCTCGGCGGCGATGTACATAGAGAGCTATGGCGCCCCGCCGGTGCGCCGGCTGACGGCGGCCAGCCGCGGCTTCTTCGAATCCCCGCCGGACGGCTTCGCCGACTATCCGCTGCTCACGCCCCGCGGCGCCCTGACGGTCGCCCGCGACGAGCAGTCGGCGGCCCTGGACGCCCTGATCGCGGCGGTGAGCGAGACCGGCGGCGTCTTTCACGAGATCGGCGAGGCCCAGGCCCGATCGATGGTCCCGATCCTGCGGGAGGGGGCGGCCCACCGCGCGATCTTCGAACCGGAAAGCGCCGACATCGACGTCGACGCCCTGCACCAGGGCTATCTGCGCCTCGGCCGGGCCCGCGGCGTCGAGGCGCGGCTGAACGCCAGGATCGAGCGGCTCGAGCGCGACGGCGGGTCGTGGCTGGCGAGGCTGGCGGACGGTGGGACGATCGCAGCGGGGGCGGTGGTCAACGCCG
>DASXGB010000285.1:0-4023 GCA_036489325.1 Caulobacteraceae bacterium
GCGCCGGAATGCGCCGGAGGCCTCGTCAACGGCCGCCTGGGCTGCGTCCGCCGCCGCTTGCGGAATGAGCAGCAGATCGCCGCTTCCCTGGTCGACGATCAGACGATCGCCTGACTGGAAAGCGCGGGCCAGGGCCTCATCGACCAGGCTAACCTGATCGCCGCCCCAGGGTATCGCCATCCCGGCCGTCAGCCGCTCGAGCTTCATGGCCGGGCTTTAGCCCACTGCCCGCGACCACGCCAACCGCCTCGCTGATTGCCTCGACTGGGGCGGCGCACTAAGGCGCAGGGAAACGGACAAGAGGAAGCTGCCGCCATGAAGACCCGCGCCGCCATCGCCTGGAAGGCCGGAGAGCCGCTTGCCATCGAAACCGTCGACCTGGAGGGCCCGCGCGTCGGCGAGGTTCTGGTGGAGGTGAAGGCCACCGGCATCTGCCACACCGACGAGTTCACGCGGTCCGGCGGAGATCCCGAGGGCCTCTTCCCATCCATCCTCGGCCACGAAGGGGCCGGCGTCGTGTTGGAAGTCGGCGCCGGCGTGACGACGGTGAAGCCGGGCGACCACGTCATCCCGCTCTACACGCCCGAGTGCCGGCAATGTAAGTCGTGCCTGTCGCGGCGGACTAACCTCTGCACGGCGATTCGCGGCACCCAGGGCCAGGGCCTGATGCCAGACGGCTCGAGCCGGTTCTCGATCGGCGGCGAGAAGCTCTTTCACTACATGGGCTGTTCGACCTTCGCCAACCACACCGTCCTGCCGGAGATCGCGGTGGCCAAGGTGCGTGAGGACGCCCCCTTCGACAAGATTTGCTACATCGGCTGTGGCGTCACCACCGGGGTCGGCGCGGTGATCTGGACGGCCAAGGTCTGGCCGGGTGCCAACGTGGTCGTCTTCGGGCTGGGCGGCATCGGTCTCAATGTCATCCAGGGCGCGCGCATGGCCGGGGCCGACAAGATCATCGGCGTCGATCTCAATCCGGAACGCGAAGCCAGGGGCCGCCAGTTCGGCATGACCCATTTCGTCAATCCGGACGCGGTCGGCCGCGACAAGGTGGTCCAGGCCCTGATCGACCTCACCGGCGGCGGGGCGGACTTTTCCTTCGAATGCATTGGCAATGTCGCGACCATGCGCCAGGCGCTGGAATGCTGCCACCGCGGCTGGGGCGAGAGCGTCATCATCGGCGTCGCCGGCTCCGGCCAGGAGATCGCCACCCGGCCGTTCCAGCTGGTCACCGGCCGGGTCTGGCGGGGCACGGCCTTCGGCGGCGCGCGCGGCCGCACCGATGTCCCGCGCATTGTCGACTGGTACATGGAGGGCAAGCTCGACATCGACAGCCTGATCACGCACACGCTCAAGCTGGAGGACATCAACCGCGGCTTCGACCTGATGCACGCCGGCGAGAGTATCCGCTCGGTCGTCGTCTACTAGGGGTCTGGCCGATGGCGACCCGCATCGCCCTGCTGC
The DNA here is from genome assembly GCA_036489325.1 of Caulobacteraceae bacterium. Classification (GTDB taxonomy): domain Bacteria; phylum Pseudomonadota; class Alphaproteobacteria; order Caulobacterales; family Caulobacteraceae; genus Acaudatibacter. The sequence goes on from DASXGB010000285.1 coordinate 1,465, forward strand.
GGGGCGTCAATCTGGGCGCCAATCGGCGCGTGGCCATGGCCGACGTGCGCCGCGTCCTCGCCGAAGCGGGCTTCGGCGACGTCCGCAGTGTGCTGCAGAGCGGCAATCTGGTCTTCGAGGCCGCTCAGGGGTCGGACGCAGCGGTGGAGACGGCGGTGGAACGGGCGCTGTTGGACGGTCTGGGACTGACCACCGAGGTTGTGGTCCGCACGCCCGCGGAATGGCGGGCGATGATTGCCGCCAATCCCTATCCCGAGGAGGCGAAGAGTGATCCCGGCCGGCTGGTGGCCATGGCCATGAAGTCGTCGCCCAGAAAGGACGCTGAGGCGCACGTCAACGCCATCGAGGGGCCGGAACGGGCGCGTGTGATCGGCCGCGAGGCGTTCATCTACTATCCCGACGGTCAGGCCGACACCAAGGTGGCGGGCGCCAGGCTTGACAAGGCGATGGGCGCGCGCGGCACGGCGCGGAACTGGAATACCGTGCTCAGGCTCGCGGATCTGGCCGGCGCCTGATCCTCCCCGGCCGCCTTTCTGTCCCGGGCGCGATATGGTCTAGTCCGGGCACACCTTTGGGGGCTTCCGGTCGAACCGGCGCGTCGTGACCTCGCCTGAAGAAAGTTTCGAAACGCGGCTGGCGCCGGCGAGCGACGCGCCGCTGGAACCTCGTCTCAAGTCTCGCTGGCGGCCGGCGGCGATCATGCACGGACCGCTTGGCCTCGCCGCCTGGCTGCGCAGCCGGATCCGCGCCAGCGAACTCCTGCTTGTCGTGGTTGCGGTTGGCGTGGGCGCCGGCGCCGGCGCCCTTTCCGCTCTGGTCAGCGCCTCGGCGCATTGGCTGCAGGCGTTCCTATTTGGCCTGCGGCCGGGCGAGCGCCTGTCGGCGGCCGATCACCTGGCGCCTCTGCGGGCGCTCGCCCTGCCCGCCGGGGGGCTGGTTCTGGGCCTCGTCACCTGGGCCTGGACGCGGCGGCGGCCGAAATCCCCGGTCGACCCGGTGGAGGCCAACGCATTGCACGGCGGCCGGATGTCGGTCCGCGACAGCGTCTTCGTGGGGGTCCAGAGCGTCATTTCCAACGGTTTCGGCGCATCGGTCGGCCTGGAGGCGGCCTACGCCCAGCTAGGCGCCGGACTTGGATCACGGATCGGTCAGGCCCTGAACCTGAGGCGCAGCGACCTTCGCGCCTTCGTCGGCGCCGGCGCGGGCGCGGGGATCGCCGCGGCGTTCGGCGCGCCTTTGACCGGCGCCTTCTACGCCTTCGAGATCATCATCGGCTCCTACACCGTCGTGAACATCGCTGCGGTGGTGGCCGCCGCCATCGCCGCTACCTGGGTGAGCCGGGCCTTGGCGATCGAGCCGACCGTCCTCAAGACCGGCGTCAGCGATTCCCTGACCGCCGCGCACTACCTGCTGTTCAGCGGGGTGGGCGTCGTCAGCGCTGTCATCGGCGTGGCGATCATGCGTCTGGTGGCGTTCACCGAAGGTCGGGTGGCCAGGTTGCCAGGCCCGCGCTGGGCCAGGCCCGCGCTCGGCGGCCTGATCCTCGCTGCGCTGGCGATCGCCGATCCCCACACCCTGTCGGCCGGCCACGGCGCCATGGCTCTTGAGGCGGCCGCCGCCATCCCGCTCGCCGTTCTCGCCGTCCTGATCCTGGCCAAGGCCTGCGCCTCCATCGTGGCCTTGGGCTTCGGCTTTCGCGGCGGCCTGTTCTTCGCCTCGCTCTACCTGGGCGCCCTTGTGGGCAAATTCCTGGTGCTGGCCGCCGATGCGGTGGGCCTGCATGCGGGAATCGATCCCACGGCCAGCGCCATCGTGGGCATGGGAGCGATGGCCGTGGCCATCATCGGCGGGCCGTTCACCATGACCTTCCTGGTGCTGGAGACGACCGGCGATTTCGGCATGACGGCGGCGACGCTCACGGCCTCGATCATCGCCAGCCTGCTGGTGAGGGAGACGTTCGGCTATTCCTTCTCGACCTGGCGTCTGCACCTGCGCGGCGAGACCATCCGCAGCGCCAACGACGTTTCCTGGCTGCGGTCCCTGACCGCGTCGCGGATGATGCGCGCCGATGCGCAAATGGTCCCCGCGGACACGCCGGGGGAGACGTTCCGCGCCCAATTTCCACTGGGCTCGGCCCGTTGGGTGGTGGGCCTGGACGCCCTCGGCCACTACGCGGGGCTCATCCGGGTCGCCACCGCCCACGCCATTCCCGACCCCGCCGAGCCTGTCGGCTCGGCGATGGTCAATCGCCGCGAGTGGCTGAGGCCCGAGATGGCGATCAAGGAAATCATGGGCGTCTTCGATCGCACGGAGAGCGACGAGTTGGCGGTGGTCAACGATGACCACGAGGTGCTGGGTGTCCTGTCGGAGGCCTACGCGACCCGCCGATACGCCGAGGAGCTCGAGAAGGCGCGCCGAGATCTGGTGGGGTCCGACTAGCGAAAAGACCGGTGGGTTAAGGTTTTGTCAGATAGCGCCTCTTGGCTTGACTTGGCGCGCCACCTCTTTGACTCCCTGCCGACCGCGCCGAACGGGCGCAACGACGAGACGGGGTGTTCG
>DASXGB010000238.1:0-9880 GCA_036489325.1 Caulobacteraceae bacterium
GACGGGGGGCTTCCGCAGGGAGTCCGTCATGAGCGTCTACCGCGTCACCGAAATCATCGGCACGAGCAAGGCCAGCTGGGAGGACGCCGCCAAGGAGGCCCTGGCCGCGGCTGCTGGCAGCCTCAGGGACCTGCGCGTGGCCGAGGTGGTCGAGCTGGACATCACGCTCGGCAAGAACGGCGAGGTCGAGGCCTATCGCAGCCGCCTGCGCCTGAGCTTCAAGTACGAAAACAACTAAATTCCCCTCTCCTTCAGGGAGAGGGAGGGGCCCAAGCGGAGCTTGGGAGGGTGAGGGGTTAGGGAAGGAAGCCGCGTAACCCGGACGCGATCCGGCGATCGCGTCTCGACCTCTCCCTATGGGACCTTCAGGGAGAGGTGAAAGGTCGCCTACTCCGCCGCGGCGGGAAGACCGGTCAGCTCGGCGTCCGGCCGCAAGCGCTGGAAGCGACCGAGCGCCTGGGGATCGAGCCGCGCCCGCACGATGGCCCCCTCGGGGGTCATCTCGCGGGAGCTGACCCGGCCATGGCGATAGAGCCAGGCCAGGCCCTCGCCATCCGCGGGGGCGAGCCGGAAGGTGAGTTCGGGGCCGTCGTCGACCATGCCCGCCAGGGTCGCGACGAGGGCGTCGATACCCTCTCCGGTCAGGGCCGAGACGGCGACGGAGCCTGCCCGGCGGGCTTTGGCCGCCAGCGCCGGGTGCTCGTCCGCCGCCACAGCGTCGATCTTGTTCCAAACCTCGAGGACCCGCTTGCCGGCGTCGGGGCCCAGGCCCAGTTCCTCGAGCACGGCCGCCACGTCCTGCGCTTCCGCCTCGCTGTGCGCGCCGGAGATGTCACGCACATGCAGGATGATGTCGGCCTCGCGCACCTCGTCCAGCGTGGCGCGGAAGGCCTCGACCAGCTCGTGCGGCAGGTCGGAGATGAAGCCGACGGTGTCGGAGAGGATCGCCGGGCGCCCGTCTGGCAGAGGCAGGCGCCGCAGGGTCGGGTCGAGGGTGGCGAAGAGGGCGGACTTCGCCAGCACCTTGGCGCCGGTCAGGCGGTTGAAGAGGGTCGACTTGCCGGCGTTGGTGTAGCCCACCAGCGCGATGGCCGGATAGGGCACGCGCCGGCGCGCGCGGCGGGCGAGGCCGCGGGTGCGGCGCACGTCGGCGAGATCCGCCTTCAGCCGGATGATGCGCTCGCCGATCAGGCGCCGGTCGGCCTCGATCTGGGTCTCGCCGGGGCCGCCCAGGAAGCCGAAGCCGCCGCGCTGCCGCTCCAGGTGGGTCCAGGTGCGCACCAGGCGCGAGCGCTCATAGTCCAGGCGGGCGAGCTCGACCTGCAGCCGGCCTTCGGCCGTGCGCGCGCGGCGGGCGAAGATCTCCAGGATGAGGCCCGTGCGATCGACGACCTTGGCGTTCCAGGCCTTCTCCAGGTTGCGCTGCTGGACCGGCGTCAGAGCGTCGTCGACGACGACGATCCCGGCGCCGGTCGCCTCGCAAAGCTCGCCGATCTCGGCGAGTTTGCCGGGGCCGAACAGGGTCGCGGGCCGCGCCTGGCGGACCTGGGCGATCAGCGCCGCCGCGATCTCGAGGTCAAGCGCGGCGGCGAGGCCGCTCGCTTCCTCGAGGCGCGCCTTAGGGTCACGACCAGCATGGCCGCCACGCCGGTCCGGATGGACGATCAGCGCGACGTCGTGACGGCCGGGCGGGTTTTCGGCGCTCAATCCTCGACTTCGTCCTCGTCTGGCGGCTCGTAGAGCTGCACCGGCTGGGCCGGCATGACCGTCGAGATGGCGTGCTTGTAGACCAGCTGCGCCTGGCCGTCGCGGCGCAGCAGGACGCAGAAGCTGTCGAACCAGCTCACCACGCCCTGCAGCTTGACGCCGTTGACCAGGAAGATGGTCAGCGGGGTCTTCGAACGCCTGACGGCATTCAGGAACGTGTCCTGCAGGTTCTGCTTCTTGTCGTTCGGCATGGGTTGACATCCCTTCCGTTGTCATTGGCCGACGGCCCGCTCCTAAAGGCGAGGTTAAGGCCGCATGGATCCCGCCGCAGGCCTATTCGGCCTCGCGACGCGCATGGGCGATATAGAGTTGACGAAGGCGTTGCGCTACCGGACCGGGCTCGCCGGTCCCCACCTTTCGTCCATCGATGCTGACAACCGGCGTCACCTGGGTGCTGGCGCCGGTGATGAAAGCCTCTTTCGCCTCCAGCGCGTCGCTGATCGCGAACGGCCCCTCCGCCAGGGTGAGGCCCGTTTCCGCCGCGAGTTTGAGGACTGCGGCGCGCGTGACGCCCCTCAGGATATTGGCCTGGATGTCGCGGGTGCGCAGGACGCCCTCGCGATCGACGATCCAGGCGTTGGTCGACGAGCCCTCGCTGACGAAGCCAAGCTCGTCGACGAACCAGGCCTCATACGCGCCGGCCGCTTTGGCCGCCTGCTTGGCGAGCACGTTGGGCAGGAGGTTCACGGTCTTGATGTCGCAGCGGCCCCAGCGGCTCTCGGGCGTGGTGATCACGCCGACGCCCCTCCCCGCCTTGGCGTCACCCGCCGACGGATCGAGACCGCGGGCGGTGACGACGACGGCCGGCGGCGGGGCCGGGACCGGGAAGGGATGGTCGCGCCGCGCAACCCCGCGCGAGATCTGCAGATAAAGAAGCCCGTCCTTCACCCTGTTGCGGCGCAGGGTCTCGCGCAGCACGACCTCCAGGGCCTTGCGGCTCATCGGCGTGGGGATCGAGAGCTCGCCAAGGCTGCGCGCGAGACGAGTGAAATGACCTTCGGCGTCACACAGACGGCCGCCGGCGACCAGCCACACCTCGTAGACCGCATCGCCGAACTGATAGCCGCGATCCTCGACGTTCACGCAGGCCTCGGCCTGAGGCAGGTAGCGGCCGTTGACGTAGGCGATGCGCGACATCAGCCCTCGCCCTCGCCGTCCCCCTCGCCCGCCCGGCCGAACCCGAGCGACTTGAGCTTGCGGTGCAGGGCCGAGCGTTCCATGCCGATGAAGCCGGCGGTGCGCGAGATGTTGCCGCCGAAGCGCACGATCTGGGCGCTGAGATATTCCTTCTCGAAAAGCTCGCGGGCCTCCCTGAGCGGCAGGGCGATGATCCGCTCGGCGGCGAGGCCCGCGGCGGCCGGGGCCCCGCTGGAATCCGCCGGCAGCATCTCGGCGGAGATGGCGTCGCCCGGAGCGCCGGGCGCGAGGATCAGGATCCGTTCGACGACGTTGCGCAGCTGGCGCACGTTCCCAGGCCAGGACTGGACCTGCAGCGTGGCGTAGGCGTCGGCGGCGAGCTTGCGGCGGGGCATGCCCGAGGCGTTGCTCACCCGCTCGAGGTAGTAGTCGATCAGTTCGGGGATGTCCTCGCGGCGCTCGCCGAGCCCGGGCACCCGCAGGGGCACCACGTTCAGGCGATGGAATAGGTCCTCGCGCAGACGCCCGGCGGCGATCTCCTCGCGCAGATCGCGCGAGGTCGAGGAAATCACCCGCACATCCACCTGCACATCGGTGTCGCCGCCCACGCGCCGGAACCGTTGCTCGACCAGCACCCGCAGCAACCGGCTTTGGGTTTCCCTCGGCATATCGGCGACATCGTCGATGTAGAGGGTGCCGCCGTGGGCCCGCTCGAAGACGCCGATATTGGCCGGCTGCCCGCCTTCGCCTTCCTCGCCGAAGAATTCGAGATCGAGGCTGCCGGGCGTCATCCCGGCGGCGCTGATGGCCACGAACTCGCCGCGCGACCTGGGGCTGGCGGCGTGGATGAGGCGCGCCGCGGTCTCCTTGCCGGCCCCCGGCGGCCCGGAAATCAGCACCCGACTGTTGGCCGGCGCCACCTTGGCGATCATCTGACGCAGCTGCTGCGCCGCCTGTGAGGCGCCCAGCATGCCATCGGGGACGATCGCCTGGCTGCGCAGGCGCCGGTTCTCGCGCTTCAAGTTGGCAGCTTCAAGCGCCCGTTCAACCAGCAGCAATAAACGGTCGGATTTGAAAGGTTTTTCCAGGAAGTCGTAGGCGCCGCGCTTGATTGCGCTCACGGCCATCTCGATGTTGCCGTGGCCAGAGATCATGATCACCGGCAGCTCAGCGTCGAGCGCCTTGACCACGTCGAGCAGCTCGAGGCCGTCCATCCCCCCGCCGCTCATCCAGATGTCGAGCACCACCAGCGACGGCTTGCGGCCGCGGATCGCCGCCAGCGCCGTCTCGGAGTCCTTCGCGGTACGGACCTGATAGCCGTCGTCCTGCAGGATGGCGGCTACCAGCTCGCGGATGTCGACCTCGTCGTCGACGACGAGCACATCGCCGGTCATGCTCTCACCTTCTCATCTGGAGCGCGCGCCGAGCGGGCGCGGGAAATTGGAAAAGCCAGGGTGACGCGGGCGCCCGGCGCCTGAGCCGCGTCGCCCATGACCAGGTCGCCGCCATGGTCCTCGAGGATCCGCTTGACGATGGCGAGACCCAGGCCCGTCCCTTTCGCCCGGGTGGTCACATAGGGCTCGATCAGGCGGTCGCGGTCCTTTGCCGGCAAGCCGACGCCATTGTCCTCGATAACGAAATCGATGCTGGGTCCCCCAGCGACCAGCGACGCCCGGATCCTGCCCGCCAGGGCCGGCTCGGCGGCACGGCGCGCGGCGATCGCCTCGGAAGCGTTCTTGAGCACATTGGTCAGGGCCTGGCCGACGATGCGGCCGTCGCACATCAGGGTGAGGCCCTCCGGCGGCTCGCCGATGTCAACGGTCACGTCCGGATCGGCGACCCGCTGGGCGAACACGGCCTCGCGCAGCAACTCGGCCGGATCGTTGGCCGCGAAGGTCGGCGCCGGCATGCGGGCGAAGGCGGAAAACTCGTCGACCATGCGGCCGATGTCGCCGACTTGCCGCACGATCGTGTCGGTGCAGCGATCAAAGGTCTCCAGGTCGCTCGAAATCTCCCGCCGGTACTTTCGCCGCAGGCGCTCAGCAGAGAGCTGGATGGGCGTGAGCGGGTTCTTGATCTCATGGGCGATGCGCCGGGCGACGTCCCGCCAGGCGGCGTTACGCTGGGCCGCCACCAGCCGGGTGATGTCGTCAAAGGTCAGCACGAGGCCCTGGGCGCTGCGCCGGGCCCTCACTCTCAGTCGCCGCGTATCGCCGTGGCGGGTGACGTCGACGTCCCCTTCCGCCTCCGCGTCCGCGGTCAGGGCCCGGGCGGCGACCTCGGCCAGCTCCGGCGCCGCCTCGGCGAGCGGGTGCTTTTCGCTGGCCTGCGGGTCGAGCCCGAGCAGTTCCTCCGCCTGCCGGTTGACCGCCGAAATCCGCCCCGCGTGGTCGAGGCCGATGACCCCGGCGCTGACCCCCAGCAGGACGGCCTCGGTGAACTGACGTCGCGCCTCCGCATCCTCATGCGCCGAGCGCAGGTCGCGTCTCTGCTGTTCGAGGTCGCGGGTCATGCGGTTGAAGGCGCGCGACAGGGCGGCGATCTCCTCGGGATCCTTGCCGATAGCCACCCGGGCGGACAGATCGCCGGCCGACACCCGACCGGCGGCCTGCACCAGGCGGGCGACCGGCGCGGCGATGCCGCCGGCGGCCTCCATGCCGAGCCACACGGCCCCGACCAGCACCAGGAGCACGGTCTCCAGATAGCTGAACGCAAAGGCGCCGCGGATGCGTGAGCGGCTGGCGGCGGCCTGGCGATAGGCCCCCAGCGAGGCCTCGGTCAGCCGCAGGTGGCGGAAGATCCCCGGATCCACCGCGCGGACGACGTAGAGATAGGCGTCGGGATAGCCGTGCAGTCGGTAGAGGGCGCGAAACAGATCCGACCGCTCGAAGGGGACGAGCTCCACAACGCCGCTGTCAGCGACATGGAAGGCCTGCGGCGGCGGATCGAGGAAGACCGGCGAGCCCTGGTCCTCGGCGCGGGCCAGCACACGGCCCTCACGATCAATGACGTAGGCGGCGGCGAAGCCGTTGTCTCCGGTGAGGTCGCGCAGGAATCGCGAGAAGGCGACCGGCGAGTCGGCCATGGCCGGGGCGGCGACTTCGAGCGCCTGGGCCATGGCGCCGCCCATGTGCTGGCCGATGTAGCGCTGCTGCTCGTCGAGGTAGCTCTGGGCCACCGTGGCCGAGTTCTCGACCACCGTCTCGACCCTGGCGTTGAACCAGTTGTCGATCCCGCGGGTCACCAGCACGCCGAAGAACAGGGCGACGATCACCGCCGGAGCCACCGCCGCCATAGCGAACAGGAAGACGAACCGCAGGTGCAGCCTTGCGCCGGCGTCGCGCTCGCGCTGTCGGAGCAGGCTGACCATGCGCCAAACCAGCGCCGCCGCCGGCGGGGCCAGCACCGCGGCGCTCAGGGCCAGCAGCGCCAGCACGACCGGGCTCGCGGGGCCCAAGGGTCCGGTCAGGGTTGGCGAGGTGCCCAGGAAGACCGCCAGTCCCGTCAGGGCCATGGCCGCCGCGTAGCAGCCGCCCAGCAGGCCGGGCGAGGCCAGCAGGCCGCGCGGCGCCGTATCGACGGTGGTTTCCGTGCTCGACATGTTACGGGGAGTCTAGAGTGCGCTGTCGCCCAAATTCAACAGGTCAGTTGCACGCCTGCTTCACTCCCGATCGTGTCGGCTTCAGGGCTTTGATCGGGCAAGACCAAGATCGGTGATCCGCTTGCGCAGAGTGTTGCGGTTGAGGCCAAGGATCTCGGCCGCCCGCACCTGGTTGCCGCGCGTCGCCGCCAGGGTGACCTGGAAGAGCGGCCGTTCCACCTCCGCAAGGACACGGTCGTAGAGCCCTGGCGGCGGCGCGCCGTCGCTCTCGCTGGCGAACATCGAAGCCAGATGGCGCTCGACGAGCGACGAAAGGGTGACCGGCCCCTCCTCCGCCAGCGCGCTCACGGGGGACGAAAGCTCGCGCTCGATGATCCGGGCATTGATCGTCTCGTCGGCATAGAGAGCGCAGACCCGGCGGATCAGGTTCTCCAGTTCGCGTACGTTGCCTGGCCAGTCGTGGCGCTTCAGTCGTTCCAGCGCGCCGTCGTCGATCGTCTTGGCCGGCAGGCCCTCGCGCGCGGCGCGCAGCAGAAAGGCCCGCGCCAGCTCGGGAATGTCCTCGAGGTGTTCGCGCAGCGACGGCAGGCGGATGGGCGCGACATTGAGGCGGAAGAACAGGTCCTCGCGGAACAGGCCCTGCGAGACGAGGCCGCGCAGGTCGCGGTGGGTGGCGGCGATGACCCTGACATCACACCTTCGGCCGGTCCGCGGATTGAGCGCCGGCTCGGCGCCGTCGAACATTCGCAGCAAACGGGTTTGGGAATCCAGCGGCAGGTCGCTGATCTCGTCGAGCAGGAGGGTGCCGCCGTCGGCCTCCGCTAACCTGCCCGGCGCACCGTCGCTGGTCCCGAAAAGCTCGGCGTCGATCCGCTCGCGAGGCGCCGCCCCGAGGTTTACAGCGACGAAGCGGCCTTCCCGCCGCCGGCCAAGGTCGTGCAACGCCCGCGCGGCGAGGGTCTTGCCGACGCCTGACTCGCCTTCGAGCAGGACGGTGAGGTCCGTCCCCACCAGCCGCGCCAGAGTTCGGTAGAGCTGCTGCATCGGGGCCGAGCGTCCGATCAGCGGCAGGCGCTCGTCGCGATGGGCGCGGGCCTGGGCCTTGGCCGCCTCGCCGCTCGCCGGCTTCGACAGGGCGCGCCTGGCCAGAGCGACGATGTCGTCAAGGTCGAAGGGCTTGGGCATGTATTCGAAGACGCCGAGCTCGGCGGCGCTGACCGCGGTCAGCAGCGTGTTTTGCGCGCTCATGACGATCACCGGCAGCTTCGGTCGCCCTTTGCGAATGCGGGGCAGGACGTCGAAGACGTTTTCGTCTGGCATGACGACATCGGTCACCACCAGATCGCCTTCGCCGTCCGAGACCCACTTCAGAAGAGTCGCGGCGTTGCCGGTGGCGCGCACGTCGAAGCCGGCGCGGGAAAAGGCCTGGGAGAGGACCAGGCGGATCGAGGAATCGTCGTCGGCGATGAGGATCTTGGCGTTCATAGGGCTTCTTCGAGGGACCAGTTGGGAGCGATGGGCAGCAGGACGCGGAACACCGTGCGGCCCGGCGAAGATTCGAAATCGACCATGCCCTCATGAGCGGCCACCAGCCTGGCGACGAGGGCGAGGCCGAGGCCCGTGCCATGGTCCTTGGTGGTCACGAAGGGTTCGAACAGATGCTCGCGCAAGGCGGGGGGGACGCCCGGCCCATTGTCGATCACCTTGATCTCCAGGGGCGCGGCCTGGGCCGGAATGCCGCGGTTGGGCGCCGCTCGGGCGCCATGGCGGAAGGCGGTCGCGATGGTGATCTCGCCACGCCCGTCGCCGCGTCCGTGCGCCGCCTCGGCCGCGTTCTTCATCAGGTTGAGGAAGACCTGGATCAGATGGTCCTCCTCGGCGAAGGCCGGCGGCAGGGACGGATCATAGGCTTCGCGGATGACAAGGCCGTCGGCGACGCCGCTGGCGGCCAGGGTGCGGACCCGATCGAGCACGCGGTGGATATTGACCGGCCCGCGAACCGGTTTCTGATCGAGGCCGAAAGCCTCCATGCGATCGACCAGTCGGCGGATGCGTTCGGTCTCCTCGACGATCAGCTCGGCGAGCGCCATGTCGGCCGGGGTCAGGCCGGCTTTGAGGAGCTGGGCGGCGCCGCGGATGCCGGCCAGGGGATTCTTGATCTCATGGGCCAGCATCCGGCCAAGTCCCACCACCGACTGCAGGCCTTCTGCGGCACGCTCGGCGGCCAAGGTCGGATGGGTTTCGGCAAGCGTGAGCAGCAGGACGCCGTCGCCAAGCCGCAAGGCCGCGGCGTCGGCCAGGATCGGCGGGCGGCCCAGGAGCTCGACGCGAAGGTCGCGCTCGCGGACGAGGCCGCTCTCGGCGTTGCAGCGGGCGATGAGCGCCAGGAGCGCCGAGCCGGGCGGCAGGGCGCCGCCGAGACCGCCTCGCGCCAGCAGGGCGAGGCCCTGGCCGAACAGGACTTCGGCCGCCTCGTTGACGGCGATCAGGGCGCCGTCCGCGTCGATGAGCAGGGCCGGCTCGGGCCCGAGCTCAAAGGCGGCGAGCTTGAGATCAGGAAGCGAGGCGGAGCGGCGTCGGGTCACGCCGCCAGCCGCCCGGGCGTCCACAGCTCGGCGATCGCGTCCCGCACCGCCGACGGCTCGTCGAGCCGGCAGACCCGTCCGCGCGCCGTCCGCGCCGCCTCGCCCGTCGCCAACCAGGGGGCATGCTCGACATAGGCCGCCAGATGCTTGCGGAACATGCGCAGTCCCACCCACTCGCCATAGAAGTCGAGGCTGCGCTCGAAATGGTCGCCGACGAGCGCCGCCAGGGCCTCGCCGGCCGGTGGCGCAAACCGCTTGCCGGCGAGGCAGGCCTCGATTTCGCCGGCGAGCCACGGCCGGCCGATGGCGCCTCGCCCGAGCATCACCCCGTCCGCGCCGGAAAGCGCCAGGGCGAGCCTCGCCGACGCAAGGTCGAGGATGTCGCCATTGACGATGACCGGGATGCCGACCGCGTCCTTGACCGCGCGTACCGCCGGCCAGTCCGCCGTCCCGGAATAGAACTGCTTTCGCGTGCGGCCATGGACGGTGACCGTCGTGGCCCCCGCGGCCTCGGCCCTGGCTGCGATCTCCGGCGCATTGCGGCTGGCCTCGTCCCAGCCAAGCCGCATCTTGACGGTGACCGGCGCGTCCTGGGCCTGGACCGCCGCGGCGACCAGGCGTTGGGCCAGAGCTGGATCGCGCATCACGGCCGAACCGCAGGCGACACCGGTGACATCCTTGGCCGGACAACCGAAATTGAGGTCGATGATGTCCGCGCCTGCGCGCCTCGCCAGCACCGCGCCACGGGCGACCCACAGCGGATCGGCGCCGACCAGCTGGACGACCATCA
>DASXGB010000330.1:0-4528 GCA_036489325.1 Caulobacteraceae bacterium
TCGCCGCTGGTGAAAGCGCCAGCGTCGTTCTCGACGACTGGTGCGTGACGCACGGTCTTCCGCGCATCCACGCCCAGCGCCTGCGCCAACGAAAGGCGGCGGATCGCGGGGTGCGCTCGGCGCTCGAGGCGCGCGGCAAGGTGTCCATCGCCTATCGCCGGGTGCGCCTGGCCTGCGGCGGACACGAGATGTCGGAGGCCGACAACTGGTATCTGCCGGCCCGGTTGACCCCGGACATGAACCGCCGGCTGGCGGCGAGCGATGCGCCCTTCGGCCTTGTGGTCCGGCCGCTCGCCTTCCGCCGCCGCACGCTCGCGGCGTCAAACGACCATGGCCGTCTGGTCGTGCGCGCTGTCCTCGTCGACCGGACCGGCGCGCCGTTCAGCTATGTGATCGAGCGCTATGCCCCCCTAAAGTGACTTTGCAGTAACGCGCTCTAGGCCACGTCCTGAAAGGCCGGGGCCCGTTTTTCCATGTTGGCGCGAACGGCCTCGATCTGGTTGCCGCTGCCGATGAGCGCGATCTGTTCGCGAGTCTCATCCAGCAGGCCCGCCGCCTCGTCGGCGCCGGCCGAAACCTTGTTGAGCATCCGCTTGGCCGCCCGCACCGCGTCGGGATTGCGTCCGGCGATCTCGCGGGCGAGCGCCAGGGCCTCCGCGCGCGGATCGGCGCAGACCCGTGTGGCGAAGCCAAGCGACAGCGCCTCTTCGCCGGAGAAGATCCGGCCGGTGTAGGTCAGCTCCCTCACCACGTCTTCGCGGGCGAGATGGCGCATCAAGAGCGTGCCGCACATGTCCGGCACCAGGCCCCATTTGATCTCCAGGACTGCCAGGCGCGCGTCCGGAGCGATGAACCGCATGTCCGCGCCCAGCATCAGCTGGAAGCCACCGCCGAAGGCGACCCCGTGCACCGCGGCGATCACAGGCACAGGCACCTCGCGCCACACCCAGACGGCGTACTGCGCGCGATTGGCGATGCCGTGCGTGCGGGCGTCGAGCGGCGGCCCGCCTGCGGAGGGGCGACGCGGCCCCTCGGCCATGCGTCCGAAATTTCCCATGTCCAGGCCGGCGCAGAAGGCGCGACCGTCGCCGGAAAGGACCACGGCGCGCAGGCCAGGCTCGCGCTTGAGACGATCTCCGGCTTCGACGAGGCCTGAGAACATGGCGTCGTCCAGGGCGTTCATCTTGTCGACCCGGACCAGCCGCACGTCGGCCACGCCATCCTCGATCGTTACTTGAACACGATCATTCATTGCTTGGTTTTCCTTATGGTCTTGAAGAGTGCGATATTGATGGCGACGACCAGGACGAAGGCCACGCCGATCATCAGCAGCCAGGGCGCAAGGCCAGGATCGAGCATGCCGGACTTCACCAGCACGCCGATGGTGGCGACGAGCACCACCGCGGCGAGCGAGAGGATCGCGTCGCCGGCGAACATCTTCCGGATTTCGGCGCCCAGGGCGAGGATCACGTCCATGCCGGCGCCTTTCCGATCACGAGCCTGACGAACAGGGCCTTGGCCGCCCCGACAGCCAGGAAAAAGCCGATCAGCAGCGGCATGGCCCAGTCGCCGATCGGGAAGGGGAATCCCAGGCCCTCCGCCGTCCAGAAGACGCCAAAGCCGGTGAGCAGGGATCCGACCACGAACTTCAGGCTGTTCTCCGGCACGCGCGCCAGAGGCCGGCGAACGGCGAAGCCGACGGCCAGGACGACGGCGCAGGCCAGCGCCGCGCCCAGCGCCGCGGGGCCAAGCAGGCCGGGCCGCGCGCCCACGGCGAGGACGATGAACACCACTTCGGTCCCCTCGAGCAGGACAGCCTTGAAGGCGACAACGCCCGCGAGCCAATCGGCCGCCGCACTCTGTGCGCTGGCCTCGAGGGCGCGGGTCTCTTCGGCGAAGGCCGCAGTCTCGTCGTGCAGGGCCAGGGCGCCGCCGGCCCGCAGGATCGCCTTGCGCAGCCAGCCCAGGCCGAAGATCAGGAGCAGCACGCCGATCACAAGCTGCAGCCCGTGGACCGGGGCCCGGGCGATCAGAGGTCCGAAAATGGCGATCGCCAGGGCGAGGCAGGCGAGGGCGACGGCGGTTCCGATCACCGCCGGTCTTGGGCCGCGCACGACGCTCACCGCCAGGACGATGGTGAAGGCCTCCACGACCTCCACCGCCGACGCCAGGAAGGCGGCCAGAACGATCGGAGCCAAGGCGGCGAAAGCAGGCATGGTCGCCTGCCTCTATGCCCGAGGCGGCGCCCGTCCGCAAAGGCGGGCGGATCGTTCGTGATTTCGTCGCAAGGCGGCTGTAAGCGCTGGGCCTGCCGTGGCATGGAAGCCGGACAACACTGGAGCCTTAGGAAAACAATGAAGCACGCTCTCCTCGCCGCTTGCTTGCTTATGGCCGCGCCGGCCGCCCATGCTGGCGCCTCCGGATTGGCGGTGAAGGCGAAGATCGCCGGCCCCGACGGCCACTGGGACTACGCGACCTTCGATCCGGCCAGGCGGCGTGTCTACGTCGCGCACGGCGACGACGTGCTGATGATCGAGGCCGACAGTGGGCGCGTACATGCGGGCTGGGCCAAAGGCTCGCACCTCCACGCCGTGGTGCCGGTGCCAGGGACCGATCGGATCGTCACCACCAACAGCGGCGACAAGACCGCCAAGGTGCTTGACGCCAGGACCGGCCAGATCCTGGCCTCGATCCCGGCGCCAGCGGACACCGACTCGGCGTCCTATGACCCGGCCACAGGCGATGTGGTGGTGATCGGCGGCGACAGCGGCGAGATCGCGCTCATCGACCCCAAAGCCATGAAGTCTGTCGGCGACCTCAAGGTCGGCGGTGCGCTCGAATACGGCGTGGCCGACGGCAAGGGCCGCTATTTCATCAACGGCGAGGAGGCCAACGACATCGAGGTCATCGACCTGAAGACACTGAAGGTCGTCGGCCACTACGCCATGCCAGGCTGCCAGAGGCCCACGGGCTTGGCCTATGTCGAGGGAGATCGCCTGGTTTCCTCCTGTCAGGGCGTGGCCGAGATCCTGAGCGCGGCCGATGGGCACGTCATCGCCTCTCTGCCGATCGGCACGGGCAATGACGCGGTGATGTATGATCCGCGCCGTCACCTGGCGCTGATCCCGGCCGGCCGGTCCGGCAACCTGGCGGTGATCGCGCTCGAGGGTCCTAAGGCCAACACCGTGATCGATACGGTGCCGACCCAGCTCGGCGCCCGCACCGGGGACGTCGATCCCAAGACCGGCAAGGTCTGGCTACCGACAGCGACTTATGCGCCGCCGGCCCAGACCGGCGGCCGGCCCACCACGGTGCCGGGCACCTTCCAGGTGCTGGTGCTGGATCGCTGAAGCTGACGTCGCTAGGCTGGTCTTCGCGTTGGACCAGCCGCTCGTCATCCGCGAACTGAAGCCCGAGGAGATCGGCGCCGCCGTCCGGCTCTGGGAAGCGTGCGATCTGACCAGACCCTGGAACGAGCCCTACGCGGACGCTCGGCGCGCGATCGAGGGGTTGTCGTCCGCCGTGTTTGGGGGATTCGTCGGCCAAGACCTCGCCGCTACGGCTATGGTCGGGGCGGATGGTCATCGGGCCTGGGTCTACTACCTCGCCGTTTCGCCGGATCGGCGTGGCGCCGGTCATGGCAAGGCGCTGATGCGGGCGTCCGAGGACTGGGCCCGCGAGCGCGGCATGCCCAAGCTGGAGTTGATGGTCCGGGACGGCAATGAAGCCGCCGACTTCTATGGCGGCATCGGCTACCGCCGTGAGCCGGTCAGCGTCTATTCGACCTGGCTGACGAGCGCCACCAAGGCGCCCGCCGCAGCGACGGAAGGGCAATAGATGGCGGCTGGTCGCGTGCCGATTCGGGTCAAGGCCGCCTATGGCTTCGGCTCGGTGGCCTATGGCGCGTCGGCGACCGCGGCCGGCCTGTTCATGCTGTTCCTCAATCAGGTCGTCGGCATCCCAGCGGCGACGGCCGGGGCGATGATCCTGGCCTCGCTGGTCATCGACGCCATTTTCGATCTCGTCATCGGCCGTTGGTCCGACCGCCTGAAGTCGCGCCTCGGCCGACGCCACCCGTTCATGTACGCGGCGGCCCTGCCGACAGCCTTGTTCTTCTATCTGCTGTGGCATCCCCCGAGAGACCTCCCACTGGCCTCGCTCGTCCTCGTCATGGTCGCGATTATGATGGCTACCCGCATTTCGATAAGCCTCTACGAGATCGCCTCCAGCGCCCTGACCCCCGAGCTAACCTCCGATTTTGACGACCGCACCAGCCTGCAGGCCTGGCGCTGGCTGTTTCTTCTGATCGGCCTCACGGGATCCAGCCTGCTGCTCAACGAGGTCTTCCTGGGCGGGGCCAGGAGCGGAGTGCTGTATCGCGAGGGCTATGAGAACTGGAGCGTGGCCATCGTTGGCGTCATCGTCGCCTCGATCCTTCTCTCCGCCCTGGGCACCCAGAAGCGCGTGCTGGAAAATCCAGCCCCGCCGGCGCCGTCAGGTACGTTGCGCGAACAGGCGCGACAGATCC
>DASXGB010000007.1:0-6856 GCA_036489325.1 Caulobacteraceae bacterium
CGGCCAGGAAGTCCATCTTGCCCAGCGGAACGCCCTTGGCGCGCAACAGCGCATAGGCGGTGGTCACGTGGAACAGGAAGTTCGCCAGCGAGAAATTCATCAGAAAGTCCGGGGCCGCAAAGCTCATCGTCCGGCCGGGCAAGGGCAGCTCGATGGTCGCGCCGGCGCGAGCGTCAACCTGGTCCTTCTTGATCGTGTCCAAGAAGGCGATGGTCTTGGCGATGCGCGCCTTCAGCTCGGGGAACGTGGTCTCGGTGTCCGGCATCGAGGGCGCCTCGACGCCCGCCAGCCGGGCGCCGCCGCTCTTGGCCGCGTCGCTGGCCAACTGCACCTGGCGCGTGAACGGATGCATGTCCGGCGCCAGCCGGGCCTCGGCGTAGGTCGAAAGGCTGGCGCCCTCGCCGGCGGCGTGCGCCTCCGCCTTTGTAAGGAAGCTCGAAAGGTTCTGCAGGCCCCGGCGATAAGTCGGGATCGAGATGTCATAGAGAGAAAGGGACACGGGCGGCTCCAAGGCAGGGGTTTGAGCCCCACATAGGATCGCCAACCAACCTGCGCCACGGCAACAGGTGAAAGGCGCAACCCTCCAACCCGCCCGGCCGCGCGGCGGTTGACCCGATCTTCAGCTGTCGCCTAAGTGGCGTGCTTGGGGGTCCGTTGGCTTGGCCGTACCTAACTATCAGACGGTGATGCTGCCGCTGCTCCGGCAAGCTGCGCAGGCTGGCAAGCCCGTCGGCATCATCGAAGTGCTCCCTACCCTGGCGAAGGAATTCAGGCTCTCGGACGCCGAACTCGCCGAGCGGCTCCCCAGCGGACGGCAAGGTGTGTTCCATAACCGCCTGCATTGGGCCAAGTTCTACATGCAGCGGGCCGGGCTGCTGGAGGCCACAAAACGCGGTCAGTTCCAGATCACCGCCGAAGGGCGTGCGCTGCTGAACTCGGCGCCTGCGACCATCAATAACACGGTGCTGGAGCGCTACCCTGCGTTCGTCGCATTCAAGCAAAGGGTGAGGGCGGATGCCCCGCCGGGTGTCGAAGAGGCCGGTGTCGACGCGGATGTGGCGACCCCCGAAGATCGGATTGCCGGCGCGAGGCGAGAGCTGGACGCCAAGCTGAAGGCGGAAATCCTCGACCGGGTGCGCCAAATGGATCCCGGCGATTTTGAAGAGCTGATCATCACGCTGCTCCTCAAGATGAACTACGGCCAGGGCCAGGAGGCGATGGCGAGGGCGCTCGGTGGTACCGGCGACGGCGGCGTCGATGGTGTGGTCAATCAAGACCCCTTGGGCCTCGACCGGGTCTACATCCAGGCCAAACGCTACAAGGAAACCCCAGTCGGCCCCGCCGAGATCAATAGCTTCATCGGCGCGCTCAACATCAAACGCGCCAACAAGGGTCTGTTCGTGACCGCCTCGACCTTCAGCAAACAGGCGCGGGACCACGCGACAGGCTCAACCATGCACGTAGTCTTGGTCGACGGCGATGGCCTCGCCGATTTGATGGTCCGCCACGGCGTCGGTGTGATCGTGCGCTCGACGGTGGAGATCAAGGCAATCGACGAGGGATTTTTCGCGGACTGATCCCGATGGCTAACGAGCCCTGCAACTTCCTACAACATGGATTTTATTACGGTTATGTCTGGCGCGCCCATCCGGAGGTTTGTCCGGGGTTGACTCAGAGAAACGCCTAGAACCGCAACAAAATCAACAAAGATTGGCGGTGAGAGAGGGATTCGAACCCTCGTTACGGTTTCCCGTAAACACGCTTTCCAAGCGTGCGCCTTCAACCACTCGGCCACCTCACCCCGGCGGGTCGGCCGTCATAGGCCGTCGCGAGAGGCGGGCAATTAGCCCATCGGCCGGAAAGCCTCAAGCAAGCGAGCTTGGATTGGCGCGGCGCTTCGCGCTCGCCCAGCGACCAGCCGCGAACGCAAGTCTGAAAAATCATTGCGTTGGGTCTTGATATATCGCCCAGAAGATTGCATATTGAAAAAGAATCTCGGCCGTCGCCGAGCGGTCTTTGACATCGTTCAGTCAGCCATGCGGGACGCCGTGCGGGGTCACTGCGTCCTCACCGCCCCCTGAGGCGGCCCCTGTCAAGGTCGCTGGACACCATTATTAATGGGGAATCGTCCATATTTATGGACGTTAATGGTGGCCCCGCGGGGCCCGGTCGACCGGCCGCGGTGACGAAGGCGTTTGGGCCGTTCCACCGCCGGGTACGGCGTTTTCAAATACGGTGAGAGGTCCCTACAGCCCATCCGTATTTTACGGAGAAATGCCCGTTCTTACGGTGTTTTACGGTGGGACCTTTCGCGGGCGGCCGCGAACCGCCCGTAGTTTACGGTGAAACGCCCGATCTAACGGCGTTTTACGGTGCGACCGGCCCGGCCATGGCGCGGCGCCCCTCGCGGGCCTATGTCTGTGCGCGCCGCAGGTTCGCAGGAGGCGCTCGTGTCCGTTCTCTCCAAGCTGTTTTCGCACGACGAGGTCCCGAAGGGCCGGCCCGAGCCGATCCCCACGGCGGAAACCTCCTTCATCAATGGCCGCCCCTTGAAAGGCCCCTATCCGGCCGGGCTGCAGATTGCGCATTTCGCCATGGGCTGCTTCTGGGGCGTCGAGCGCAAGTTCTGGGAGCTCCCCGGCGTCTGGGTTACCGCCGTCGGCTACATGGGCGGGGCGACGCCCAATCCCACCTATCAGGAGACCTGTACGGGTCGCACCGGCCACACCGAGACCGTCCGCGTGGTCTTCGATCCGGCGCAGATTTCCTACGAGGCGTTGCTCAAGGCCTTCTGGGAAGGTCACGATCCCACCCAGGGCATGCGCCAGGGCAATGACGTCGGCTCGCAGTATCGCTCGGCGATCTTCTACGACTCGCCGGAACAGGAGGCCGCCGCGCGCGCCTCCGAAGAGGCCTATCAACGGGCGCTCAGCGCCGCCGGCCGCGGCCATATCACCACCGAGATCGCGCCGGCCGGCGAGTTCTACTTCGCCGAAGACTATCACCAGCAATACGTGGCCAAGAATCCGGACGGCTATTGCGGCGTGGGCGGCACGGGCGTCATTTGCCCTATCGGCGTGGGCGTCGTCGCAACCGAAGCATGACGGGCGGCGAGTTCGACGCCGCCTGCCGCGCGCTTCCGGGCGTGACCATGGTGGTGCAGTGGGGCGCGGACGGCGTTTACAAGGTCGGCGGCCGGATCTTCGCCATCCTCAATCCTTCAGGCGGGACCTCGTTCAAGGTCAGCGACATTGCGTACGAGGCGCTGACCGAGAGCGGCCGGGCGCGGCCGGCGCCCTATCTCGCCCGCGCCAAGTGGGTCAATTTCGATGACATCGCCAGCCTGGACGCCGACGAGGTGCGCGATTGGCTGACCACCGCCCACGCCCTCGTCGCCGCCAAGCTCACGCGCGCGCAGCGGGCCGAGGTCGGCCTGTAGTTCTCTCCCCCCTCAGGGGGGAGTACGGCCGAAGGCCGGGAGGGGGGTCAACGTCCGGCGCCTTTGACCCCCTCCACCGCTACGCGGTCCATACACCCCTGAGGGGGAGGAGAGTTGAACTCACCCCCTTCCTCACCGGTGTCCGGCAGGGGGGTCAGAGCCGCCGCCGCCTACTCGGCCGCAAGCTTGGGCTTGAACGGCTGGGGCACGCGTCCGGCGCCTTGGCGGGCGAACATCCAGCCGGGATACTCACTGGCCAGGGCGCTCACCTCGTCGAGCCTCGCGACCTCCTCCCCGGAAAGATCCAGATCGACGGCCGCCAGGTTGTCGTCCAATTGCTCGGCGGTCTTGGCGCCGATGATCACGCTCATCACGTGGCTCTTGGCGAGCAGCCAGGCCAGCGCCACGCGCGCCACCGACACGCCCCGCGCTTCGCCGATCTTGCGCATCTCCGCGACGCACGCCCAGGCGCGATCGAGCTCCACGGGCGGGAAATCGAAGGTCGTCCGGCGCGCGTCGTTGGGACCGGAGGCGCCCGGCCCGAACTTTCCGGAGAGCAGGCCGCCGGCGAGCGGCGACCAGACCATCAGGCCCAGGCGCTCGGAGGTGATCATCGGCACGAGCTCGCGCTCGAGATCGCGCCCGGCGATGGAATAATAGGCCTGCAGGGTCTCGAAACGGGCCCAGCGGCGTTCGTCGGCGAGGGTGTTGGCCTTGGCGATCTTCCATCCCGCCCAGTTGGAGACGCCGACGTAGCGGACGAGACCTTCGCGCACGAGATCGTCGAGGGCCCTCAGCGTCTCCTCGACCGGCGTGATCGGATCATCGCCGTGGATCTGGTAGAGATCGATGTGGTCCAGCCGCAGCCGCTCCAGGCTGCCCCTAACGCTGTCGAGGATATGGCCACGGGAGGACCCGGCGTCGTTGGCCCGAGGGCCCATGCGGCCGTGCGTCTTGGTCGCCACCACCACATCGCTGCGCTTGACACCGAGGTTCTTGAAGGCCTGTCCGAGCCGTCGCTCACTCTCGCCGAAGGAATAGACGTCGGCGGTGTCGAAGAAATTGACCCCCGCCTTGAGCGAGGCGCCGACGATGCCATCGACAGTGTCCTGATCCAGCGCCCCGATGGCCCGCCACATGCCGGCGTCCGGATTGCCGCCGAAGGTCATGCATCCAAGGCAGATCTCCGAGACGAAAAGGCCGGTGCGGCCGAGCTGGTTGTATTTCATGGCTTTGTCCCTCTGGGTCCCTCTGGATCCCTCTCGCGTTTCGCAGCACCTAGGCGTACGGCGTAGCGGGCGAAAGGGTCAGCTGGACATTTCTTTCGCCGAGAGCGCAGGCTGTCTGGCGCCGGCGCCGAACCTGATCGACAACACGTGCAAGGAACGAGGAGGGCGGCCCGTGACTGATCTCGCAACCCCGAACCTGCCATCGCGCGATTTCGCGAAGACCGCCGCTTTCTACGGTCCGCTAGGCTTCAAGGAGGTCCATCGCGACTCGGGCTGGATGATCCTTGGGTGTGGCGATGTGCGC
This sequence comes from Caulobacteraceae bacterium, assembly GCA_036489325.1. GTDB lineage: Bacteria > Pseudomonadota > Alphaproteobacteria > Caulobacterales > Caulobacteraceae > Acaudatibacter. The sequence continues at coordinate 4,973 of DASXGB010000007.1, forward strand.
CTGGAGTTCTTTCCTTTTGCCGATCTCGATCCAGCGGCCCATTCTTTCATGTGCTGCCTGAGGCTCGATAACGCCGACGAATTCTATCAAGCCTGCTGCGCCGCGGGTCTCCCCGAGCGGACGACCGGTTGGCCGAGGTTGCACCCCCTACGCCGCGAGGCGTGGGGTGGCCGCGTCGGGGCGTTGATCGATCTGGACGGAACCCTGCTTCGGATCATTGCCAACTGATTGGCGGCGCGCCTCAGGACTTCGGCGGCGGCGGCGTGTAGTTGATGATCTTCGAATCGACGGTCTGGGGCGCGCCGGTCGAGTCCAGATACTGCAAACGGTAGTAGTAGGTGCGACCCGGCTCGGACGGCACGGTGAACATCAGGATCGTGCCGCCGCCCATCACAGCCGGCGACGGATTCCAGGATGTGGCCGGCGGCGCGGCGAACGGCCCGTCGGGCTTGTCGGCGATCTGGATCGCCTGGGTGGCGTCGGCCGGCCAGGTCGCCTTCCCGGCGAGGCCAGGCGCGAAGGTCAGGGTGAACTGGGCGCCGCCCGCCTTGTCGCCGTAGACATGGATCTCGCCGTCGCCGCCGTCGACGCAGACGCCGAGGCCTGCTGCATACTGCAGCTTGAGGCTGAGCGGCTGGTCATCGGCTGCTGAATTGTCGATCTGATCGCTGACTGCGGTCATCGCCATGGGACCGTAGAGCGTGCCGGGCCCTTTGTTCGGGCAGTCGCCGGAAGCAACGGCGGGCGGAGGGGGCGGAGGCGGCGGGCTGCTGCAGCCGGCTAGGGCGAGCAGGCCTGCGCACGCCAGGATCGCGGTTTTCATCTCGTCCCCCAAAGGTCACCCGGGAAATGCCACCCGATACGCGAATCGCGCAAGCGCCGGGCCTGCGACCTATTCGACCGGAACGGCGATCTTCTCCTCGGTTTCGACGGCCTCGGACGGCCGACGCGAGCGCATCATCAGGAAGCGACCCGACATCCGGCGCTTGATCGTCCAGGTTCCGTCGATCTCCGTTAAGTCGGCATTCAGCGAGCCGTCATAGGCGACCGGCGCGAAGCGGGCGGCCCCGGGCTCATAGGTCTTGGTGAAACTCACCGAACCGCCCGATCGCACGCCGGCAATCATGGCCGTCAGCTCGCGGCCGTCGAACGGGCCTCCCTGGGCGATCTCGTGCACCGAGCCGCTCAGCGTTCCGCCGGTGTCGATCAGCACCGCGGTGAAAGAGGTGGGCGGGCGGCGGATGGGCCAGTTGAAAAGCCCTTCCCAGACGCCGGTCAGATTGTCGTCTCCCGCCACGCTATCCCCCAGGGCGCCGGTCAGGCACGGGTCATCTCCAGGCCCTCCAGGCCGCCAGCCGCGCGCCAGGCCTCGAGGACTTCCACAAAGCGGATCGGCCCGGCCCCGTAGAAGCCGTTCTGCACCGCCCGGGCATTGGGTTGGCCTTCGTTGTTGTAGTAGCCGGGCGTGCACTCGGCCTGGAATTTCTCGCGCATCACCGCAAGTTGCTTGATGGTGTCGATCCAGGCCTGCTCAGCCTCTTCGCTGACCTCTATGGCGCGGACCTGAGTCTCAAGGCAGTGGCTGACGATGTAGGCCAGGTGCCTGGACTGCTCATTGAGCATGTGCGGGAAATTGACGCTGAACCCCGACTGGGTCTGGGTGACGATGAAACAGTTGGGAAAGCCGCGGGCGTGGAAGCCGTGCAGGGTGCGAACGCCATCGGCCCAATGCTCGGTGAGCGAGGTCCCGTTCTTGCCATAGAGCTCATAGCCGGAACGCCGGGTGTACTCGGTTCCGACCTCGAAACCTGTGGCGTAGATCAGGCAGTCGATCTCGTACTCTTTGCCGTTGGCCCACACCGCGTGCTCGGTGATCCGTTCCAC
>DASXGB010000042.1:0-7691 GCA_036489325.1 Caulobacteraceae bacterium
CTGGGCGTTTCCCTGGACAAGGGCTGCGTTCGCGCGTCGCTGGTGCACTACAACGACGCCTCGGAAATCGAGCGCTTCGGCGAGGTCCTGCGATCCGTGGCCGCCGCGGCGTGATGATCACCTCTCCCTGAGGGAGAGGTCGAGACGGGCTCGCGAGAGCACGTCCGGGTGAGGGTTTACGGCGCTGGCCGGCGTCCAATCGTCCTTAGAACTCATGCTCAAGCGGCAGCTGATCGGCTGCCAGCGCCCACGCGTGGCGACGCTCTTCGTAGACCGAGACCTCCGGCGGCGGAAAGCTTGGATCGGCGAAGGCGCCCACGGCCACCGCGACGAAATCGGGCGGCCCTTTGAGCTCCCAGTAGACGGTCGAGGCGCAGACCGGACAGAAGTTGAACGTGTTCGGCTGGCCGCTGTCGCCAAGCCGCGTCCGCTGCCCCGCGCGGCCCTCGATCGTCACCTGCTCGCGCGGAAAGCGCGCCTGCACGGCGAAAACGCTGCCGGTGCGTTTCTGGCATTCGAGACAATGGCAGATGGAGACGCGAACGGGATCGCCTTCGCATGTCAGGCGAAGCAGTCCGCAACTGCACGAAGCGGTCCGGCTTTTCATGGCGCTAACCTAGGCACGTTGGAGGGGAATAAAGGCCGATAGCATCAAGGTCGGCCCCACACGGTCGTTGACGTTGCGCCTGGACGCGGACCCAGGACCACATTGGCCCGTGAACACCCGCCCTACTCCAGATGATACCGCTTGGCCCCGGCGCGGATGATCCCGCGGACAACGGGGTCGGGGAGCACGCGCGTCAGCAAGGCCGCCAGCTTGTTGTGCCAGCCGGGGATGACCACCACTCGGCCCGCCTCGTTGGCCCGGATCGTCGCCTCGACCACCTGCTCGGCCGTCTGGAAGAACAGCCGCGGCGAGGCGTCCATCACGCCCTGCGTTCCGTTGGCGGTCGCGAACTCGGTCTTGGTGAAGCCCGGGCAGACGGCGGTCACCTTGAGGCCGGCCGCCCGGTATTCCGCATCCAGGCTTTCGGAGAACTTGATCGAGAGGCTCTTGGCGCCCGGATAGAGGCTGTGCCCCGCCGCTCCCGGCGCGAACCCGGCCAGCGAGGCGACGTTGATGATCGCGCCGCGGCCGCGTTCGACCATGCCAGGGATGACGGCGTGCGCCAGGCCGCAGGCGCTCACCACCAGGGTCATCAGGAAGTCGCGCTGAGCCGCCCATGGCACGGCGGCGAAGCTCTGCGGGATCGAATAGCCGGCGTTGTTGATGAGCACATCCACGTAGCGCCCGGCGCCCTCCACCGCCTGCATGACGGCTGCTTCCGCGCCGAAGACCGACAAGTCGCAGCCGACCGTCTGGGCTGAGACGCCGTACGTCGCGGTGAGCTCGCCGCTGAGGGCCTCCAGGCGGTCCAGCCGCCGGGCGACGAGAACCAGGTCGCGGCCGCGGGCGGCGTAGGCCCGCGCGAAGGCTTCGCCGAGTCCCGACGAGGCGCCGGTGATCAAAACGACCCCTGCGCCCTGTGTCATCCCCGTTTTTTTCCCCTGTGGCGAACTGTCAACTTGTGTGCGCTAGCCTCTCTGGTCAAATGCTGAGTCGCATAGGGGTGCGAGCGTTGAGTGAGTCGTTGAGATGATCCCGGTCCTGACCGTTCCGGAGATGGCGGCCGATCTGATGTCGGCCACGGTGCAGTTGGAACAGCCGCTGCCCGACGGCTCGATGACGGTCGCCACCGGCTTCCTGGTCAATGATCCCACGCCTGACGGCCGCCCGCGCATCGTGCTGGTGACGGCCAACCACGTGTTCGCCGGCATGCCGGGCGACAAGGCCCAGATCGGCTACCGGGTGAAGGGCGCCGACGGCGCCTGGACCTTCGCGCCCCAGCCCTTGCCAATCCGCGCCCATGGCAAGCCGCTCTGGCGCAAGAACCCCAATCGCGACGTCGCGGTGATCGCCATCACCGCACCACAAGAGTTCGCCCAGGCGGCCATTCCGCTCGCCTGGATCGCCGGCGACGATTCCCTGAGCCAAAGCGCGCTCGCGCCGGGCGAAGAGATGATGACCCTCGGCTATCCCCAGGGCCTCTCGGCCAATCCGGCCGGTTTCCCGATCCTGAGGACCGGGCGCGTCGCTTCCTTCCCGGTCGGTCCGTCGTCGATCTCGCCGACCTTCCTGCTCGACTTCCCGGCCTTCCCCGGCAACTCGGGCGGCCCGGTGTGGCTGGAAGGCGCGAACGAGCCGAACCTCGTCGCCGGCATCCTCACCCAGCAGGTCGAGAAGGGCGGCGAGCCGCTCGGCATCGGCGTCGTCGTCCAGGCCCAGTTCATCCGCGATACGATCTCGCAGCTGGACACGCCCGCTGCCGCGGCCGCGCCGACCGAGACCGCGGCGATAGCGGCCCCGTCCGCCGCCTCCGACGCCTCGGCGGTGAAGAAGTAACTCCGCTCTCTTCCCCCTTCACAAGGGGGAAGTTCCGGCGAAGCCGGGGATGGGGGATCGGAGACGCCGGCGTTTCCGTCCCCCCTTCGTCGCTTCGAGACACTTCCCCCCGATGCGGGGGGAAGAGAGGTGTTTGAGTCTCAGGCAAACAGCAGCGTGATGGTCTCGGCCACGCAGGCCGGACGCTCCTCGCCTTCGATCTCGATGGTGCAGCGGTACTTGAGCTGCATGCCGCCGGACTTCGGCTCCACGGCCATCAGCTCCTGGCGCAGCCGCACCCGCTTGCCCACCCGCACCATGTTGGTGAAGCGGACCCGGTCGGTGCCGTAGTTGATGCCGCGCGAGACGCCTTTGACCGGCAGCAGGCCGGCGGAGAGGTGCGGGATCAGCGACAGGGTGAGGAACCCGTGGGCGATCGGCCCACCCATCTCGCGCGTCGCCCGCTCCACGTCGACGTGGATCCACTGATGGTCGCCGGTGGCGTCGGCGAATTCGTTGACCCGCTCCTGGGTGATCTGCAGCCAATCTGAGACGCCGGTCTCCTGGCCCACCAGCTTGTCGAGATCCTTGAGGTCAACCGCCTCCATGTCCGCGCTCCTTATTGTGGCTTTGTGGCCCTCACAAAGCCCAGAGCGCGTCCGCTGGCAAGGCTCGGCGCCGACCTTCAGCCTTGCCGCTGCCGAGCCCCTTTTCCTTTTCCTCCGTCATGGCCGGGCTTGTCCCGGCCACCGATGAACACCGAATGGCGTGTGGCCATGCCGGGCATGGCCACTCACCCGTTCGCGCCGAATGGGTCCCCGGCACGAGGCCGGGGATGACGGATCAATATTAATTTCGGCGGCGTCTAGCAGCGGGCCGCCGCCTACGCCCCGCGCCAGTTCCCGTGGAAGCCGAAGGGCACGCGGCGCGGGGCGCGAGCGGTGGCGATCGGGCCGGCGGCGATGTCCTGGGCCTCGAACACCGCCAGCTCGCTGGCGTCCTCGCCGCCGCGATAGATCACCGACAGCAGCCAGCCGTCGCCTTCGGCCGCATCCGCCTTGCGCGGCACGAAGATCGGCTCGCCGGCGGCGTCGCCGGCCGGCAGGAGATAGTCCGTCCGCTTGCCGCTGGCGTGGTCGAAATGGGCGATGGCGTCGAAGCCGATCCGGCCGTCGCGCTGGGTGTTGGCGGCGAACCAGCCGTGACGATAGGCGAGCCCCGCGTGGCGCTCGTCGAACCTCGGGAACTCGCCAGCCATGTCGTCCAGCTGCTCACGCTTCACGACGTTGGAGTTGTCCGCCAGGTCGAAGGTCCAGCGGACCAGCGTCGCCGACTGGTTCTGGGTGCGCGTGCCGTCGGCCAGGGGGAAGAGCGGCGCGGCCGGATATTCCATCACGTCGGCGAAGATCTTCTCGCCCTCCTCCCACATGTTCATCGGGTGGAAGACATAGTTGGGCTCGACCTCGAACCAGCGGAGCGTCTCCACCGAGGCGTCACGGGCCATGACGCCGATGAAGGCGCCCTTTTCCGGCTCCCAGGCGAACGGCGCGCCGCCCCTCATCGCCCGCTCCAGGCTGCCGGTGAGCGGCAGGATCGGGAACAGGGCGTGTCGCCTGGTCACCAGGAAGTCGTGCACCATGCTGCAGTAGGGCGCCTCGAAATCGTCGCGCCGGATCACGTTGCCGGCCGCGTCGGTGACGCCGTAGGAGACGGTGGCGTTGAGCGGCATTTCGCCGGACGAATAGGCGAACCACGCCATCTCGCCGGTTTCAGGATCGATCTTGGGGTGGGCCGTCACATTGCCGCGGTAGCGTTCGGCATAGCCGCGCGTCTCGAGCGTGATCGGGTCGAGCTCGGTGGGCATATGACCCTCCTCGAGCGCCATCAGCTTGCCGGCGTGCCAGACGATGTTGGTGTTGGCGACGCCGCCGTCCTTGCCGATCACCGAGGGATCGCTCGTCAGCGGATTGCCGAAGGTCCCGAACAGGGCCTGGCCCGCGGCGTTCTCCAGGGTCCACTTCGGCGTCCGCACCCAGCGGTTGCGATAGCGCGCCTTTCCGCCCTCCACGAAGAAGCCGTGGATCATCCCGTCGCCGCCGAACCAGTGATAGTCGCCGCGCGGTTCGAACTGCGGGTTGGGTCCGTTGCGATAGAGCGCGCCGGCCAGGTCCTTCGGCAGCTCACCGGTCACGGCAAGCGGCGCGTCGAGCTCATCGCGCACGGGGCCATAGTTGCCGGTGAGATAGGGATTGATCGTCTGCGAGCCGTCCATGTCATCCTCCCGACCCAAATGGCCGCTCTATAAAATTACGTTGTAAATTTATGTCGTAAAAATTAGACTACCGCAAGTGGAAATTTCGCAGCCGAGTCGTCCGTGCCCAAGATCCTGACCGACGAAGACGTCGCCCGCTTCCGAGATCGTCTGTGCGACGTCGCCGAGCGGCTGTTCGCCGAGCACGGGCCGGAGGCTGTCACCATCCGCCAGCTCGCCGCCGAGCTCGGGGTCAGCGCCATGACCCCTTACCGCTACTTCAAGGACAAGGACGCCATCCTCGCGGCGGTGCGCGCCCGCGGCTTCGACCGCCATGCGAACGCTTTGGAAAAGGCCCGGAACGAGGCCGGCGGCGACGCGGTCGCCAAGGCCAACGCCATCGGCGGCGCCTATGTCCGCTTCGCCCTCGACCATCCCGAGGCCTACCGTCTGATGTTCGACGTCACTCAGCCGACGGCCGAGGCCTATCCGGATTTCGTGCGCGCGGCGGCCCGCTCCAAGTCGACCATGACCGCGCACCTCATCGACCTGAAGGCCGCCGGCCTGTTCGACGGCGATCCGGACTATGTCGGCCACCTCTATTGGGCGGCGCTGCACGGCCCGATCATGCTGCAGCTCACCGGGATGCTCGCCCCGCCCCTCGACGCTCCGGCGCTGATCCGAGGCCTCACCGCCGCCCTCGCTCGCCGCCACTTCCCCGACTACGCAACGGCCTGATCCGCCACGATACGCTCTCTCCCCCCTTAGGGGGGAGTACGGGCGAAGCCCGGGAGGGGGGTCAACGATAGGCGGACATTGACCCCCTCCACCCCTTCGGGGTCCCCCTCCCCCTGAGGGGGAGGAGAAGGACAATCACATCCCGCCCTTGACCGCCGCTGCGTCAGCGGGCTTGCGTTCGGCGCGCAGCAAACGGGAGCAAGGCGATGGCGAGGCCAAGGGCGTTCGAGGTCAACTGGAGCGCCGCGGACGTCGGCGAGGTCCTTTCCCGCGTCCGCGCCTACCCATGGCCGCCGGCGCCCGACGTGCCGGACGGTTGGGCCTATGGCTGCGATGCCCGGTTCCTGAAGGACCTCTGCGCCTGGTGGCTGGATGGCTATGACTGGCGCGCCGCGGTCCGCACCCTCAACCGCTATCCGCAGTTCACCGCCCGCGTGGACGACTTCGACCTCCACTTCGTCCACGTGACCGGCGAGGCGCGCGGCCAGCGCCCGCTGCTGCTCACCCACGGCTGGCCAGGCAGCCACTTCGAGTTCTGGGGGGTGATCGACAAGCTCGCCTTCCCCTCGCGCCACGGCGGAACGGCGGCCGACGCCTTCGACCTCGTCATCCCCTCTCTCCCCGGCTTCGGATTCTCGTCCAAGCCGACGAAGCCGGTCGGCCAGCGGGCCACCGCCCGCCTGTTCGACACGCTGATGACCGATGTGCTCGGCTATCCCCGCTATCTCGCCCAGGGCGGCGACTGGGGATCGCTCGTCACCTCCTGGCTCGGCTTCGACCAACCCGAGCACGTCAGGGCCATCCACCTCAACATGATGGGCTTCCGCCCGGCCGGCGGCCCGCAGACGCCGGAGGAGACGGCCTGGATGACCCGCGGCGGCATGGCCATGGACATGCTGGGCGCCTACTTCCGTCTACAGGTCTCCAAGCCGCAGTCGGTCGCCTGGTTCGGCGCCGGCAATCCGGTGGGCCAGGCGGCCTGGATCTGCGAGCGCTTCTATGACTGGTGCGATCGGCGCGAAAAGCCGTTCGAACAGGTCTTCACCCGCGAGCAGCTGCTCACCAACGTCATGATCTATGTGATGACCGGCAGCTTCACCACCGGCGCCTGGTACTACCGCGCCCTCATCGAGGAAGGGGCCCTGCCGCTGCCCGATGGAAAGCGCTGCGAGACGCCGACTGCCTTCGCCAATTTCCCGGGCGAAGCCCTTTATTCGGCGCCGCCCCGCGCTTACGCCGAGCGCGTCTACAACATCGTCCGCTGGACCGAGCAGCCGCGCGGCGGCCATTTCGCGGCCATGGAGGAGCCGGACCTGTTCGTCGACGACGTCAGGGCCTGGGCGCGCGAGGCTGCGGCGTGAGCCTCGATGCCGTCCGCCCGATCACGCTCGCCGAGATCGAGGCCGCGCGTGAGCGCATCGCCGGCACGATCCTCCGTACGCCGCTGGTCCGCCTCGACCTCGGTCCTCAGTACCCGGACATTCGCCTGAAGCTGGAGAACTTGCAACCGATCAACGCCTACAAGCTGCGTGGGGCAGCCAACGCCGTGGCCCTGCTCTCCGAGGCTGACCGCGCCAAGGGCGTGTGGACGATCAGCGCCGGCAACGCCGGTCAGGGCGTCGCCTACGCGGCCCGCCAGGCGGGCGTACCGTGCACTGTGGTCGCCATCGAGACGGCCCCGAAATCCAAGCTTGAGCGGATGAAGGCCCTGGGCGCGAGCCTGGTCCTGGTCTCCTACGACCGTGCCTGGCAGGCGCTGGAGGACCGGTCCTATCCCGGCGTCGAGGGGACCTTCGTCCACCCCTTCGACGACCATGACTTCATCGCCGGCCACGGCTCCATGGGCCTGGAGATCCTCGAGGATGCGCCGGACGTGAAGGCGGTGGTCGGCGCCATCGGCGGCGGCGGCCTGGTGGTTGGGGTCGGCGCCGCCATCAAGGCCATCAGGCCCGAGGTGAAGGTCTGGGGGGCCGAGCCGGAAACCGCCGCCCCGGCCGCGCGCTCGTTCGAGGCCGGCTCGGCGCAGCCCTTCCCCGACTGGACCCGCAGCTTCGTCGATGGCGCCGGCGGCCAGTCCATGATGCCGCGCATGTGGGAGCGGATGCAGGGGATCGTCGACGGCTCCATCGTCGTCACCCTCGATCAGACCCGCGCCGCCATGCGCCTGATGGCCGACAAGGCGCGCGTCATCGCCGAAGGCGCCGGGGCCCTGGCGCTGGCCGCGGCCCTGACCGGCCAGGCGGGCGAGGGACCGATCGTCTGCGTCGTCTCCGGCGGCAA
>DASXGB010000099.1:0-2932 GCA_036489325.1 Caulobacteraceae bacterium
GGTGCGATTCACCACCGTCGAGCTCACCGACCTCGACGCCCGCATCGCCCGCGCCGCAGACCAGGCCCTGGCCCTGGAGCTGGAGGTGTTCGAAGCCTGGCGCGACGAGGCGCGGGGCCTCGCCGCCGAGATCCTGGCCGCGGCCGAAGCCCTGGCCGTGCTCGACGTCGCTTCGGCCCTCGCCGAATGGGCGCGCGAGGTCGGCGCCGTGCGCCCGCGGATCGAGAAGGGTCTCGCCTTCGACGCCAAGGGGGCGCGCCATCCGGTCGTCGAGGCGGCCGTGCGTCGCCAGGGCGAGGCCTTCACGCCCAATGACTGCAACCTCGACGGGAGTGGCCTCGAAGCGTCGCGCCTCACCCTTGTCACCGGCCCGAACATGGCCGGCAAGTCGACCTTCCTGCGCCAGAACGCCCTGCTCGTCGTCCTTGCCCAGGCCGGCGCCTTCGTCCCGGCCAGGAGCCTTAGGCTAGGCGTCGTCGACCGCCTGTTCAGCCGCGTGGGCGCGGGCGATGACCTGGCCCGCGGGCGCTCCACCTTCCTCTCCGAGATGATCGAAACGGCGGCCATTCTCACCCAGGCCAGCCCGCGCTCGTTCGTTATCCTCGACGAGATCGGCCGGGGGACGGCCACCTGGGACGGCCTCGCCATCGCCTGGGCGACCGCCGAGGCTCTGCACGACCACAACCGCAGCCGCGCCCTCTTCGCCACCCACTATCACGAGCTTGCCGAGCTCGAGGGCCGCCTCGCCCACGTCGCCAACGTCAGCCTCAGAGCCAAGGAATGGAACGGCGAGCTGGTCTTCCTGCACGAAGCCGCGCCAGGCTGCGCCGACCGCTCGTACGGCGTGCAGGTGGCCAAGCTCGCCGGGGTGCCGGCGGCGGTGGTCGAGCGGGCCCGCGAGGTGCTGGCCAGGCTCGAGAGCGAGGCGGTCTCCCACGCGGGGCTCGACGAGCTGCCGCTGTTCGCGACCGCCGAGCCGACGGCGCCGGCCTTCGCCGGGCCCAGCGAGGCGGAAAAGGCCCTGGTCGCGCTCGACCTCGACGGCATGAGCCCCCGCGAAGCGCTCGACGCGCTCTATCGATTGAAGGGGATGCTGTGAGCCGGCGCCCCCGGCTATAGTCGCGCCATGCCGCCCCGCCTGAGGCCCACCCGCCTGGAGCACGTCGTCGACGGCGTTCGGCTACGCGCGCAGCTGTCGGCCGCGGCGCTCGATTCCGCCGGCGATCCAGCCGGGCAGCGGACCCAGGCCATCGCGATCCTCAAGGGCGCCCTCTTCCGCGGCCGGATGATCGCCAAGGAGCGGCTGGAGAGCGGCGCGGGCGGGGTCGAGACCGCGAGGTTGCTGGCGGCGGTGACCGACGAGGTGATCCGCTGCCTCTATGACTTCACCACCGTCCATATGATCCGCGCCCGCAATCCCACCGAAGGCGAGCGCGTGGCCTTGATGGCGGTCGGCGGCTATGGCCGCGGCGCCCTGGCCCCATTCTCCGACATCGATCTGCTGTTTATCCGGCCCTACAAGGAGACGCCGCACATCGAGAGCGTGATCGAGTTCATGCTCTACGCCCTGTGGGACCTCGGCTTCAAAGTCGGCCACGCCTCACGCACCGTCGGCGACTGCATCAAGATCGCCCGCGAGGACATCACCGTGCGCACCTCGATCCTCGAGGCGCGGCGGCTGGCGGGCGATGAGACCCTGGCGGCCGACCTGCAGCGCCGCTTCCGTGAAGAGGTCGTCAAGGGCACCGGCGCCGCCTTCGTCGCCGCCAAGCTCAAGGAACGCGACGAGCGCCACGCCCGCGTCGGCGCCAGCCGTTTCATGGTCGAGCCCAACGTCAAGGAGGGCAAGGGCGGCTTGCGCGACCTGCACACCCTGTTCTGGATCGCCCAGTACCTGCATCCCAGCGATGGGCTGGAGGCGGTCTTGCGCCTCGACATGTTCGATGGCCGCGAGGTGCGAGCCTTCCTGCGCGCCTTCGACTTCCTGGAGGCGGTGCGCGCCCACCTGCATTTCGCCACCGGCCGGCCGGAGGAGCGGCTGACCTTCGACGTCCAGCCGGAGATCGCCCGGCGGATGGGCTATCTCGACCGGCCACGCCGCGACGGCGACAACACCCCGGCGGTGGAGCGCTTCATGCGGCGCTATTTCCTGATCGCCAAGGAGGTAGGGACGCTTACCCGCGCCTATTCGGCCAAGCTGGAGGCCGAACATCTCAAGCAGGCGCCGCGCGGCCTGCTGCGCTTTTTTCCTTCGCGCGGACGCAAGGCCCCCGTGGTCGAGCCGGGGTTCGTGCTGGAGGGCGGACGCCTGTCGGTCGCCGGTCCGGCGGTGTTCGACGAGGACCCGGTCAATCTCATCCGCCTGTTCGCCATCGCCGACCGGCGCGATCTCGACCTGCACCCGGACGCCTTCACCGCCGCCACGCGGCGCCTCAGCCTCATCACATCGCGGGTGCGTCGCGATCCGGCGGCGACGCGGGTGTTCCTCGACCTGATGGCCAAGGGCCGCAAGCCGGGCCGGACCCTGGAATTGATGAACGAGGCCGGCGTGCTCGGCCGCTACATTCCCGAATTCGGGCGCGTCGTCGCCCAGATGCAGTTCAACATGTACCACTCCTACACCGTCGATGAGCACACGCTGCGGGCCGTGGGGATCATCAACGACATCGCCGCCCACCGGCTGGCCGAGGACCATCCCCTTTCAGACACCGTCATGCCGCTGATCGAGGACCGGGAGGCCCTGTTCCTCGCCATGCTGCTGCACGACACCGGCAAGGGCGGCGCCGGCGGCCAGCAGGTCGCCGGGGCCAGATCGGCGCGGCAGGCCTGCGAGCGGATGGGTCTGGAGCGCAGTCGCATCGACCTCATCGCCTGGCTGGTCGAGCACCACCTGGAGATGAGCGACTATGCCCAGAAGCGCGACGTGGCCGAC
>DASXGB010000149.1:0-7609 GCA_036489325.1 Caulobacteraceae bacterium
CTGCTGCTGCCGGTGCTCGCCTACAATCTGCTGGCCTTGACCCTGGGCGGACTGACCTCGCCGGATGTCAACGCCGGCCTCGTGGCGGCGCTCTTCGAGACCCCCACCGCCTCCGGCGGCCACTGGCCGGTGAGCCTGGCCGACCTGCTGCTGTCCGCCGCCCTGGTGATCCTGTTCGTCGAGCTGATCAAACCGACCTACGACCGGCAGTCGGCGACCATCAACCACATCGCCTCCATCACCCTGTTCGTGTTCTGCCTGGTCGAGATGCTGGCCCTGCCGGCGTGCGCCACCTCGACCTTCTTCCTCATCACCCTGATGGTGCTGCTGGACGTCCTGGCCGGCTTCATCCTCGGCGCCGCGACGCGCCGACCGGAGCCGAAGGCGCGGCGTTAGGACCGCTTCTAGGCGCCGAGAGACTCCGGCGTCGCCCGGAAGAGATCCACCGATCCTTGAGTCACCGCCTGCGCCAGGCCCGGCGCCTGGGCCAGCACCTGATGGGCGAAGACCCGCGCCAGCCCGATCCGGGTGCGCCAGTAGGCCTGATCGCCTTCGCCGGCGGCGATCTCCTTCGACGCCGCCAGCGCCTGCTTGCCGAGCATCCAGCCGCCCACCACGTCGCCCATCAGCTTCAGGTAGGGCGTGGCGCCCGCCAGGGCGTCCGGCTGGGCGTGGCCGCGACGCTCGATCAGATAGCCGCTCGCCGCCTGGGCGGCCGCGAGACCCGCCTCGAGGTGGTTGCCGATGCTGTGCAGCCAGCCGTCCTCGGCGCTCTTCAGTTCGGAGGCGGTGGGCGTGATATCGGCTACCAGCTCGCGCACCGCCGCGCCCTTGCCCAGCGCCAGCTTGCGGCCCATCAGGTCGATGGCCTGGACGCCGTTGGTCCCCTCGTAGATCGGCAGGATGCGGGCGTCGCGATAGTGCTGCGCCGCGCCTGTCTCTTCGATAAAGCCCATGCCGCCGTGAATCTGCAGGCAGATCGAGGCCGCCTCCACCGCCATGTCGGTCGACCAGGCCTTGGCGATCGGCGTCAGGATCTCTTCGCGCAGCTTGGCCGCATCGCGGTCCACCGGATTGCCGGTCAGGCGGGCGACATCGGCGGCCACGGCGGTCGAGAGGCAGAGGGCGCGAGCGGCCTCGATCCTCGCCTTCACCAGCATCAGCGCGCGGCGGATGTCCGGGTGATCGAAAAGTCGCGACGGGAGGGTCCCGGTCCAGGCCGAGCGGCCCTGCACGCGCTCCAGGGAGAAGGCCAGCGCCTGCTGATAGGCGCGTTCGGCCAGTCCCACCCCCTGCACGCCCACCTGCAGGCGCGCTGCGTTCATCATCACGAACATGTTGGCCATGCCGGCGTTGGGCGCGCCGACCATCTCGGCCTTGGCTCCCTCGTAGGCCATGACGCAGGTGGGGGAGCCGTGGATTCCGAGCTTGTGCTCGATGCTCACCGGCCGCAGGTCATTGGCTTCGCCGAGCGAGCCGTCGGCCCCGACCATCCGCTTGGGGGCCAGGAACAGGGTGAGGCCGCGCGTCCCAGGCGGTGAGTCCGGCAGGCGCGCCAACACCATGTGGACGATGTTGTCGGCCACGTCGTGGTCGCCCCAGGTGATGAAGATCTTCTGGCCGGTGAGGCGCCAGCCGCCGTTCCCGTCGCTCTCGGCGCGGGTGGTGATGCCCCCGAGGTCCGAGCCTGTCTGCGGCTCGGTGAGGTTCATGGTGCCCGTCCATTCGCCGCTGATCAGCCTGGGCAGGTAGAGGGCCTTCTGTTCGTCCGAACCGGTCAGGCTGATGGATTCGATGGCCGCCAGGGTCAGCATCGGGCAGAGGCCAAAGGCCATGTTGGCGCCCTGGATCATCTCGAAGACCGCGACCTCGAGAGCCTTGGGAAGGCCCTGGCCGCCCCAGGCCGGATCGGCGGAAAGACCGTTCCAGCCGCCGCCGGCGAACTCCTTGTAGGCCCCGGCGAAGCCCGGCGCGGCGATGACCTGGCCGTTCTCGAAGCGGGCGCCTTGCGTGTCGCCGGCGCGGTTCAGCGGCGCCAGCACCTCCGAGGCCAAGGTTCCGGCCGCCTCCAGCACCGCGGTCACCGTCTCGGCGTCGGCGTTCGGGAAATGCTTGGCGAGGGCGTCGAAGTCGGCGGTCTCGAGGGCGAACCGGAGGTCGCGGACGGGCGCATGATAGGTCATCGACGGGTCCTTGGCGGGGCAGTCGGCTATTTAGAGCAAATCGCTCGCAGTGCTATTCCCCCCTTTTCGCCACAATCCGGAGGATCAACGCCGATGATGATACGCCATACGTTGATCGCCCTCCTGCTGTTTGGCTTTGCTGCGCCCGTCGCCCTGGCGCAGGACTCTCAGGCGGCGGCTCCGCCTCCGCCCGAGGCCCCGGCCAAGCCGTCCAGCCTGGGGGCCGGCCACTACAAGCTCGACCCCAGGCACTCCAGCGTCATCGCCGTTGTGCGCCATATGCACGTGTCGGACTATGTCGTGCGGTTCGACAGGGCGCAGGCCCAGTTCGACTATGACCCGGCCCAGCCGCAGGCGACCAAGCTGCAAGCCAGCGTCGATGTGACGAGCCTCGATGTCGGCGCCAGCTACAGCCAGGAGTTCGCCAACACCTTCCTGGGCGCGGCCAAGACTCCCACGGCGACCTTCACGGCCACCGCAATGGCCCCCAACCCGGATGGCCACACCGGGACCATGACCGGTGACCTGACCCTGAACGGCGTCACCCGGCCGGTGACCTTCAACGTGACCTTCATCGCTTCCGGCCGCGGCTTGATGCTGGGCACAGTCGCCGGCTTCAAGGCCGAGGGCACGATCAAGCGTTCGGACTTCGGCTCGCACGCCTGGGCCGGCGTCGTGAGCGACGAGGTTCAGCTGATCATCCGCGGCGAGTTCGACAAGAAGTAGGGCGATGGCGGCCGGCGCGGATCCCCAGCGGCGCTACAACGCCGTGGCCATGGGCCTGCACTGGCTCATCGCCGCCCTGATCTTCGCCAACATTGGCCTCGCCTGGTGGTTCGAGACCCTGCATGGCCTCGCCAAGATCCCCCCGACGCAGATCCACAAGTCGATCGGGATCACGGTGCTGGTGCTGACCGTGGCCCGCTTGGTCTGGCGGCTCGCCAACCCGCCGCCGCCCATGCCCGCCTCCATGCTGGCCTGGGAGAGGATGGCCGCGCACGCCGTTCACGGACTTCTGTATATCATCATGCTCGGCATGCCGCTCACCGGCTGGGCCATGGCCTCGGCCAGCCGGCTCATCCAGGTCTATCCGATCACCTGGTTCGGCCTCTTCCGCTGGCCAACGATCGGCGCCCTCGCCAACCTGCCGCCGGACCGGATGAAGAGCGCCCACGATCTCTTCTTCACGCTGCACAGCGGTGGCGCGTGGCTGGCCTATGGCCTGGTGACGCTCCATGTATTGGCGGCCCTGCGTCATCAGTTCGTGAAGAACGATGAGGTGCTGTGGCGCATGCTGCCGGGAAGGCCCGCGTGAACAAAGTTTTTGCCCTTGCCGCCGTCCTGATCGCCAGCGCGTTGGCCGCCTCGGCCGAGCCGCCGGCGACGTGGCTTGTCGACAAGCCGAGTTCGTCGATCCGCTTCACCTCCAGCTACGGCGGCCAGAGTTTCCGCGGCCTCTTCAGAAGCTGGAATGCCGACATCCGCTTCGATCCGGCCGACCTCGCCGCCTCGTCCGTCACTGTGACCATCGACCCGGCCTCGGCCGCCACCGGCGATGCCGACCGTGACCAGGCCCTGCCCACCGACGCCTTCTTAGCGGCGGCGAAATTCCCCCATGCCGTCTACGCCTCCCACACGTTCAAGTCGCTCGGCGGCGGCCGCTACCAAACTCTCGGGACGCTGACCCTGCGTGGCGTCGCCCAGCCCCTCGCACTGCCCTTCACGCTCGCCATCACCGGGGCCAAGGCGCACATGACCGCCCAGCTGGCCATCAATCGCCTGGCTTTCGGCGTCGGTCAGGACGAGTGGCGCAAGACGGACGTGGTCCCCGCCTCGGTCGGCCTCGACATACAGGTCAATGCGCAGCGGCGCTGAGGCGTCGACGGCCGCGGGGGCCGCCGCCGCCGCCCTGGCCAGGGGCGAGCTTGTCATCCTGCCCACCGAGACCGTCTATGGCCTCGCCGCCGACGCCGCCGATCCCGCCGCCGTCGCCCGCCTCTATGAAGCCAAGGGCCGGCCGAGGTTCAATCCCCTGATCGCCCACATCGCCGGCCTCGAAGAGGCCATGGCTCTGGCCGCGCTGGATGAACGAGCCCTCGCGCTCGCCGCCGACTTCTGGCCGGGCCCGCTCACCCTGGTCGCTCCGGCGATCGGCGGCGTCTGCGACCTGGCTCGCGCCGGCCTCGACACCCTCGCCGTTCGCGCGCCGGCCCACCCGCTGGCGCAGGCGGTGCTGAAGGCCTTCGGCGGACCCATCGTTGCGCCCTCGGCCAACCGCTCCGGCCGGCCGAGCCCGACCACCCTGGCCGACGCCCTCGCTGAGACCGGCGATTTCGCCGCGGAGGCGCTGAACGGCGGCCCGTGCGCAGTGGGTCTGGAATCGACGGTCGTCTCCCTGCTTGACGGGCCGCCTCGGCTACTGCGGCCAGGGGCTGTCACCCGGGCGCAGATCGAAGCCCTGATTGGGCCGCTTGCCGACGCCGAGGCCGACGCCCGACGCTCGCCCGGGCGTCTGACGCGCCACTACGCCCCCGCCGCGCCGCTGCGCCTGGACGCCGCCGACGCACGGCCGGGTGAAGTCTTGATCGGCTTCGGTCCGGTTGACGATGGCGATCTCAATCTCAGCCCTACAGGAGATCTGACGGAGGCCGCGTCCCGCCTGTTCTCGGTCCTTCGGGCGGCCGATGCTCGCAATCCCGCCTCGATCGCGGTGGCCCCGATCCCGGACGAAGGCCTGGGCGAAGCGATCAACGACCGCCTGCGCCGCGCCGCGGGGCTTGTCGGCTAGGCCGGCCGCGCCCCATGTTCCGGGGATGACCCTCCCCTACGGCTTCCTCGACCGCCTCAAGGCCGCGCTCGGCGACGGCGGCTGGAGCGATGATCCGCAACGCCTCGCTCCCCACCTGGTCGAATGGCGCGACCGCTGGAGCGGCGCGACGCCGCTCATGGCCCTGCCGCGCACGCCGGACGACGTCGCCAAGGTCATCGGCCTGTGCGCCGAGGCGGGCGTCGCGGTGACGTCGCAGGGGGGCAACACCGGCCTCGTCGGAGGCCAGATCCCGGATGGCGAGATCCTGCTTTCCACCGAACGCCTCAACCGCGTGCGCGAGGTCGATGTCGTCGATGATGTCCTGATCGCCGAGGCAGGCGTGACCCTCGCCGCCGTTCACGAGGCGGCGGCCGGCGCGGACCGCTTCTTCCCCCTGAGCCTGGCCTCGGAGGGTTCGGCGACCGTCGGCGGCCTCATCTCCACCAACGCCGGCGGCACGGCCGTGCTGCGCTATGGGACCATGCGGGCGCTGGTCCTGGGCCTGGAGGCGGTGCTGCCGGACGGGACCCTGTGGAACGGCCTCAAGCGCCTGCGCAAGGACAACACTGGCTATGACCTCAAGCAGCTCCTCATCGGCGCCGAGGGCACCCTGGGCGTCGTCACCGCCGCGGCGCTGAAGCTGTTCCCCGTGCTCTCTTCCCGCGCCGTCGCCTTCGTCGGTGTCGACAGCCCGGCGGCGGCCATGGATCTGCTGGTGCAGGGGCGGGAGGAGACCGGCGGCGCGATCGAGGCCTTCGAGCTCATCGGCGCCCTCGGCATGGACCTGGCGCTCGCCCACATCCCCGGATCGCGCGCGCCGCTCGAAAGTCGGCCGCCGTGGTATGTCCTCATCGAGATCGCCGACGCCCGCGCCGGCGTCGCCGAGACCGCCATGGAGCGCTTTCTGGAGGGCGCGCTCGAGGCTGGCGGGATCAGCGACGCGGCCATCGCCCAGAACGAGACCCAGGCCAAGGCCTTCTGGGCCCTGCGCGAGAACCAGTCCGCCGCCCAGAAGGTCGAGGGCGCGGCCTGGAAGCATGACGTCGCGGTGCCGGTCTCGCGGGTCGCCGACTTCATCTCACTGGCCGGCCAGGCCCTCGAGGCCCGCTTCCCCGGCGTGCGGATCGACGCTTTCGGCCACGTCGGCGACGGCAACATCCACTATGACGTACTGCGTGCGCCAGGCGCCGACCAGGCTGCCCACACCGCCGCCCGCGACCAGGGCGCGCGCATCGTCCATGACATCGTCGCCTCGCTCGGCGGCTCGATCAGCGCCGAACATGGTCTGGGAACCATGAAGACGGCCGAGGCGATCCGATACAAGGCGCCGGAAGAGGTGGCGGCCCTGCGCGCCATCCGCGCCGCACTGGACCCGAAGCGGATCATGAACCCAAGGGTGCTGTTCTAGCGTGTTGCGTCTGATCGAGGTGCTGACGGCGGATCAGGCGGGGTTTGTGACCCGGCCGGTAGCGCAGGCGCGCCTGCTGTTCGGCGGCATCGAGGGCGACCGCCATTTCGGCCTGACCAGGCCGTCCTGCTCGCGCACGCCCTGGCATGCGCGCGGAACGATGATTGCCAACACCCGCCAGATCTCGATCCTCTCGGTCGAGGAGTGCGCCGAGATCGCCCGGCGGCTGGCGATCGAGCGGGTCGAGCCGCGCCTGATCGGCGCCAACCTGGTGCTGGAGGGCGATCCGGACCTCACCGGCCTGGCGCCGGCCACGCGTCTCGTGTTCCCCAGCGGCGCTGTCATCTTCGTCACCGAGGAGAACCACCCCTGCCGCCACGCCGGCAAGGTGCTGGCGGACGCCTTCGGCGAGGAAAGGCTCGAACTGGAGTTCGTCAAGGCGGCTCAGGGTCGGCGCGGCCTCGTCGCCATGGTCGAGCGCGAAGGCGAAGTGGCGGCGGGCGACGCCGTGAAGGTCGTGACGCCACGAGCGCGCTCGATCCCAAGCGGGCCGTGATGATCCCTCTCTTCCCCCGCATCGGGGGGAAGTGTCCCGAAGGGATGAAGGGGGACGGAAACGCCGGCGTATCCGATCCCCCATCCCGGCCTTCGGCCGGACTTCCCCCTTGTGAAGGGGGAAGAGAGCTACAGATAATCCCGCACGTCGACGATATGGCCGGCCAGGGCGGCGGCGGCGGCCATGATTGGGCTCATCAGGTGGGTGCGGCCCCCCCGCCCCTGGCGGCCCTCGAAGTTGCGGTTGGAGGTCGAGGCGCAGCGCTCGCCGGGCGCCAGCCGGTCAGGATTCATACCCAGGCACATGGAGCAGCCGGGCTCGCGCCAGTCGAAGCCGGCGGCCCGGAACACCTCGTCGAGGCCTTCGGCCTCGGCCTGCTCCCGCACCAGTCCGGATCCCGGCACCACCATCGCGGTGACGTGGGAGGCGACGCTCCGCCCACGGACGATCCCGGCGGCCGCTCTCAGGTCCTCGATCCGGCTGTTGGTGCACGAGCCGATGAACACCCTGTTGATCCGCGCCTCGGCGATCGGCGCCCCAGGCTCGAGGCCCATATAATCGAGCGCCCTGCGCACGCCGGCCGCCCGATCTTCGTCGAAGGCCGCCGGATCCGGCGTCAGGCCGCCGACCTCGACCACGTCCTGCGGGCTCGT
>DASXGB010000208.1:0-3449 GCA_036489325.1 Caulobacteraceae bacterium
GCCATCCTGATCTCCCCCCTGCGAAGCAGGGGAGAGAGTTGTGCTCAAATTCTCTCCCCCCTCAGGGGGGAGTACGGCCAAAGGCCGGGAGGGGGGTCAACGTCAGGCGGCCATGACCCCCTCCACCCCTTCGGGGTCCCCCTCACCCTGAGGGAGAGGAGAGTTGAGCGCATGTTCCCCTCTCGCCGGGAGAGGGATGTTGACGGCGGCATGCTTGCGCGGGGCGCCCTTCCTCCGCCACATAGGACCCTGAGGGGGATTGCATGACCGACGCCGACGCGCCGCGCGAGACGCCTTCGCCGCCTGACACGGGCGGGGCGTCGGAAGTCGAGCATCCCAACCTGCACATGCCGCACCTGCACGTTCCCGACCTGCACCCGCCGCAGAGCCTGCTGCGGGTCCTGGGCCTGGTCTTCGGCCTGGCGGTCGTCATCGGTGGGGTGATCGGCTCCGGGATCATGCGCGCGCCGGGCCTGGTGGCCCAGGGCTTCACGACGCCCGCCCTCATCATCGGCGCCTGGGTTGTCGGCGGCATGGTGGCGATGCTTTCGGCCATGCCGGTGGTCGAGGCCGGCGCCTCGGTGCCCCTGGCCGGCGGCCCCTATCCGATCGCGGAGCGGGCGTTCGGCCGCACCATGGGGTTCTTCACCGGCTGGATCGGCTGGGTGCAGTACGCCGCCTCCAGCGCCTTCATCGCCTCGGTGTTCGGCGAATATGTCCACCGCCTGGGTTTCTTCGAAGGTGTCTCGACCAACGTGCTGGCCGGCGCCCTCATCGTCGGCGCGGCGGCGCTCAACTGGACCGGCACCCACATCAGCGGCGCCTCCCAGAGCATCGCCAGCGCCATCAAGGGCGCGGCCTTCATCGTCCTGACGGTGATCCTGTTCCTCTCGCCGCGGGCGCCGGCGCCGCCGGTCGCGATCCATCCGCTGCACGCCATCGCCGGCGCCGGGGCGGCGATCATGGCCGTACGCCTGATCTATCAGACCTACGCCGGCTGGGACGCGCCAATCTATTTCTCCGAAGAGGTGCATCGGCCGGACCGCAACGTTGCCCGCTCGATGTTCATCGGCATTGGCCTCGTCACCGTCGTCTATGTGCTGGTGAACGCCGCCGTCCTGCATGTCCTGGCGCCCTCTCAGGTCGCCGGGTCGACCCTGGCCGTGGGCGATGCAGCCAAGGTCGGCCTCGGCAAGGCGGCCGACACCGTGATCACCGCCATCGGCCTCTTCTCGCTCGCCGCCATCGTCAACCTGCAGACCATGACCGCCATCCGCATCACCTTCCGCATGGCCCGCAATGGCGCCCTGCCGTCGTGGCTGGGCCGCGTGGCGCTGAAAGGAACGCCGAGGCAGAGCCTGGTCGTCCTGATGGCAGTCTCGCTGCTCTTCGCCGCCACCGGCGGCTACGAGAGCATCGTGCGCATCTACGCCCCCTGGTCGATGGGCGTGATCTTCATCGTCTGCCTCGCCTCGATCCGCCTGAGGATCAAGGAGCCAGACCTGCCGCGGCCTTGGAAGATGCCGCTGTTCCCCTGGATCGCCATCCTCGCGGCCCTGATCCAGGGCGCGCTGGTGGCGGTGGTGATGATCGACGATCCGGCGTCCGGCGCCCTCTCCACCCTCGTCGCGGTCGCGCCCCTGCCAATCTACCTCCTGATGGCGAAACGCTGGCGGGCCTGGGCGGCGCGTGAATTCGGGACGCTTCCCCGCTAGGACACTCGCATGGCCGACATCGACGCCCTGAAGGACTACACGCGCTTCGACTTCACCGATCCGGCGGGGCGCTGGACGCGGCCGGTGTGGCGGCGCGGGTCCGGCCCGGCGGTGATCGTCATCCACGAGATGCCGGGGCTGCATCCTCTGGTGATCCGCTTCGCCGACCGGGTGGCCGCGGCGGGCATGACCGTCTTCTGCCCGAGCCTCTTCGGCGAGGCCGGCCGCGAGGTGACGCCGTTCCATTCCCTGGGCGTGATGCTGAAGTCGATCTGCATCAGCCGCGAGTTCCACGTCTGGGCCACCGACCGCTCGAGCCCGATCGTCGGCTGGTTGAAGGCCCTGGCCGCCCACGCCCACGCCGAGTGCGGCGGCAAGGGCGTCGGCGCCGTCGGCATGTGCTTCACCGGCAATTTCGCCCTGGCGATGATGACGGAGCCGGCGGTGGTCGCGCCTGTCCTTTCCCAGCCCTCCCTCCCGATCCCCGCCGGATCGGCGAAACGCAGCGCGGCGCTTGGCGTTTCCAAGGACGAGATTGCCTGCGCCCGCCGGCGCTTTTCGGAGGAGGGGCTTTCGATGATGGCCCTTAGATTTCGCGGCGACCCGTTCGTGCCGGACGCCCGCTTCGAGAGCCTGCACCGGGAGTTCGGCGAGGCGCTCGAGGACGTCACGATCGAGGCCAAGGACGGCTATCCCGATCCGCGCATGCCGCCCCACTCGGTGCTCACCCTGCACCTGGTCGACAACGATCCGGACGGCCCGACCAAGAAATGCGAGCAGCGAGTGATCCAGTTCTTCAAGGAGAGGACCGGGGCGTGAGGCTGGCCTGGGCCCTCTCCCTCTTTGTCTGTGGGGTGTTTGGGAACCTCCTCGCCGGCTGCGCCACCACCGAGCGGATCGGCGCCGCCGCCGACGTCCACGCCCTGATGATCGCCATCCGCGACAATGACAGGGCGACCTTCGACGCCCATGTCGACCGCGCGGCCCTGGAGGCGGAGATCCAGGCCAGGATCGTCGCGCGCGCCGCCCAGCCGGGCGCGCCGGCGCTGCAGAAGGATCTCGGTATCGCTTTCTCGGGGTCCCTGGCGCACGCCGCCGGCGGTCTCCTCATCCGGCCGGACGTCTTCCGCGCCGTCGCCGACTACTACGGCTACAAGCCCTCGACACCGATCCCGGGGACCCTGTCGATCGCCGAGGCCCTGCGGACCCTGCCGGACGGCCGCGTCTGCGCCGTCACCCGCCGCCGCGGCGCCTGCCTCGTCACCTTCGCCCGCGAGGACGGTGTCTGGCGCATGGTGTCGGTGGACGACGTTAGAATGCTGCGCCTGGGACAGTAGGTCCCGAAAACAAGCTCGTCATCCCGGCCAGGCGCGTCAGCGCCGCAGAGCCGGGACCCAGGGTGGAAAGAACGCGGGCGCGGCCACTGGGTCGCGCATCTCCGCTGCGCTGCCTGCGGGATGACGATGTGGGTGGACTGGGAGACGGGCGGTTAAGTCCCGCCGCTCCGGCTCTGCGCCTGAGGCCGCGGCTGGTCCGTTGCGTAACGGCGAGCCGAAAAGCCGGCATTGACGGCGGTGGGGCCGACGAGTCTAACCATCTGATCACCGCGGGGGCGAACTTGGACGCTCAACGGTTCTTGGAAACAGGCGCGGCGGCGCTGGCGTTCGCAACCGCCTTCCTGGCCGGCGGCCGCATCTACCCCATGCGCGCAATCCTGCGCAATCAACAAAGCAT
>DASXGB010000304.1:0-2461 GCA_036489325.1 Caulobacteraceae bacterium
CCCAGGTCATGGACGCGCTGTCCAGCCAAGCCAATCTCGCCGGCTACCGGGCGGTGATCGAGGCCGCGGAGCACTATGGGCGGGCCATGCCGATGATGATGACGGCGGCCGGCGCGATCGCTCCGGCAAAGGTTTTCGTCATGGGGGCCGGCGTCGCCGGCCTGCAGGCGATCGCCACCGCCCGCCGGCTGGGCGCGGTGGTCACCGCCACCGACGTGCGCCCCGCCGCCAAGGAGCAGGTCGAGAGCCTGGGCGCCAAGTTCGTCGCGGTCGAGGACGAGGAGTTCAAGGCCGCCGAGACGACCTCCGGCTACGCCAAGCCGATGAGCGAAGCCTATCAGGCCAAGCAGGCGGCGCTGGTCGGCGAGCATATCAAGAAGCAGGACATCGTCGTCACCACCGCACTGATCCCCGGGCGCCTCGCGCCCAAGCTGGTCAGCGCCGAGCACGTCGCCTCGATGAAGCCCGGATCGGTGCTGGTCGACCTGGCGGTGGAGCAGGGCGGCAACGTGGTAGGCGCCAAGACCGGCGAGATCGTCGAGACCGGCGGCGTCAAGATCGTCGGCATCCCGAACCTGCCCGGCCGCGTCGCCGCCGACGCCTCGGCGCTCTACGCGCGCAACCTCACCGCTTTCGTGGCGCTGCTGGTCAAGGACGGCGCCGTCGCGCCCGACTTCGAGGACGAGATCCTGCAGGCGGCGCTGATCGCCCGGGACGGCGCGATCGTCCACGCGCTCTTGAAACCGGTCTGAGGGAGCCCGTCATGGAAGCCGTCGACCCCACCGTCTTTCGCCTGGCGATCTTCGTGCTGGCGATCTTCGTCGGCTACTACGTGGTCTGGAGCGTGACGCCGGCGCTGCACACGCCCCTGATGAGCGTCACCAACGCGGTCTCCTCGGTGATTATCGTGGGCGCGCTGCTGGCGGCGGCCGCAAAGGTCATGCCCGGCGACCACACGGTCTGGATCTCGAAAGGCGCCGGGGCGTTCGCCGCCGGCCTCGCCTCGGTCAACATCTTCGGCGGCTTCCTGGTCACCCAGCGCATGCTGAGCATGTACCGGCGCAAGGAGCGGCGCCCATGACCCTTCTCGGCGTCCTCTACTGGCTGGGCCTCGCCGGGGCCGCCGCGGCGGTGGTGCTCTACTTCGTGCAGATCGCCATGCTCCGGAAGACGGTGCGTGTGGTCAGCGGCGCCGGGCTCTTCTTCACCGGCGTGGGGCTCGCCGAGGCGGCGATCGCCATGCACGCTGGCGGCCCGGATGCGAGCCGCGCCACGCCCGGCGCGATCGCCGTGGCCGCGCTGCTGATCGCGGTCTACTTCCAGGCCGTGTCGGCGCTAAGAACGCGGCGGGACCGCACTGACAACACCGGCCAGGCCGGGGGCGCGGCGTGAACGCCAACCTCGCGGCGCTCGCCTATCTGGCCTCCGGCGTCCTCTTCATCCTGACCCTGCGCGGGCTCTCCAGCCCGGAGACCAGCCGGCGCGGCAACCTCCTCGGCATGATCGGCATGGCACTGGCGGTCGGCACGGCGCTGGCGACGCTCGCCGCGCAAGGCCTGCTCGACCCGGTGACAATCGGGCTGATGCTGGGCGGCGTGATCATCGGCGGCTCGATCGGCGCGGTGATCGCCCGGCGCGTGCAGATGACGGCGATGCCGCAGCTGGTGGCGGCGTTCCACTCGCTGGTGGGCCTCGCCGCCTGTCTGGTCGCCATCGCGGCGATCTACGCGCCGGCCGCTTACGGCATCGCCGAGGGGACCGGCATCCGGCTGGAGAGCCTGATCGAGCTTTCGATCGGCGTCGCCATCGGCGCGATCACCTTCACCGGCTCGGTCATCGCCTTCGCCAAGCTGAATGGCAACATGTCCGGCGCGCCGATCCTGCTGCCGGCCCGCCACGTCATCAACATCCTGATCGGCCTCGCCATCGTGGCGCTGGTCGTCACGCTGGTGATGAGCGGCGGCGAGGCCAAGTGGGCGTTCTGGACGATCGTGGCCCTGTCGCTGATCGCCGGCATCACCCTGATCATCCCGATCGGCGGCGCCGACATGCCGGTGGTGATCTCGATGCTGAACAGCTACTCGGGCTGGGCGGCGGCGGCGCTCGGCTTCACGCTGGCCAACACCACGCTGATCATCACCGGCGCCCTGGTCGGCTCGTCGGGCGCCATCCTCAGCTACATCATGTGCAAGGGGATGAACCGCTCGTTCATCTCGGTGATCCTCGGCGGCTTCGGCGGCGAAGTGGCGGCCGGCGCCGGCGGCAAGGTCGAGACGCGGCCGGTCAAGCAGGGCTCGGCCGAAGACGCGGCCTTCATCATGCGGAACGCCTCGAAGGTGATCATCGTCCCGGGCTACGGCATGGCCGTCGCCCAGGCCCAGCACGCGCTCCGGGAGATGGCCGACAAGCTGAAGAGCGAGGGCGTCGAGATCAAGTACGCCATCCACCCGGTGGCCGGCCG
>DASXGB010000174.1:0-23379 GCA_036489325.1 Caulobacteraceae bacterium
AGGCCGCTCACCGCTCGGCGAGCCTCGGCATCAGCTCGACCATGTTGCAGGGTCGGTGCCGGGAATCGAGCTGCGCGGCGATCACCTTGTCCCAACCATCGCGGACGGCGCCATTAGAGCCAGGCAAGCAGAATACGAACACCCCGTCGATCAGCCCGGCCAGGGCGCGCGACTGCAAGGTCGACAGGCCGACGGACTGGTAGCTGACCAGGTGGAACACCATCGAAAAGCCGTCGATGCGCTTATCGAACAGGGGCTCGATCGCCTCCGGTGTCACGTCGCGACCGGTCAATCCAGTGCCACCCGTGGTGACGATCGCGTCGACCTCACCCGACGTGCTCCAGGACTTGATCCGAGTACGGATGGCATCAACCTCGTCTGGCACGAGGTCGCGACCGGCCAGTACATGGCCCGCGGCCGTCACCCGCTCCGCGAGCAGGTGGCCGGACGTATCGCTCTCCTCTTCGCGGGTGTCTGAAATGGTCAGCACGGCCACGCGCACCGGCGTGAACGGGGCGGCCTGGTCAAGGCGGCCGCCGGCGTGGAGAACTCCGGTCATTGTCGCCAACGCTCCGCATCGGCGAGATCGCGTTCGGTTGGCTCGACCCAGCGCGCGCCGGACGGTCCGAATTCCTTCTTCCACAGCGGGGCGCGCGACTTCAGATAGTCCATAAGGAAATCGCAGGCGTCAAAGGCTTCGCGACGGTGGCCGGCAGCGGTGAGAACGAGCACGATCGGCTCGCCCGGGGCGATCTTGCCGGTGCGATGGATCACAGCGGCGTCGTGCAGTGAGAATCGCCGACATGCCTCGTCGACCAGTCGGCTGATCTCCGAAGTGGTGAGCTCAGGCCAGGCTTCAAGCTCCAGCGCGGTAGCCTGGCCGGCCTCGCCACGAGCCAGGCCGAGAAAACTGGCCACCGCCCCACTCTCGAGACGACCGGCGGCGAAACGGGTCAGAGCCTCGCCTGGATCGAAGGGCTGGTCGGTGAGGTTGATCATCCGCCGCTCATCGGAGGCATGAAGGCGACTTCGGCGCCGGGCCTGAGCGCCATATCACCTTGCACAACGGCGCGGTCGATCGCCACCTTCACGCCAGGGCCGCCCAGGGCGTGCGCCAGATCCGGCCAGGTTTCCGCCAGGCGGCGCCTGAGGTCGGAAAGTCGCTCCGGCGGCGGAGCGACCTCGATCTCGCGCCATCCGGCGATGTCGCAAAGGCGTCCGAAAAGCAGCACGCGGATCATCCGCCGGTCGTCGACATGTGGCGCGACACCGACGGTGTCTCGCCGAACGTGAAGTCGTGCCCCTGAGGCTTGGCCAGGACCGCGGCCTCGATAGCCTTGACGAGCCCTTCGGGGCCGGCGCCGGAACGGATCACGGCGCGCAGATCGGCCGCGTCCTCGCGCCCGAGACAGGTGTGCAGCACGCCCGTGCAAGTCAGGCGCACCCGATTGCAGTTCTCGCAAAAGTTGTGGCTGAGCGGGGTGATGAAGCCGAGCCTGCCACCGGTCTCGGCCACCTTGACGTAGCGGGCGGGTCCGCCGGTGGTGAGCGGCAAATCGGTGAGAGTCCAGAAACTCTCGAGGTCGCGACGCACTTCGGCCAGGGAGAGGAACTGGCTCGACCGATCCTCGTCGATCTCGCCCATGGGCATGGCCTCGATTAGCGTGAGGTCATGGCCGCGGGCATGCGCCCAGGCGATGAGGTCCGGAATTTCGGCGGCGTTGTCATGCGCCAGGGCGACGACGTTGATCTTGACATCGAGACCCGCCGCCCGCGCCGCCTCGATCCCACCCACCACCTTGGCCAGATCGCCGCCGCGTGTCAGGCGGGAGAAGACGTCGGGCCGCAAGCTGTCCATCGAGACATTGACGCGGCGGATGCCCAGACGCGCCAGTTCGTCGGCGAACTCCGCTAGCCGCGTGCCGTTTGTGGTGAGCGCGATCTCCTTCAGGGCGCCGCTCTTCAGGTGCCGGGACAGGCGCTCGACAAGACCCATCAAGCCCTTGCGCACGAGGGGTTCGCCGCCAGTGAGCCGAAGCTTGCTGACGCCCAGCGCGACGAAGGCGGAAGCGATCTCGTCGAGTTCTTCGAGCGACAGCACCTCTGCCTTGGGCAGGAAGGTCATGTGCTCGCTCATGCAGTAGACGCAGCGCAGGTCGCAGCGATCGGTGACCGACAGGCGCAAATAGGTCACCCTGCGACCGAAACCGTCGCTCAGTCGGGCTTTTTCAGGCGTCACCAGCGCTGTGTCGTAGGGCGTCATGTGCAGGAGAACATAGTGGGAATTGGCCGGTGACGACAGAGGGTGGCCCGCTCGAGGCCATCGTGCTCGCCGCTGGCGGCGGCCGGCGGTTCGGCGGGGCCAAACTCACCTCGCCTTGGCGCGGCGGCCTTCTGATTGATGGCGCATTGGCGGCGGCTTTGTCAGCGCCTGTCGCGCGTGTGGTGGTGGTGACAGGGGCCGATCCTCGCGTCGCGGAGGCTGCGAAGGTCTTTGCCGAGGCGCAGGGCGGAGCAAATCGCCTAGTCGTCGTCCACGCCGCGGATCACGAACTGGGTCTGTCGGCCAGCCTCCGCGCCGGCTTCGCCGCTGTCGACGCCAAATCGCGCGGCGCCCTCCTGTTCCTGGGCGATATGCCGCTCGTTCCGCACAACATCCCCGCGAGGCTGGCCGACGCGCTCAAAGGTGACGTCATTGCCGCCGCCCCGGTCTGCCGGGGACGCCGCGGTCATCCCGCCTTGTTCGCACGGGCATTATTCGACCGCCTCGCTGAGCTCGACGGCGACCTGGGCGCGCGCGGGATTCTCGACAGTCTCGGCGAACGCCTGGCGCTCGTGGAGACAACTGATACCGGCGTTCTCGTCGACATTGATGCGCCCGGGGACCTCAACCGACTTCAATGACGTTGGCCGAGGTGAACGCCAAAACTGTAGCTGACGCCGATGCCAGCTGAGAACTGGTCGCGTGACCCGGCAATGGCCACGACGGGACTGTCGGCGGCGACGCCAACGAGGCGGTGATAGCCGACGCCGACCGTGGTCCGAATGCGGTTCGTGAAGTGGTAGGCGCAGGCCACGCCCACACCGCCGTAGCGGACTCCTGCGCCAGGCGCGTAGGGCTTAGTGAGGAATGGGCTGGCCAGCGCCTCGGCTGGGGTCACGCCGAAATAAGTCTCCATATAGCGCGCATCGCCAAAACCGATTCGCGGGCCGATGGAGAAGTCCCATTTGTGACCGGTGTGGATGTAGTCGATACCAGCGTCGCCGACGGCGCCGTGGTGACCGAATATCCCTTGGCGCACCTGCACGCGTGCGCGAAGCCATTTGGAGGCCCACAGGTTGACAAAGACGCCAGGCTCGGCAGCCCAGCCAATCTTCTGGAATCCGGTCAGGCGGCCCGTGTCGTCCCGGCCCCGACGAATGTTGAGCACGGGGCCAAAGTCGAAATATCTGCTGGAAATGAGATCCAGCGAGCCACCGTCATCCGGCGGGCTGAAACGGTATGGCTTGTCCGCATGGTGGGCGCCGAAGCTCAGGGTCGGGTGAATCTCGCTGTTTGGCGCGCCTTCATAGGGGGGCGCCGCTGAAGCCCCCGCCCGGACGGTGACGATCCAGTCGCCTTGCTGCGCGGAAACCGGACACGCGGTGAGAAGCGCAAGCGCGAAGAAGACACTCGGCCACAGCCGCATGATCCTCTTCCCCGCGGTTGACCCTTTCCGGGCTAACGCCTCCCCACGGTCAGGGTTCCGGAGCCCCCGCGCCTCAGGTCTTGACGAACGGCAGGCTCAAGGTCGGCTTGCCGTTCATCGCCAGCAGGGCGTTGGCGACCGCCGGAGCGATCACTGGCGTGCCGGGCTCGCCGACGCCGGTGGGATGGTTGGTCGACGGCTGGATGTACGTCTCCACATGCGGCGCCTCGTGCATGCGCAACACGCGATAGGCGTCGAAGTTCTTCTGCTGGACGAGGCCGTCCTTGAGGGTGATCTGGCCATATAGGGCCGCCGACAGGCCGTAGCAGGTTCCGCCTTCCATCTGCGCGGCGATCTGATCGGGCGAGACAGCCAGGCCGCAGTCGATGGCGGTGACCACGCGGCCAACGCGCGGCGTAGCCCCGTCAAGCTTCACCTCGGCGGCCTGGGCGACGACGCTGCCGAAGCTCTCGTGCACCGCTACGCCGCGCGACCAGCCCGGCGTCACCGGGCCGGCCTTTTCCATCACCAGGTTGAGCACGGCCAGGTAACGATCTGCGCCGGCCTTGGCATAGAGCGCCCGCCGATAGTCGACCGGATCCTTTCCGGCCGCATGGGCCAGTTGGTCAATGGTGTGCTCCATGACGAAGGCGTTGTGTGTCGCCCCCACGGACCGCCACCACAGCACCGTTACCGGACTATCGGGCATGATCACCTGCCCATCCACGTTCGGTGTCGCCTTGAGGTAGGGCGAGCCCAACGTCCCCTCGACGGTCGACGTGTCGAGCTTGCCCCCGCCGATGGGCGCTCCCTTCATGATCGACTGGCAGACCACACGATGACGCCAGTGGGTTGGAAAACCGTCCGGCCCCAAGGTCACCTGCACCGCGTGGTGAGCCAGCGGCCGGTAGTAGCCGGCGGTCATGTCGTCCTCACGCGCCCACACCAGCTTCACCGGTCGACCGCCGCCGACGTGCTTGGCGATGTGCACGCACTCCGAGACATAGTCCGACTTGAAGTTGGACCTCCGGCCGAACGAGCCGCCGGCGAACAGGGTCTCGATCTTCACGGACCCCGGAAGGCAGCCGACGATCAGGGCTGTATTGAGCTGGTCGATGGTCGGGACTTGGGAGCCGGTAGTGATCTTCGGGTCGCCGTTGCCGATCTCCGCCACGCAGTTCATCGGCTCCATCGGTGCATGCGAGAGATAGGGGAAGTCGTAGACCGCCTCGATCACCTTGCCGCCGGCCGGCGCGCCGGCCTGTCCATGCTGGTCGAAGACCTGCCACTTGAGGTCGCCGGAATCCTTGCCCGCGGCCAGCTGACGATAGGAGGCGAGGATCTCGTCCGTTCCTCGCATCTCGGCCTTGGAGTCATCCCACTCGACAGTGAGCGCGTCGCGTCCCCTGCGCGCGGCGTAGGTGTTCTGGGCGGTGACGGCGACGCCGGTGGGAATCTTGAACACGTCGACGACGCCCGGAACCCTGCGCGCCGCCGAGTCATCGACGCTCTTCACCTTGCCTCCGAACCTTGGCGAGTGGGCGACCATCGCAGTCAGCATGTCGGGCCGGTGAACGTCCTGCGTGTATTGCGCCTTGCCCGTGGATTTCGCGCGGGCGTCCTTGCGCCGCACCCGGTCGGTGCCGATCAGGGTGAAGGCTTTCGGGTCCTTGAGGGGCGGGTTCTGCGGCGGCTTGACCTTGGCCGCATCGCTCAGGAGTTCGGCGAAAGACGCCTGCTTGCCCGAGTCATGGGAGACGACGCCGTCCTTCACGGTAATCTCGCCGGCCGGAACGTTCCAGCGCTGGGACGCGGCGGTGACGAACATGGCCCGCCCGGCGGCGCCGACCGCGCGCAGCTGATCCCAGGAATTGTTGATGGCGGACGAACCGCCGGTGCCCTGAGCGCCGAAGCTGGCGTTCTGGTAGACCTTGGTATTGGCCGGGGCCATCTCGACGCTCACCGTCGACCAATCGGCGTCGAGTTCCTCGGCGACGATGGCGGCGAGGCCGGACGAGCTGCCTTGGCCCAGTTCAATGTGCTTGGAGATGACGGTCACCGCTCCGTCGGGAGCAATGCGCAGGAACGGGCCGAAGGGACCGAAATGGCTGGAATCGGCGCCGATCGACATGATGTCGGCCTGCGAGCAGCCGATCAGCAGCGAGCCGCCGGCGGTGGCGGCGGCCACCACCATAAGGTCGCGTCGGGTTGGCCGCACGGACGATTTGAAAGGTGCGTTCATGCCCGCCTCCTCACGCTGCATGCGCCGGCTGGGCGGCGGCGATCTTGATGGCCGCGCGAACGCGCTGGTAGCAGCCGCAGCGGCAGATGTTGCCATCCATGGCGGCGGTGATCTCGTCATCCGAGGGATGGGGCGTCTTGGCCAGAAGCGCGGCGGCCGACATGATCTGGCCCGACTGGCAATAGCCACATTGCGGGACGTCGGCGTCGACCCAGGCCTTCTGGAGGGGATGAAGGCCCTCCAGCCCCTCGATCGTGGTGATCTTGGCGCCTGCGAGGGCGCCGATCGGCGCCTGGCACGAGCGGATCGCCTCGCCGTTGAGGTGGACGGTGCAGGCGCCGCACTGGGCGATGCCGCAGCCATATTTGGCGCCGGTGAGCTCGAGTTCGTCGCGCAGAACCCACAGGAGCGGCGTATCGGGCGATGCCGCCACGCTCACGTCCTTGCCGTTGATGTTGAGGACCGTGCTCATATGGCAATGTTTCCCGCGTGTGTGATCAAGGTTAACCCGCTGACGCCCGGCCGCAAAGGCGACATCGTGGCGAGGACGACCTAAGCTGAGGCTGATGGACGCCTTTCCCGCCTTTTTTCCATTGGCCGGCGCGCGGGTGGTGATCGCCGGCGTCGGCGAACCCGCTGAAGCTCGTGCACGCCTGTTCGCCGGGTCGCCGGCGGAGATCGTCCGCCTGGACGAGACCTGGGGCCTCGATCCGGACGCTTACCAGGGCGCGAGACTGATCTTCATCGCCAGTCTCGACGACGACTTCAACCGCCAGGCGGAGGTGGCCGCCCGTACCGCCGGCGCGCCGGTCAACGTCTTCGATCGGCCGCATCTCTCCGATTTCAACACGCCGGCGATCATCGACCGGGACGCGGTGGTGGTGGCCGTCGGCACCAGCGGAACGGCGCCGTTGTTGGCTCAGCTTCTGCGTGGCGATCTTGAGACGCGGATTCCGGCGGAAATCGGCGAGACGGCGCGGGTTCTCGGCGACGAGCGCGAAAGAATCCGCGCGGCCTTCCCTGATCTCGCCGACCGGCGCTCGTTCCTGAGGGCGGTGCTGTTGGGACCGCCGCCGACACGGGAGGCCCTGACGGTGGTGCTCGGCGCTCGACGCTTGCCGGAGGGCCGGATCGCCCTGATCGATCTTCCGGACTCGGACGATCTTTTGTCGCTGCGGGCCGTGCGTGCGCTGGGCGCGGCGGAGATGGTGGCGGCGCCAGCGGCCGGCGAAAGCCTGCTTGCGCGACATGCCCGCCGCGATGCGACGCGACTGGACCACGGCGCGCTCGAGGCGGCGTCGATCATTGAACGGGTCCGCCGGGGGCGAAACGTCGCGATCATCGCCCCGCCGGACAACCTCGCCGCGGCGCTGGGGGGGGCCGAGACAGACATCCTGCGCCAGGCGCCGGAAGCGAGATGAGCCTGCTTTCGGCCGACGATGTCGGCGCGATTCTGCTCTCGCTTCGGGTAGCCAGCCTGGCGACCGTAGCGGCGCTGCCTGTCGCCCTGGCGGTGGCCCTCGCCGTCGCCCGCGGGCGCTTCCCCGGACGGGCTTTGCTCGACGCGGTCACACACGTCCCCCTGGTCCTCCCGCCGGTGGCGACGGGATACATCCTGCTGGTGTTGTTCGGCCGTACTGGGCCGATCGGCGCGTTTCTCGCCAAGGCGGGGATCGTGCTCGCCTTTCATTGGACGGGGGCCGCTATGGCCGGGGCGGTGATGGCCTTTCCGCTCATGATGCGGCCGATCCGCCTGTCGATCGAGGCGATCGACAGCGAGGTCGAGGATGCCGCCCGAACCCTCGGCGCGTCACGGCTCGACCGCCTTTTTCGCGTCACGCTGCCCCTGGCGGCGCCCGGCCTGATCTCCGGCGCGGTGCTCGGATTCGCTCGCGCGCTGGGCGAGTTTGGCGCCACCATCACCTTCGTGGCTGCGATACCGGGCGAGACCCTGACTCTTCCCAGCGATATCTATCTCGCCACCCAGTCGCCCGGCGACGAGTCGCGGGCGCTTCTGCTTTGCGGCATCTCGCTGGTGATCGCGCTGGGCGCCATCATGCTGAGCGACCGGGTGAACGCCAGGATCCAGGCGCGGGCCTGATCGCGACGGCTAAGCGATCGATCGGCCGCGCGTTTCCGGGATCAGGAAGGGCAGGGTGAAGACGCTCAGGGCCGTGAATATGAATGCGTACCAGAGCCCGGCATAGATATCCCCAGTCGCCGTGACGATGGCGAAAGAGGTGACCGGAACGAAACCCCCGATCCACCCAGTGCCGACGTGATAGGGCAGGGAAAGGGCGGTGTAGCGGATATTGGCCGGGAACAGCTCCACCAGAGCCGTGGCGATGGGCCCGTAGAGGGCCGTACAGGCGACGACGAAGACCATCAGCACGCCAAACAGACCCCAGAAGTTAAGTTGTGCCGGATCGGCCTTGGCTGGGTATCCGGCTGTCGTCAGCGCCGCGTGAATGCGCGCCTGGACATCGGACTTGGCGGCCGCCAGAGCGACGGGCGCAAGGCCGGTTCCATCTCGAGAAGCGACGGTCGTATTCCCGATCCTGACGACGGCTTGGGTTCCCGCCGGTGCGGGCTCATTCGTGTAGCTCACGCCGGCGTTGGCCAGGGCGTTCTTGGCGAGGTCGCATGCGGTGACGTAGTGCGCCGTTCCCAGGAGGTCGAACTGTAGGGAACAGCGCGCCGGATCGGCGACCACGGTGACCGGAGTCCTCTGCTGCGCCGCGACCAGCCCCGGATTGGAAAACGCCGCCATCACATGGAACGCCGGGAAATAGGCGATGAGCGCCAAGGTCATGCCGCCCCACATCACCCACTTGCGACCGACCTTGTCCGACAGCCAGCCGAAGAACATGTAGAGCGGCGCGCTCGCCACGGTGATCAGGATCAGCAGCTGTTCGCCGGTCTGCGGCGAGACCTTCATGAACCGCTCGAGAAACACCTGCTCGGCGAAGAAGAACACCAAATACCAGGCCGCGCCCTGGGCGCTCATGATGCCGACAAAGGCGGACAGCACCAGCTTCAGGTTCGGCCAGCGGCCAAAGGCTTCGGCGTACGGCGCCTTGGATCGCGAGCCTTCCTGCTCGAGGGCGGCGAAGACCGGGCTTTCAGACAGCTTGAGCCGCATCCAAAGCGACATGGCCAGCAAGCCGGCCGAGAACAGGAAGGGCGCCCGCCAGCCGCCGACCCAGCCGAAATCGGCAAAACGGGCGTCGCCGACGGCCCCGCGCACGGCGAGGATCACCAGCAGGGCCCCTATCAGCCCAAAGGCGGCAGACGATTGCACGGCGCTGGTCAGGGTCGCCCGCCGCCCCGGCGGCGCATGCTCGGCGACATAGATCACCGCGCCGCCATACATCCCGCCAAGCGCCGTTCCCTGGATGATCCGCATCAGCACCAGCAGGAGCGGCGCCAGTGCCCCGACCATGGGGAAAGTCGGCAGAAGTCCAATCGCCACCGTCGCGCCGCCCATCATCGACATGGTGATGAGGAATGTGCCCTTGCGGCCGGTCCGGTCGCCCAGGCGGCCGAAGATCAACGCTCCCAGGGGCCGAAAGAAATAGGCCACGCCAAAAAGGGCCAGGGCGGCCAGCAATCCGGCTGAGGAACTGAGGCCCGAAAAGAAGTTCTTGGCGATGATCGGGGTCAGGGCGCCGAAGACGAAAAAGTCATACCATTCGAACGAGGTGCCGGCCGCCGATGCGATGACGATGGTCGCCATCGAGGCCTTGCGCGGCGAGCGCGCCGCCTCCGATCCGATTACCGCCCCGCTCATGTCGCCCCCGTTCGCCCGTCAGAATGCGTTGAGGCCGGTGATCGCGCGGCCCAGGATCAGCGCATGAACGTCGTGTGCGCCTTCATAGGTGTTGACGGTCTCCAGGTTCGCAGCGTGTCGCATGACATGATACTCGCCGCTGATGCCATTGCCGCCGTGGATGTCGCGGGCGGCGCGGGCGATATCCAGCGCCTTGCCGCAGTTGTTGCGCTTCATCAGGCTGATGGCTTCGGGAATCCAGGCTCCCTCATCGATGAGACGACCAAGGGCCAGGGCGCCTTCCAGCCCCAGGGCGATCTCGGTGGCCATGTCGGCGAGCTTCTTCTGCACGAGCTGGCGGGCGGCCAGTGGCTTGCCGAAGACCGACCGTGTCTGGGTGTAGTCGCGGGACGCGTGCAGGCAGAATTCGGCCGCGCCCATGGCCCCCCAGGCGATCCCGTAACGCGCCTTGTTGAGGCATGAGAACGGTCCGCGCAGGCCGCTGACGCCGGGCAGGATCGCGTCTTCAGGCACGAGTACGTCGGAGAGTGAGATCTCTCCGGTTACCGAGGCGCGCAGCGAAAGCTTGTTCTTGATCGTCGGTGTCTCAAAGCCGGCGGCGCCGCGCTCAACCAGAAATCCGCGAATGACCCCGTCCAGTTTGGCCCACACCAGGGCGACGTCGGCGATCGGCGCGTTGGTGATCCACATCTTGGCGCCATTCAGCCGATAGCCGCCCGGCGCCGCCACGGCGGTTGTGCGCATGGAAGCCGGGTCGGAGCCGCCGTCCGCCTCGGTGAGGCCGAAGCAGCCGATCGCCTCGCCGCGGGCCATGGGCGGCAACCAGCGGCTCCGCTGCGCCTCCGAGCCAAAGGCGTGGATCGGGTACATGACCAGGGACGACTGCACGCTCATCGCAGAGCGGTATCCGGAGTCCACGGCCTCGATCTCGCGCGCAATGAGGCCATAGGCCACATGGCTGACGCCGGCGCCGCCGTAGTCCTCCGGCAGGGTCGGGCCGAGAAAGCCCAGCGCGCCCATCTCGGTCATGATGTCGCGGTCAAAGCGCTCCTCGGCGAAGGCGCTGACCACACGCGGGAGCAGCTTTTCACGGGCATAGGCGCGCGCCGCCTCGCCGATCAGGCGTTCATCCTCAGAAAGCCGTGAATTGAGGTCGAGGGGATCCTCCCAATTGAACGTCTTGACTGGGGCGGCGTCGTCGAGCGGCATGAACGGAACTCCTCTGGCGCCTTATGGCCTCTCGTGGCGCCGGGCGCAAAACCGCGCTCGAAGTCGTGAACGGCCGGGTCGCCAATAGACCTTCACCTTAGTCGATTTCTGCGTAAGGCTCTGTTTCTTGAAGTCATCGGCGAGGGAGGTCAGATCATGTCCTTGTTCCAGCGACTGGCCGGAGAATTTGTTGGCACGTTCTGGCTCGTACTTGGCGGCTGCGGCTCAGCTGTCCTGGCCGCCGCCTTTCCCAATCTTGGAATTGGCTTCGTTGGCGTGGCCCTGGCGTTCGGCCTGACTGTGCTGACCATGGCCTACGCCCTGGGGCACGTATCCGGCGCTCATTTCAATCCGGCCGTCACGGTGGGCCTTTGGGCCGGGGGTCGGTTTCCGGCCAAGGACATCGTTCCTTACGTGGTCGCGCAATGCGTTGGCGCGGTCGTCGCGGCGGCGGTCCTCTATGTCATCGCCTCCGGAAATCCGGACTTCACCCTCGCGGGCGGGTTCGCTTCCAACGGCTATGGCGATCACTCGCCCGGCCACTACACGCTTCTCGCCTGCGCCCTATGCGAGATCGTCATGACCTTCGGCTTCCTGTTCGTCATCCTGGGCTCGACCCATGGCAATGCGCCCAGAGGGTTCGCTCCGCTGGCCATCGGCCTGGCTTTGACGCTCATCCATCTGGTCAGCATTCCGGTCACCAACACCTCGGTGAATCCGGCCCGCAGTCTCGGGCCTGCGCTCTTTGAAGGCGGTTGGGCCCTGCAGCAGCTGTGGCTGTTCTGGACGGCGCCGTTCGTCGGCGCGCTTGTCGCCGGCGTTGTGTATCGCTGGGTGGGCGGCGCCCAGCCAGCGCCGGTGGACGTCCGAGGGGAAGGCTGAGTCGCGCGTTCGACCTATCCGGAGGGTCTCGCTCGCGGTTGATCCGGCCGAGCGCGCCAGCGTAAGAACTTACGGGGCGCGGAAGCGGAAGGATCTGGGCGATGGAAGTCAACGGCATAGCCCACATCTTCATCACCGCGGGCGATTTTGAGAAATCGCGCGCGTTCTATCGGCGCCTCCTCCCGTTCCTGGGTCTCAAGCAGGTGATGGACGCGGCCGGCACCTACTATTGTGTGGGTGGGCGCACCGGATTCGGTGTGCGTGCGCCGAACGCGAAGCATGCCGGCGAGCGCTTCGAGCAGGGGACGGTCGGCCTGCACCATATCTGCTTCCGCGTTCGCGAGCGGGAGGAGGTCGACCAGATTCACGCCTTCCTTGCGGAGATCGGCGCCAGGATTGTGCATCCGCCGCAGGATGATGAATGGGCGCCCGGCTATTACTCGGTGCTGTTCGAGGATCCGGACGGCGTGCGCCTGGAGATCAATCATGTGCCAGGCAAGGGCCTGCTGGCGGCAGGCGGCTCGGGTCACCTCGGGGCCCAGCTCGGCTGATGGTCCAGTCCTGGAAGGAAGTCGGACCTCATCGCTATCGCGAGACGTTCGGCCGTTATTATGAGGACTTCGCGGTTGGCGATGTCTATGAGCACCGGCCCGGAAAGACGGTGCTCGAGGCCGACAACCACTTCTTCACCCTGCTCACCCTCAACACCCACCCTCTGCATTTCGATGCCGAATATGGGCGCGGAACGGAGTTCGGCCAGAACCTGGTGGTCAGCACCTACACCCTCGCCCTGCTCATCGGCATGAGCGTCAGCGACTGTTCGCAGAAGGCGATCGCCAATCTGGGCATGGACGAAGTGCGGTTCACGAAACCGGTGTTCGCCGGCGACACGCTTTATGCCGAGAGTGAAGTGCTGGCCAAGCGCGAGTCGAAGAGCCGGCCGGGGCAGGGCATCGTCACCATCCGCACGCTCGGCAGGAACCAGACCGGCGAGATCGTCTGCTCGTTCAGGCGCGATATGCTGATCCCCGGCCGCGGCGGCGCGGTCGAGGACCGCCTGGGGACTTACTGATGAGCACGGCCTTGAGCGACGCCGACGAACGCGCCCTGCTCGATTCGATTGACCGCTGGCTTGAGCGCAAGGTGGCGCCGGTGGCGGCGCGTTACGAGCAGGCCGACGAGTATCCGCACGAGCTCGTCGCCGACATGTGCGAGATGGGGCTCTATGGCGCGCTGATCGACCCCGAGTGGGGAGGCCTTGGTCTCTCGGCGCTCACCTACAGCCGGATCGTCGCTCGAATCTCCGAAGAGTGGATGAGCCTCACCGGCTTCTTCAACAGCCACCTGATGATGGCTCTGATCGTGCAGAAATTCGGCACCGACAAACAGAAGGCGCACTGGCTGCCGAAGTTCGCCACGGGCGAGTTGCGGGGCGGGCTGGGCCTTACCGAAGCCGACGCCGGCACCGACCTGCAAGGCATCCGCACGCTCGCCCGCCGCGATGGCGATGACTACGTCGTCGATGGCGCCAAGCTTTGGATCACCAATTCGATCGAGGGCGATGTCCTCGCCCTGCTGGTCAAGACCGATCCGGAGGCGAAGCCACGCCACCGCGGCATGACCATGCTGATCACACCCACGCGCGATCAACAGACGAAAGCCGAACTCCCCGGGGTGCAGCGGGGCCGCAAACTGCCCAAACTTGGCTATCGGGGCATCGACACGGGAGAGATCGGCTTTGCCGGCTACCGCTGCGGCGCCGAGCTCTGCCTGGTGGGTGGCGAAGAGGGCAAAGGTTTCGTCATGGCGACGGGCGGGCTTGAGATCGGCCGGGTCAACGTGGCGGCCCGCGGCGTCGGCATCGCGCGACGGGCGCTGAAGGAATCGGTGGCCTACGCCCAGGTTCGCAAGACCATGGGCAAGCCGATCGCGGAGCACCAGGCGATCCAGCTCAAGCTCGGCGAGATGGCGTCCAAGACGCGCGCCGCCGAATTGCTTGTGGAAGACGCGGCGCGAGCCTACGATTCGGGTCGACGGGTCGATCTCGAGGCCGGCATGGCAAAGTGGTTCGCCACGGAGACGGCCGCCGAGGTCGCGGGCGAGGCAATGCGGATCTTCGGCGCCAATGGCTACTCCAAGGAGTATCCGATCGAGCGGCTGTATCGTGATGCGCCGCTGTTGATCATCGGCGAGGGCACCAATGAGATGCAACGCATCATTATCGCCAGGCGACTGATCGAGCGAAATCCGGTCTAGCTCCTGGCCTCCGCCAACATCAGGCGACGCCAAGCCGTGACATGGGCCCGCGCCCGACGCTCAACCCCTTCCGGCGCTCGACCGGGCGACCAGATGGCGCCGCCGATGCCAAATCCCGCAGCGCCGTTTGCCCGCCAGGCCGCCATCGACGTCGCCTCGATTCCGCCCACGGGCAGTACGGCCGTTCCGGGCGGCAGCACCGCCAGCAGGGCCTTCAGCGAAGACGGCGAACTCGCCTCGGCGGGGAACAGCTTGAGCGCACTGGCGCCGGCGGCAAGAGCGGTGAAGGCCTCGGTCGCGGTGAAGACGCCAGGCAGGGACGTCAGCCCAGAGACTTTGGTCGTTTCGATCACCGCCGGATCGGTGTTGGGCGATACGATGAACTGCGCCCCCGCGGCTGCGGCCTCCTTCACGTCATCCGTCGTCAGCACGGTGCCTGCGCCGACGAGGACCCGGCCGCCAAGTTGCGCACGCAGCGCAGCGATACTCCTGAATGGGGAAGGCGAATTGAGCGGCACTTCGAGGAGGCAGAAGCCGGCTTCGAAAAGCGCCTCGCCGATATCTGCGGCCTCGACCGGCGTCAGCCCTCGCAGGATGGCGATCAGCGGGGGATCGCCAAGAAGTTCGTCGAGTCTCACCTCGCCCCGCGGGCGACGAACGGACCGTTACGAAAGCCATCGGCCGCCTTGCCGTACACAAATGGTTCGCCATCCGGCGTGGTCAGGCGGCCGCCGGCGGCGGCGAGCACGGCATGTCCGGCGGCGATGTCCCATTCCATGGTCGGCCCTCGACGCGGGTAGACGTCGGCCTCGCCCTCGGCGATGCGGCAGAGTTTGATCGAAGAATCCATCGCCAGGGTGTGAGCGACGCCGAATTCAGCTTTCAAGGCCGCCTGGGCTTCGGGCGTCATCGTATGGCTGATCAGGGCCACGGCATCCGTGGCGTTCCATGGCCGCGCGCAGATCCTGAGCGCGTCGGAGCCGCCGACGCGTTTCATGGCGCCGCCGGGGCTCGTGAACCACGTTTCTGAGGTCGCCGGCGCGCAGACCGCGCCCGCGATCGCCCGACCGGTGGCAATCAGGCCGATATTAACTGTGAAGCTCGGATCGCCGCGCACGAAGGCTTTGGTGCCATCGAGCGGATCGACCGCGAAGAAGACGTCGCCGATCCTGTCCGGGGCGCCGTGGACGCCGCAGTGTTCCTCGCTCAGGACGGGCGTATCGGGAAAGGCCGCAGCGAGGCGTTGAAGGATCAGCGCCTCGCCACGGCGGTCGGCTTCGGTGACGGGGCTTTCATCGGCCTTGGCGGTAACCTCGAGGCCTGATTTCCACAAGGGAAGGATGAGGCGAGCCGCTTCCTCCACGATGTCTGCAAGGCGGGCGCCGAGGTCTGGGTCGGCGAGGTTGGTCACGGTCATCGGACCTGTTTAGGCGTGGTTTGCCGACGCGCCAAATCAGGTGATCTTCGGCTCGTGAGTGAGCTTTTCCTGCCCCTTATCGAGCGCGTGGCGGATCGCCTGTGCCATGACTTCGCCAGCTCCGCCCAGGCGGTCGCCTCCGGATTTGACCTGCTTCGCGAAGCACAAGGAGTGGCGGAGCGCGAAGAGGCCGAGTCTTTCCTCGCCGAGGCGGTGGCCGCCCAGAAGGCCAAGATCCGCTATGCCCGCCAAGCCTACGGTCCTTCCGCCGGCGCCGTCGCTTGCGCCGAGCTGGAGTCCCTTGTTCACCAGCTCTTTGAGGATATCCGGCCCGAGCTCGATTGGCGGGTGACGACGCCGGCGCTCGGGTCGTCCGCCGCGCGCGGCCTCCTCGTCCTGGCGCAGCTGGGCGCCGATATCCTGGCGACCGGCGGCCTGGCGCGACTGGACGTCCGGGCGCGGGACAATGTGCAGATTGTCGAGCTGGACGCCGAGGGACCGCGTCCAATGCTGCGCGAGGAAGTTCGTTCAGGCCTTAACGGCACGGCGAGCGAGGCGGGTGGCCGCTGGGCCCAGGGAGCCTTCGTCCGGGCTCTTGTTGAAGCCGCCGGTGGAGAAATCAGCGTCGAGGATCGTCCGCGCGGCGTGCGGATCTGGTTCAGCCTGCCGATAGACTTCTGATCATCCGCCGCGAAATGCGGCGCGCGCCCTCATCGTCGAGCTTGGCGAGCTCCCTGGCTATCCGCGTGGCTTCGGCGGCGGGCTTGTTCTGGGAGAGCTTGGTCACGCCCTCGAGGCGCTCGACTGTCATTTGGAAGCCGACAATCCCCCCGAGCAAGGTTTCGAACTTGGCAGGGTCCATCTTCGCCCGCGTCCACGGCGGCTTGGGCTTCAGCCAGGCCTCATAACGGGCGGCGAGATCGTCCAGCAGGCGGGCCGCCTCGTCGCGGCTAAGCACGCGAATGCGTCCCTCGATCTCGACCGAGAGATAGTTCCAGGTCGGAACCTGATCGGCCTTCTCATACCAGTCGGGGCTGACGTAGGCCTCGTCGCCGGTAATCACCGCCAAAGCCCGACCGGCGTCCCGCAGGGCGGCTGACAACGGATTGGCCGCGGACAGGTGAAACCGCAACCGGTCTCCGTCCAAGAGGATCGGCGCGTGGGCGATCAGTGGACGCCTCTCATCGATGCCGACGATAACCGCGAAACCGCGCTCGCCGACGCGCTCAGCAAGAACCGTCCGATCCGACTCGCGGAAATTCCTGGCAGGGTGCACGGCTGCGATGGTTCCGGTCTGAGTGCATGCGACGCCGGAGGCGTCAGGCGTCGAGACGCCGGGGTGTGGGAAATGCGAGGCGCGTCGTCAAGCCGCCGGTTTTGTTGGCCGTGAAGCAGACTTCGCCGCGAAGCTGGCGGGCGAATGCGGTCATCAGGGTTCGGCCGACGCCTTCGCCGACCTTAGGCGTCGGCGCTCCCGGCGCGCCTGTGTCGCAGATGGTGAGCTCCGCCTTGTCGCCGGACACATGCAGAGAGACGGTCAGCACCCCGCCGCGATCCAGCCCATGCTTCTTGGCGTTGGTGACGGCTTCGACGGCGAACAGCGCAAGGGGCGCCAGATTGTCGGCGTCCATTTCGAGGGGCTCGATATTGAGTTCGGTCCGGATCGGCGCGCCGCCGATGCTCTCGCTCAGCAGGGTCTGGGCGATCAGCTCATCAAGAAAGCTGCGCAGCTCCACGCTCTTGAGATCGGGGCCCTGGTAGAGGGTGCGATAGATCAGCGCGAGCGCGGAGATCCGCTGCCGCGTATCCGACATGGCCGTACGCGCCGACGGGTCGCTGAGCGACCGTTCCTGCAGATTGAGCAAAGACGAAATGACCTGCAGGTTGTTCTTCACCCGATGGTGGACCTCCCTGAGGAGATCCTCCTTCTCCTCCAGGGACTGCCTCAGCGTCGCGTCGCGGGCGGCAATGGTTTCGGCCATGGCGCCCATGGACTGGGCAAGCTGACGAAACTCGGGCGGCGCCGATTCGGTCCGTTTGGGCCGGACGGTGTATCGCCCCCTGGCGTAGATCGCCGAAATCCGGCGGAGATAGTCGACCCAGCGGACGATTCCCCGGTCGGCCACAAAACCGACCGCCATGAGCGGAAGCAGGAACGCCAGCGCTGGCAGGACAATCGCCGAAACCGGATTGAACTCAGCCCAGGAGAGAGCGCCGCGGGAGGGCGCCGAAAGTACGACGTAGGCCTCAGAGTCTACCAGCGGCGCTGATGTGAATATCCTCTCGCCGCCTCGTCTGTCTGTCTCCAACCACATTTGCGAATCGTCAGCAGACCCATGGGACAGATGGCCGCCTAGGTTGTTCGGAAAGGCTGGGCTGTTGGTGGCCGAGAGGATGTGGCCGGTCGCATCGGTGATCGCCACCTGCGAAGTTGCCGGTAGAAAGCGGTCGAGAGTCTGAGGCCGAAGACT
This sequence comes from Caulobacteraceae bacterium, assembly GCA_036489325.1. GTDB lineage: Bacteria > Pseudomonadota > Alphaproteobacteria > Caulobacterales > Caulobacteraceae > Acaudatibacter. The sequence continues at coordinate 17,957 of DASXGB010000174.1, forward strand.
TGCAAGATCTATGACGGCGGTGAGCACCCCTTCGAATTTGCCCTGCTCGTCCAAGGCGCGGACACTGGCCAGAATCGCCGGGCGATCGGCATAAGGAACGCCGCCCTGGCTGGTGACGGTGATCGGCGCACCTGCCGCAAGCGCCGCGAACCACGGCCGCGACGCCCGCAGCGGATCGGCCGGCGCATCCGCGGCAGAGCATTCCACACGCCCCTGTTGGTCAAAACGGATGAGGTTGTCATACCCAGGAATGCGGCCTTTGACCTCCGCCAGACGCGTCGCGCACTGGTATCCGACAGATCCCGGTGTGACGGTTTGCAAAAGAACCTCTGCCGCCGCGATCCGGGCGCGGGCCGTGGCGGCGCTCCGCTCGGCCGATGCCGCGAGTTCGGCCTGGAGCTCATGAGATTCCCGACTGGCGGCGAGGCTCGACTGGATGGCGGCGACGATCAAGACCGGCGCAAGAGCCACCACCAAGGCCAGGCCCAGCCGCGCGCGGACGGGCATCGCAGCCCAGCCGCCCACGCGGACGGCGGAGTTCACCTTGTTCCGCTCAGGCGCTCCGCTTGCGCGAGAATCGAGCCCATCGCGTCGCCAGCAGCCTTTCCATCCCGATCGTAGTCGCCACGCTCGAGGATTTCATGCAGGGCGCGACGCGCGCGACTAACCCGACTTTTCACCGTGCCCACCGCGCAGCCGCAGATCGCGGCCGCCTCGTCATAGGCGAAACCGCCGGCCCCCACCAGGATCAGGGCTTCCCGCTGTTCGGAAGGCAACATGGTCAGGCCCTGGCGTAGTTCGTCCAGAGCCACGGGCGCGGAGGGATCGTCGGCCGCCACGAGCGTCCGCTCGGCGGCCTCCTGGTCAAGCTGCGACTGGCGCCAGGATCGGCGCTTCTCGGAGTAGAACTGGTTACGCAGGATCATGAAGGTCCAGGCCTTCATGTTGGTGCCGAGGGAAAAGCTTTCCCGGGCGTCCCAGGCCTTCATCATCGCGTCCTGGGCTAGGTCGTCGGCGGCAGTGGGATCGCCCGTCAGCGTGCGGGCAAAGGCGCGGAGCTGGGGGATGAGCCCGATGAGCTCATCACGAAACGCACGATCACGTTCCGCCTCGGCCGGTGGAACGGGGTCCCGCATCAGTCCTGATCCGTGGCTTGTCCGTCGGCCCGCTTCAGGAGGTCGATAAACTCTGAAGGCACCGGTTCGTTGACGACGTCCTCGAAAATTCGACGCAACTGCGCCCCGATCGCTTGCTGACGCAGGCGAGTCTCATCAAGCGCGGGGGAGCGTTTCATAGGCGCCCGTTTGGCCATCGAAAGGATAATGCCTCCCTCGTGGCTCGAAGGCCACCGGTGTGTGTCGGTGCTCAGACGGAGTTCTCCATCATTGGAACCCAACGCGAAATGAGGATGGGAGGTTCCGCGCGACGCGCGCCGTCGGGCGGTCTAGTATATTCCGGCGACGCTTTCGGAACCCCGTTCGGCAGTCCCGCGTTGCTCGCATGACGGGACCTGGCGGAGGGGCGCATGGTCGCGCGTGCAGAGGAGGGCCGATGAGCCTGTCGTCGCGACTTTCACCCCATCTACCTTTTATACGTCGATATGCTCGGGCTCTGACTGGCGACCAAGCAACCGGAGACGCCTATGTGCGGGCCTCGCTGGAAGCGCTGGCCGCGGGTCATGTGCTGAATGAAGCCTTGTCGCCGAGAGCGGCGCTGTATCAGCTTTTTCACGCGGTCTGGGAAACCAGCGGCGCGCGCCTTGAGCCTCGATCCCCTGACGGCCCCGCCGTTTCGGCCGGGGACCGGCTCATGCGCATTGCTCCGAAGTCGCGCCAGGCATTCCTACTCACGGCCCTGGAAGGATTCACGCCCCTCGAGGCGGCGCAGATTCTGAACGTGCCATTCGACGAAATCGAAGCGCTGATCGGCCAGGCACAGGCGGAAATCGACGCCGAGCTGGCTACCGACGTCCTGATCATTGAGGACGAGCCGGTCATCGCCGCCGACATAGCCGCGCTGGTGCGCGAACTTGGCCACCGCGTTTTGCAGATCGCCGCCACCCGCGACGAGGCCGCCGAGGCCGCGCGGACTGAATCGCCTGGGCTTGTCCTGGCCGACATCCAGCTGGCTGACGGTTCCTCGGGAATTGACGCGGTTCGCGACATCCTGAGCGAAGTCGATACTCCGGTAATCTTCATCACCGCCTTTCCGGAGCGGCTTCTGACCGGCGAGCGGCCGGAGCCGACGTTTCTGATCACGAAGCCGTTTCAGCCCGAGACGGTGAAGGCGGCGATCGGTCAGGCGCTGTTCTTCCACCCTCGCGCCCGGGTGCCGGCCTGAGCTGCGAGATCGATCTCAAAAAGACAGTCAACGGTCGCTCGACCCAACGGTGACAAGCCAGTCCTGCGGCGACCGCGGCGACGATGGCGATCGGACGGAAAATCCAGGACTGACTCCAGCCCAGGGTGTGGGCAACCAGCGCCTGCGCCGGCTCGTGCGTCAGATAAAGCGCGTAGGATGCATCGCCCAATAGGGCGACGAACGGCCAGTTCGGCGCTCCGCCATCGCCCTCAACCGCCAGGGCGCCTGCCACGCAGAGTACGGCGGGCACACCCCAAAGAAAGGGCCGCCAGAACTCGCTTAAGATGCCGAACGCCGCCGGTGCGGCAAAGGCGACAAGGCCAGCGCTCAGAAGAGCCCAGCCGCCGGCTCGGCCTGGGAGCATCTTCATGTCAGCGAGATTGGCGACCACGATCCCCGCGGCGAACTGTAACAGCATCGGGTTGGCGCCGAGCTGATAGATCGGGTCGGCGAGCAACAAACCGGCGGCGACGGTCGCAGACAGCGCTCCGCATACGATCACCGCCTGGCGCCGTCTTGGAGCCAACAGGGCGGCGCCAAACAGCAGGTAGAAAAAGGCTTCGTAGTTCAGTGACCAGCCGGGCCCGTACAACGGAAAGGGAAGGCCCTTCGGGTCCATGTGGGGGATGAAGGCCAGCGAGAGCAGGACGTGACCCGTCGCTGGATGGACGTTGTCCAGGAAATCCGGCCAGACAAGCGCCACCGCGACCAGAACCAGAGTGATCAGCCAATAGAACGGCGCGACGCGGGTGAGCCGCCGCCAGATGAATCGGCCGGGTGACGACTCTGCTTGCCCGGTGACTTTCCACATGATGACGCCGCTCACGACGAAGAAGACGTCGACCCCGGCTCGGCCGACATCGAAGATCGATCCACCCCATTGTGTCGCGTGATAGACGACGACGGCCAAGGCCGCGGCGGCGCGCAGGTATTGGACGGATAGCAGCGTCTTCAAGCTTGACCGTCCCGATCCCTTCCGCCTCGCGGTCCGACCGCGCTTGGCGTAAGGCTAGCGGCCATGAGCCGACTTCCCAACCTTCTCACTGGCCTGAGACTGGCGCTCGCTCTGTTCACTTTTTTCGGCCTGGCGACCCCGGTCCTGCTGGGCGAGCGTCTGACCCAGGACGCCCAGTACAGCCTGGAACGTTGGGCCTTTGTCGCCTTCGTCATCGCCGCCGTCACGGACTTCTTCGACGGCTGGCTGGCCCGAAAGTTGAATGCGGCCAGCCTGTGGGGCGCGATCTTGGATCCCATCGCCGACAAGGTGCTGGTTTGTGGCGCGATTCTTGGACTGCTGACCTTGGGCCCCAACGCGGCCGTCGCCATTCCTGCCGCCCTCATCCTGTTCCGAGAATTCACCGTCAGCGCCCTGCGGGAGGTGGCAGCCGGTAAGGGCGTGAGTCTGCCGGTCACCCTGCTTGCCAAGTGGAAGACGACGCTCCAGCTCGTCGCGCTCGGCGCCGAGCTCCTGGTGGCCTGCTGGGGGGCCTTTTCCCTGCCGGACGATCCGGAGATTTTGGGCCCGGCGACCATCGGCGCGCATGCTCTTCTATGGTTGGCCGCGGTGATCACCCTTGTCACGGGCGCGCAATACTGGGAGCAGGCTCGCCGCTCGCTGGCGGAACGCCCCTAACCCGCGGGCCCGGGCGGATCCGGGGGCAGGGGAATGAACTCGTCATGGTCGAGGTCGGGCAATTTCATGCGCCCGGCGCGCCAGTCGGCCTTGGCCTGATCAATGCGGTCGCGCGAAGTTGAGACGAAATTCCATTCGATGAACCTGGGCCCAAGGCTGTCACCGCCCAGGAGCATGACCGTGGAGGGCTGCAGAGCCTCAAACAGCACCGGCTCGCCGGGTTCGAAGACAATCATCTGACCCTCGTCGAACGTCTGGCCGGCGACCTCGACCGCGCCACTGGCGATGAAAGCGGCGCGCTCGGGATATTCTGCGGGAAGTTGGGCGCGGGCGCCGCTGTCCAATCGCCAATGGACATAGAACAACGGCGAATGGGTCTTGACGTTCGCCCTGGCCCCGAAGGCTTCGCCCGCCACCAGGCGCGCCCACATCCCGCCGCTCTCGTAAGTCGGCAGATCCTCCGGACCGTGATGGGCGAACGCCGGATCGGTCTCTTCCAGTTCGCTGGGAAGAGCGACCCAGGCCTGGATCCCGTGCATCGCTCCGCCTGTTTTGCGAATGGTGTCGAAGCGCTCGGAATGGGTGATGCCGCGGCCGGCGGTCATCCAATTGACCTCGCCGGGCCGGATGGCGATCTCCGAGCCCAGGCTGTCGCGATGGGTGATTTCGCCCTCGAAGAGGTAGGTGACAGTCGAGAGTCCGATATGCGGATGCGGCCTGACGTCAGCGTCGCGGGTCAAGCCTGCTTCGAAATTCACCGGACCCATGTGGTCCCAGAAGACGAACGGGCCGACCGTGCGATGTGGGGCGTATGGCAGGACACGGCCGACCTCGAATGCTCCCAGGCTGTGCCGCCGGGAGGGGATCACCAATTCGATCATCGCCGCCTCCGTCCGAGCTCAGGCCCGGGCAGGAACATAGGCGCTGATCAGCCCTAACGGTATGGCCGTGGAATTCTTGACCGCGCGGATGACAATGCGGCTTTCGATGTTGGAGACGATGCCCAGAGCGAGGATCTTGTCCCGCAGGAAAGAGTCGAAAGCGTGCATGTCGCGGGTGACGATGCGCAGTTCGTAGTCGGCCGCGCCGGTCACGGTGGCGCACTGCACCACCTCAGGCCATTTCCTCACCGACTGCTCGAACACCTCCAGGTTCTCCTGGGTCGGCAGGGACAGCTTGACGGTGCAATAGACCTCGAAATCGAGGCCGAGCTTTTCCCGGTCGAGGACCGTCACCCGGCGCTGGATGACGCCGTCCTCTTCAAGCCGCTTGATCCGCCGCCAGCACGGGCTGGAGGAAAGGCCCACCCGCTCGGCGATTTCGGCCACCGACAGGGCGGCGTCGTGCTGGATGAGATCGAGGATACGGGCATCCACGGCGTCAAGACGTTCGGACAAGATTTAACCCCGCTACACGCATTTTTTGTTTC
>DASXGB010000258.1:0-4489 GCA_036489325.1 Caulobacteraceae bacterium
GGCGAAGGTGAGGGCGATGGACATCGGAAGGGTCGCGGATGATCGACGTGCATTATTGGCCGACGCCGAACGGCAAGAAAGTCACCATCCTGCTGGAGGAGCTGGGGACGCCGTACAACATCGTGCCTTGCCACATCGGCAAGGGCGACCAGTTCAAAGCCGAGTTCCTGAAGATCGGCCCCAACAATCGCATGCCGGCGATCGTGGATCACGAGCCCGCCGATGGCGGCCCGCCAATCAGCATCTTCGAATCCGCCGCGATCATGATGTATCTGGCGGAGAAAGCGGGCCGCTTCTATCCGTCCGACCTGCGGCGTCGGTATGAGGTGAACCAGTGGGTGATCTGGCAGATGGCCAACCAGGGTCCGAAATTCGGCGAACGCGGCCATTTCTCTCGCGTGCCCGAAAGCGAGGGCGACCAGGCCTATGCCCGGCGGCGGTTCAATGACGAAGTCCATCGGCTCTATGGCGTGATGAACAACCGGCTTTACGACCGGCCCTATCTGGCGGGCGACGCCTACACCATCGCGGACATGGCCGCCTATCCGTGGACGGTGAGCTGGCAGCACCAGGGTATCGACCTAGACGAATTCAAGTACTTCAAGCGCTGGTTCGAGGAGCTCTCCGCGCGACCGGCGGTGCAGAAGGGTCTCGCGGTCACCGCCGGGCCGCCGATCGATCCGGCCTCTCTCAGCCCGGAGGACCAGGCGCGCATCCGCAAGCTGCTCTACAACCAGCGCGCGCGGCCGGCGCCTGTCGCCTGAACGGGGCGTTTCTCACGCGGCACGCGGGGCGGAGGCAGCCCTAAACGCACCTCTCCTGGCGGGAGCAGGGGGCTAATCGTCCGCTTTCTGGCCGGAGGTCAATTTCCGCTTTCGACCCATAGCGGACCTTCCGCGCTCAGGCGCGAGCGCCGGCCAGGCGCCGGGCTTCGGCCCGGAAGTCGTAGGGAACCCGATCGGCGCAGTCCGGCCACATGTCAGTCTTCACCCAATAGTCGCATAGCCCGAGCTTTGCGCAGAAGCGAGGGAAACGGGGATCCCGCATCATCAAGCCATTGCCGCCGACGCTGAAAAGAACGCTTCCATGGCGCGAGCCGCTCGCCCAGGGCTGCTCCAAGTCGAACATGTAGGCGAATGAAGCGCGAGCAATAAGCTCGAAAGCCTCGTCGGCGAGGCCGAGTTCGAAGAGCGATATCAGCCAGTCGAAGTGTATAGTGCCGGTCCGTTCCAACTCCTTTTGCGCACGCCCGACTGCTCGCGCGAGCGAACTCGGGTCAGGGTCGCGGAGGTTCCGGGCGAACCATAGCATCCCACGAGCGGACCCTGGCTCAGGCAGGTTGGCCTCCGTAAGACGGTCCAAGCGTTCCCAGTCGCGGTGATAAATTGCGCCGGCGATCGCCGCTCTCGCGACCATGCCGCTTTCTGGCCATTGTGCGCGAAAGACGTCCCACAATACTTTCGCCTCGTCGTAACGGTCTTCGAAGTCCAGGAAGGTTGCATAGGCGTAAGCCGCGCCGAACTGCACTGGGTCAAGATCAAAGGCGCGTTTGGCCCGAGCCAGGGCCTCATGAACGCGGCCGACCTCGCCAGAGAAGAAACCGGTGACTGTAAGGACCTGTGGATCGTGCGCTGCGGTGGCGAGCGCCTTTTTCAACAGAGCCTCACGCGCAGCGTAGTGGCCAAACGCCTCAAGCGCGGCGAGGGGCTGATAGGCGATTCCCAGTCCTGGATTTAGCTCGAGAGCGGTCTCCGCAGCCTCAACTATCTTGGCGCGCATGACCCTGTACGGCTCAGTGGGCGAGCCATACCGCAACACCCCGGCGCGAATGCCTGCCAAAAGGGCCCACGCGCGACCGAATTTGGGTGCTAGCTTAGTCACCTCTTCGAGCTGTCGGATGATCTCAGCCGCCGCAACGTCGCCGGCGACGTTGCCCACCGACATCTGGAGCACCCTCAGGTAAAGCTCGTAAGCAGCCGGGTCGATCGTTTCCGGCGTCTTCGCGGGCGTAAAGATCGCGTCCAGCGCAGTAGCCACCGACTCGGCGATTTCGTCTTGAAGAGCAAAGATGTCCGAGAGCTCACGCTCGAAACGGCCCGACCATAAAGTCGTCTCGCCTGCACACTCGATGAGCTGGGCGGAGATGCGCACCCTTGTTCCGCTGCGGCGCACGGCGCCGTCGAGAACGTAAGTGGCTTTGAGCGACCTCTTGACATGCGCCGCGGCCTTATCGCTGCCCCGGAATTGGAAACTCGACCCACGCCCGATCACCCTAAGCTTGGTGGTCTGCGCGATGGTCTGGAGAATCTCCTCGGACACCCCATCGGAGAAGTAGCTCATATTCGGATCGCCGGAGAGGTTGTCGAAGGCGAGCACTGCCAGCAGGGGCTCGGACGATTTGGCGAAGCTAGTGGCGACCAGACGTGCATCGGCGCCACTATTCCCAGTTAGATCGGCGATGCTCGCCACGACTTTTCTCCAACCGGGCGTCTCCGATTCTCCGGCCCAGTCTCGAAGGTCGGCGCACTGGATGCGATTGAAGGGCATTGGCGGCTTCGCCGCATCGACGCGGAGCTGGACTAAAGTCCCCATTTCGCGCGCTGCGTCCGCTTCAGCGCGCACCCAATCCGATTTCACCGCGTCGGCCGACCAAATCACGACCACGGCTTTGGCCGCCCTCAGCCGCTCCTCGATCACGTCGGAAAAGGCCCTGTGGGCTGGCAGCTCGTCGTCGCGCCAAACGCCATAGCCGAGTGCCCGCAGTGCTTCGCCAATCTGGCGGGCCTGGGGCTCGGTCGACCTGGCATAGGAGATGAAGACGTCGGACATACTGCTGCGGCCCCGCCCATGACCGGTGCCGAGACCCTAGCGACGCCATAGCCTGGCAAGCAAGGGAAAGGTCCAACCGAGCCGGATGATAGGCGGCCGCCAATGTCCGCTTTCCACCCTTCCAGGACCTTCGCAGAGTCCGCTTTCGGGCTGGAAGCCAGCGTGCCGCTAACGACCCTTGGCGGACCATCCAGAAATCTAAGTTGGGGCAAGCTTGACCGTGGACCAGTTTGGGCGAAGGTTCGCGGATGTTTCGCCGGGAGGGCCAGGTGTCGAAATTAAACTTGGCTGGCGTGGCCATCGGTGCGCTCATCACCCTATGGGTCGGAGCCTGCGCCAAGCCTCAAGGCGCACCGCCCGCGGCCGACCCAGGTAAGATCGCCGACACCGTCAAGGCGGACGTGGCGCTGGCCGCCGCCGACTTCAACGCCCACGACGCGGTCAAACTTTCCAGCCACGACGCTCCAAATGTCGTCGGGATGGTCCATGGCGCGCCGAATGTTGTCGGCGCAGCAGACGCTCTTATAAACAACCAGAAGAATTTCGACGCGGATCCCTCTCAGCACGTGACCATCGCCAACGAAACCGTGGATGTGGCCGGCTCGGGGGAAATGGCGGTTTATCGTTCGACCTATGTCCTCACCGCCACCGATCCCAAGTCCAAAAAAACAGTGACGGAGAACGGCAACTATCTGGCCGAATACAAACTGCAGCCTGACGGGTCGTGGAAGATCGCATGGTCGATCATCTCCGATTCGGCGCCGCCCTCACAGTGAGCGAGATTCCCCTACGCGGGCCTTTCCACCTCTGAGGAATGTTCGCTTTCCACCGTTCTCGGACGTTCGGAACGTCTGCTTTCGGGGCGACATGCCGGCGAAGGTTAGAACTTCACCTCAGGCGCCGCCGCAGTGAACCTCTGCGGGGCTTCCTCGATGATCGAGAGGCCTGAATCACCTGGGAATTTCGCCACGAGCACAACGCCGAAGTGCGGAACGAAAGTCGCGTGGCCGTAGCCATGGCACAGCGGACTTGCTGTTGTCGGGCTAAAACTCGAAGGTCGCTCCTGGGGGTTGCCTATGGCGGAGCTTGCAATTGGGGGCCGTCCGCTGGCTCCGCCGCTCTACGGGGTCACGACCCTGTCGCCAGGCATGATGCAGGGCCTGGTCACCGTGACCTTGGGTTATGTCCTGGCCCATCGCGGCTTCACCACAGCCGAAATCGGCGCCCTGATCGGCCTGTTCCTCCTGCCGGCCGCCCTGCGCTTCGTGCTGGGGCCGCTGCTCGATCTCACTCTCGGCCCGCGCGCCTGGATGTTCATCTCCATCCTAGCCTCGAGCCTCAGCGCCGTGGTTCTGGCCGTCACGCCCCTGGTCAGGACCGCTATGCCGGCGTTGGCCGTCGACATAGTCGCGATGGGAGTCGCCGGCAACGTACTCTACACGGCGCTTGGCGCGGCCATGGCCGTGACCACGCCGGACCGCCAGCGCGGCGCGGTCTCGGCCTGGGCGTCGGGCGGGTTCCTGGCCGGCATTGGACTTGGCGGCGGGTTCGGCCTGTGGCTCGCCACCCACGCCGGCGGGTTTGGGAACGCTGCTCTGGCGCTGGCCGCCCTCACCCTTCTATGCGCGACGCCGCTTGTCTGGCTGAGGGTCCCGCCGGC
>DASXGB010000264.1:0-13055 GCA_036489325.1 Caulobacteraceae bacterium
TCCTCGACCTCGGCTGCGGGCCGGGGATTCTCGCCATCCCGCTCTCCCGATCGGTCGACGAGGTCGTCGCCGTCGATCCGGCCGCCGACATGATCGCCGAGGGGCGGCGGCTGGCGGGCGACCGAAGCAATATCCGCTGGCTCACGTCGAGGGCTGAGGACCTCCCGGCTGACGCCGGCCCGTTCAAGGCCGCGACCATCGGCCAGGCTTTCCACTGGATGGACCGCGATGAGGTGCTCGCGAAGCTCGAGGTGCTCGTCGCTGACGGTGGCGGCCTGGCGCTCGTCAATCCGGGGCGCCGGCGCCCGCAGGAAACCTGGGAGGAGATCGCACAACCCATCGTCGCCAAGTACCGGGGACCGCCCGTCCGCCATCCGGGGTCCAACCCGCGCGAACCCGACCACGAACCGGCGCTGCGCCGGTCGGCATGTTTCTCTCACTTCACGACGCGGGAGTTCCCAGGCGCGATCACGCGGGACATCCCCTCGATCCTCGGCTTCATCTATTCCATCTCGTCGTCCGCCCGACATCACTTCGGCGATCGGGCCAAGGCCTTCGAGGATGAACTCACCGCCGCTCTGCTCCGCGCAAACCCGGCGGGGGTCTTCCAAGAGCAGATCGAAACCGAGGTCCTTATCGCGCCCAAAAAGGGCCGGTAGGCGCGGGCCTAACCCGTCTCGATATGCCGCCTCAGCTCCGGGTCAGCCTCGATACGGCGCAGGAGCACCGCCTGGGCGATCAGGAGGCCGATGCCGGCGGCGTAGCCGGAAAAAGCGCCGGCCGGATACCGCCCGCCGTGCGAGACGCCGTGGATCTGCCAGAAAATGAATCCCGAAAGGCCGATCAGCACGCCCACGCCCACCAGGACCGAGATCACGCTCTGGCCGAAACCGGTGCGGTAGCTGGTCCACAGGTGCTTGGTCAGGAGTTGGCTGAACGCGGGAACGCCCAGCACGGCGGCGACAGACACCACCAGAAAGCCGGCGGGAAAGATGGTGGTGCGCAGCAGCTTCAGAGGTTCGCCGACGCTGGGGACGGTCCATCCCTCCAGCGCGGCGAGGAGGTAGCTGAGCGCCGCCACGGCCACGAGGGTGTGCTGCATACGCTTGAAGAGGCGCCAGGAAAGCACGTGGGCCATCGGTCCTAGATGGCCCCTTGGCCGGCGCGCGGAAACCCCGAGCGCTTCACGATCCAGCGAAGAGCCGCACGGCGGTCATGCGCCGGCGCGGGCCGCCTCGATCTGGGCGATGTCGATCTTGCGCATCGTCATCATCGCGTCCATCGCCCGCTTGGCGGCGGCGCGGTCCGGATCGGACATGGCGGCCATGAGCGCCCGGGGCGTGATCTGCCAGGAAAAGCCCCAGCGGTCGCTGCACCAGCCGCAAGCGCTCTCTTCGCCGCCGGTCTCGAGTATGGCGTTCCAGTAGCGGTCGGTCTCGGCCTGATCGTCGGTCAGCACCTGAAAGCTCACCGCCTGGTTGGGCTTGGTGTTCGGTCCGCCGTTGAGGCCGAAGAACGGCTGGCCGAGCAGCGTGAATTCGACGGTGATTTCATTGCCGACCTGGCCGCCTGGATAGTCCGACGCGGCCTTCATGGCGTGCCCTAGATGGCTGTCCGGAAAGGTGGCGGCGTAGAACTCGGCCGCTTTGCGCGCCTCGCCGTGATCGAACCACAGGCAGGTGACGAGCTGGCTCATGAACGTCTCTCCTCAGTGTCCCCCGAACGCCACCAGTGTCCTTACAGGAACGCCGCTCGCCCTCAGGCGCTCCGCGCCGCCGAGATCCGGCAGGTCGATCACCGCCCCGAAGGCGACGATCTCGGCCCCGGCGCCCTTGAGCAGCTCCATGGCCGCCAGCGCCGTGCCGCCGGTGGCGATCAGGTCGTCGATCAGGAACACCCGTTCACCGGCGAGGATGGCGTCGGTGTGCATCTCGATGGCGTCGCGGCCGTATTCCAGGGCGTACTCCACCGCCCGGGTCTTGTGCGGCAGCTTGCCCCGCTTGCGCAGGGGCACGAAGCCTGCGGCGAGCTGATGGGCCACGGCGCCGCCAAGGATGAAGCCTCTCGCTTCAATGGCCGCCACCTTGTCGATCCGCTCGCCCATGAGCGGGGCGGCCAGCTGGTCCACGGCTTGGCGAAAGGCGTTCGCGTCGGCCAGCAGGGTGGTGATGTCGCGGTAGAGGATGCCGGCGGTGGGAAAGTCCGGGATGGTGCGGATGGCGGCGGCGAGGTCGACCCTGGCGTCCATCAGAGGACCCTCCCGGCGACGGCCGACAGCTTTGCGATCATGGACGGATCGCGCGCCTCCCTCGCGGTGATCAGAGCCCCGTCGAGGGCGGTGTCGATGGGCGAGGGCGCGCGCTCGGTTGGCAGGCCTTCGACCAGGCGGCGGACAGTCTCGCGGGCCTTGGCGGCGTTGGCGTGCAGCACCTCGACGATGTGCGCCACCTCTACGTAGGCGAAGTCCTCGTGCCAGCAATCATAGTCGGTCACCATGGCGACGCTGGCGTAGGGCAGCTCCGCCTCGCGGGCGAGTTTGGCCTCGGGCATGTTGGTCATGCCGATCACATCGCAGCCCCACGAACGGTAGAGGGCGCTCTCGGCCTTGGTGGAGAACTGCGGCCCCTCCATGGCGATGTAGCAGCCGCCATCGATCGCGTGCGCGCCGGCCGCGCGGGCCGCGTCGCGGGCGAGGCCCGAGAGGCGCGGGCAGACCGGTTCGGCCATCGAGATGTGGGCGACAAGGCCAGGCCCAAAGAAGCTCTTCTCCCGGGCGAAGGTGCGGTCGATGAACTGGTCGACGATGACGAAATCACCGGGCGCGATGGCCTCGCGCAGGGACCCCACCGCCGAGAGCGAGACAACATCGGTGCAGCCGAAACGCTTGAGAGCGTCGATGTTGGCGCGGGCGTTGACGAAGGTGGGCGGCAAGACGTGGCCCCGGCCGTGGCGCGGGAGGAAAGCGAGGGTGACGTCGCCGAGTTTGCCGGTCAGCAAGGCGTCGGACGGCGCCCCGAACGGGCTCTCGACGACGACCCATTGGCGATCCTTCAGGCCCTCGAGATCGTAGAGCCCAGACCCGCCAATCACGCCCAACACCCAGCCCGCCATACCGTCCGTCGCGCTCCTCATTTTCGGCAAACCGCGCTTATGGCCCGGCGGCAGGCGTTTGCCTATCGTGCGCTTCAGTCATGCGCGGGCTGATTCTGTCGATCACCTTCGGACTATCGGCCTGCGCGGTCGGCTCGGGATCCTGGGCCGGCGAGACGGCCTGCTGGTTCGACCACGGGGCGATCGTCGTCCCGGCCGCGTTCGGCGACATCGCCGGCGACTACCTCCTCGATCCCGCCACGCCAACGAGCCAGCTGAACGCGACCAACGCCCAGATGTTCGGCATCCTGACACCGGTCGCGCGGGCGGATCTGAGAGTGGCAGGCGAGCGCCTGCGCGGATTCGAAATGACCGCCGCCGACCTCGGCGCCCGCGAGCGGCCCTTCGCCACCGGCCTCGTGGGAGTCATCGGCGCCGATGTGCTTTCGAGGTTTGTCACGGAGATCCAGACGGCGCCCTGCCGGGTGAAGCTCGCCCGACGCGCTGGCCGCCGCTGGCCGATCCACCTACCGCTGAAGACGATCGGCGGGATCATGGCGGTCCCGGCGGCCGTGTCCGATGGCGCGACGAGCCGCGCGGGCTGGTTCGCCGTGGCGACGGGTCAGCCCGGCATCACAGTGGCCGACGCGAAGCTCACCCGCGCGCCGGCGAAGGACGCCGACCCCGACTGGCCGCCAGCGAGGCTCCGCGCCCTGTCGCTCGGCGGCCTGCTGTTCGAGCAGATCCCGGCGAGCGTCGGCGGTCCGCCCGCGCCGGGCCTTTCCGGCTCACTGGGCGAGGACGTCTGGTGGACCTTCCGGATGCGCCTCGATCCCACCCACGGCCGGCTGGAGCTCGCGCCGGCGAGACCCGGGCCCTAATCGATCTCCGCCAAGCCCAAGCCCAGGCCTGCACCCGGCTTGGGCCCGGCGCTCACATCAATCCCAGGGCGTGGTTGACCCTGAGTTGATCAGCCGCCTTTGCCGATGAGACCCTTGCCGGATCCGTTCACCTCATCCGCCCTCGGGGCGGAATCGATGACGCCGAATTCCGTGGATTTGTTGCCGCCCTGCGCGGTCGAGAATCCTTCCGCGGCGAGACCGCGACGCAACAACTCGCGAATGGCGGCCGCGCGGGTCGGCATCCGGCGAGAAAACCGCCAGTCGTCCAGCGCCTCCACCTCGTCGGGGGTCAGCATTAGCTGCAGCCGCTCAGCCCGTTGCACCTGACTCATGATCCACCTCAGCCAGCATTTTGACTACCTGATAATCGGTCGATTACCCCAATGGCTCACTACCCGTCAAGTGAGTAAATTACTCATTCCGCGCACGCGCAGCCCTGTCGCTACAGGACACCTGCTGAGCGACCGACGTCTAGTGCGAGGTGTTCACATTTAACAATAATTATGTTAGTTTAGACGAGTATTCATTAGACTTATACAAATATTATCGTGACATCACGGTTAATGCGTGGTATATAAACTGACATGGTTGGTCTCGTGACTCAGGAATCCCTTCACCTGATCCAGGAATCGCTCGATGAGGCGGCGGGCGCGCCGCAGGCCTCCGAGTTGATTGTCGCTGAGGCGCATCACCGCATCGCCAACAATCTGGCCCTGATCGCATCCCTGACACGGCTCCAGGCCAGGGACCTGGCGGCTCACGACCGCGCCTACAGCGCCAACGAGGTCCAAACCGTTCTGGCGGAGGTCGGCGCGCGCATCGACACCGTCGGTCGCCTGCACACTCTTCTTTCCGACTCCGCCTCCGGCGAAACGCTCGATCTTGGCGGGTACCTGGGTGAGATCGCGGTCTCAGCGATCAGGAGCATGGGCCATGCGACCGCGCCGAGGTTTTCGGCAGAGCTGAGGGGCGGCGCCTTTCAGCGCGGCCAGGCCTTGCAGGTCGGCCTGATCGTTGGCGAGCTGGTGACCAACGCGCTGAAATACGCCCACCCTGCAGGGGTGGCCGGCGAGATCCGGCTTGTATGCCGGCCTTCCAGGAACGGGATGGTGGTCGAGGTCTCTGACGATGGGGTCGGATTTCCCGAGGGGTTCGATCCGGAGCGTGGCGGCGGCCTGGGATTGCGGATCGTGCGCTCGCTGGCCAGCCGAATGAACGCTGATCTGGAGTTCGAAGACACCGGCATGGGGCTCACCGCGCGCCTCGAAATCCCCGACGACCGCTCCAAGCAGGACTGACCGCTCGCCAGCCATCGAAGGCAAGCTGCCGTGGCGCCATCGTCAGGGCGCGAAAGCGGGAGCACGTGACGGCTGTTAGTAAGCGCGGAGCGATCTCGATCGCGCTTTGGCCGATACCCGCGGATGTTCGGCCTACCTTCTTGTATTCCCGCTAGTACTCCATCCGGATACTGAATTCGGAATCGATCTCGCAGCAGTATTCGAATCGAATCCTGTTGACAGCCATTCTTTCAAGGTCGATTTTGAAACCGTCGCCGCGGCGGGCTGGGCCGTGCGGTTGAACTTCACAATGGAGATGTCGGACGGGCGGTCGAACGACCGTGCTTGAACAGACCACGGCGGCTGAACGCGTAGCTTTTTAGGGAGGCCTGAATGTCTGATTCCACGACCCCAACCCTTGATCCCACCGACGGGACGACCCCGATAACGCTGCCGACGCAGGACGCCTGTTGCCAAGTTCCCTGCGATCCGCCGTGGGTGCCCGGCGCGGCCTGCGTCAACTTCCAGGAGACCAAGACGATCACCTTGCCCCTGGCGGGGAAGCCGTCGACCGGCGACTTCGGCCGCGGCGAGATCATCATCACCATCATCTACAGCCACCACCTGTGCCTGACCGGCAAGCAGCATGGCGGACTTGCCTATACGCTGACGCTCCTGCCCGGCGAGAAGATGACGCTCTACCAGAGCGACCGCTATCGCCGGACGACCAGCGAGACAGAGCGCTTCTCGATCCAGACGACCTTCTCACAGTTCGTCTCGGCCGTGCACCAGCAGAGCACCTCATCGGATACGAGCCTGCTGACCCAAGTGCTCAACAGCCAGACCCAGAGCGCGGGTGGAGGCGGCGGGGTCAACCTGCTGCTCTTCAGCATCGGCGGCGGCGGCAGCGAAAGCAGCAGCTCGAGCTCCGCGGCCCAGCTTTCGGTGCAAGCGGCTTCCGAGCAGTTCTCGCAGACCGCCCTGCAGGCCTCACAATACACTGACGTTCAGCGCGGCCTGACGATCAGCAGCTATGAGGACACCGAGACGGTCTCGACGACCCAACGCACGCTGATCAACAACAACGCCTGCTATGCGGTGAACTATTTCGTCCGCAAGGTGATGGACGTTTACACCCTGACCACCACGGTCAACGCCATCACCTTCCGGGTCATCGCCGGCAACTTCAATTCCGGCCCGCTGGACCCGTCGCAGGTCTCAACCCTGCCGGCGGCCTTGCAGGCGCCCGTGAAGGCGGCGCTGAGCGGCCTGCCGAAGGTCGGCTCGAGCGTCACCAACAAGCAGACGATCGCCGTACCCACCGATGGGGTGGTCTATGATCCGGAGCTCGCCCATTGCTGCGCCCAGGACCCCGCCCTGGAGCAGGAGGTGATGATCCGGCTCGAACGCGAGCAAGCGGAAGCCCAGCGCGTCGGCCTGGAGATCCAGCTGATGGCTCTGGAGGTTCAGCGCCGCCAAGCCCTGTTGGCCGCCGGCACGCTCGCTCCGTTCGAGCCGGCCGAGACCGAGAACATCATCGCCTGATTTGAGGATGTCGGGACGGGTTCGCGAGGGCCCGTCCCAGCCGAGCTACGGGGCCGGACCGGTTGCTGGCGCGAACCGATCGTCCGAGGCTTGGGTTTGCTGCGCGCTGACCTGGGTTACCAGGTCGGCGAGCCGTTCGCCGATTTCGCCAACCGCCCGGCCCGACGCTCGGGAGACGTGGGTCATGCTGGCGAAACCGTGAGGGAGGCGGGGATATTCCAGCAGCCCCGTCAGCTTGCCATCCACATCCAGCCTGGCGGCAAGTCGTTGCGCGTCGGGTCGGCAAGGGTCGAGCGCGCCGCCCGTCACGATCAGCGACGGCGGTACAGGGGCCAGATCGGACTCGCCGAGTGACTGCGTGGGCGCCTTCAACTGGAGCTGGTGTCGGATGTAGCTGACGGCAGCGCGGCCCACGATCCGCGAATGTGCGAAGACGCTCGAGGCTTCGTCGCCAAGCTCCAGCAGTGGATAGATCAGCAACAGACCGGCAACCGAGCCTGGCTTGGCCGCATTCAGCTTCGCGGCTGTTGCGAATGGCTGGACGATCTCGGTCCACGCGGATGTGCTGGGCCGACAGGGCGGTCCGCACGGCCCTTAGCCCATGGGCGTTCACCGGCTCTCTATGCTGGCTGGCCATCTCAGTATCGGGCTCGGCATCGCACGCCGGCCCCACTCCTGAAAAGTGTGGAAAGCTACGCCGATGTCCGGCCGTCAGTTGGCGAGGTCGACGTCTTCTCGGCCGTCGGCGCCCAGAAAGCTCACGCTCGAGCCGCCCTGGACGATGCGAACGCCAATGAAATGCATGATGCCGCCGGCGAAGGAAATATCCTCCAGGGGGATGCCTGGATCACGCTTCAGCCCATGGACGTCGCGAAGGGTCAGGTGCAGTACCATCTCTGTGCGCGTGAGACCGTCGGCTTCAGCCGTCGCGATCGCTCGCCGGAACACCTCGACCCGCGGCCGGTCCGGCTTGGCCCGCGACTTCTCTTTTTCCATGCCTGCACCCTTCCCGGAGCCCGCGGCCCCGTCATCGCGGCTACCCCATCGCCGATCGGCCGACACTCTAGCACGTCCTGCCTCTGGCGAGGGGGCCAATCTCGACCGCCGCGGCCCGTTTGTCGCGAGGCGTGCGCCGGGGCGCTTGCCGCGGCCGAAAAAAATGCTAGCCTTCCCAGCGTCAAATATCGACGGGCTCGGCCGCTCTCCTCCGCTCTTTCCCAAGGATTGAGCTCCGGACTCGACCCTAATCTCTTCGAAATTCTGATACTGCGGGCCGACCGCCCGTGCCTGAACTCACAATGGAAGGTCTATCAATCATGTCTACCGGAACCGTGAAGTGGTTCAACAGCCAGAAGGGCTTTGGCTTCATCCAGCCTGACCAGGGCGGGAATGACGTCTTCGTCCACATCTCGGCCGTCGAGCGAGCGGGCCTCAGCGGCCTCAACGAAGGCCAGAAGGTCTCCTACGAACTCGAGCAGGACCGTCGCAGCGGCAAGACCGCCGCCGGCCAGCTCCAGGCGATCTAGAACGACTCCCGCCCGGGCGACCCCGTCCGGGCGGGATTTCCTCTTCCGCGCTTAGCGCGGCGGCAGGAGCTTGGCGGCGTCGGATGCGCCGACCTCGACTTCGGCCAGAGGCGGATCGAGCCGCAGGATGTCGACGGCGATCTCGCGATCGTCGGGAAGTCGAAGGCGGGCTGCTAACACCGCGGTCTCTTCCTCCGCCTCGGGCGCGAGCTTGGCCACGACATCGCCCTCGAGCGCGCCATTGGCCGTATAGGCGTCTCCCGCGCCGAAGACGTCGAGCTCATAGCTCACTTCCCCCTCGCCGCCTTCCCAGATCAGTGTTCCGACGCCTCTGAGGGCGCCCAGAAGGCGCAGCGGCGGGCGACCGCGCCGCCCCGCCTGGGCGGACCAGCGCTTCGGGTTTTCGGGTTTTGCGTCCGGTTTGGCCGGATCCTGCGCGCCCTTGCTCACGATCGCGGACCTTTCGGATTGGCGACGAAGACGCGCGGCGCGCGGCGGTTCGTCTGCCCTGCCCTCGACCCTAGCACGTTCGCCGCGAAGGTCGCGACCGGCAAGCCGTCCAGCTCAGGGGGAACGCTCTGCCGTCGTTGCGACGGGGTCAAAGCCGAGCCTGATCCTGTCGGCCGTCTCGACCGATTGACATCGCCGGTCAATGGGCGATCCCTTCCGATCCGAGGGCCACCGGCTGAGTGGCCACAGGGGAGGCAAGCCATGAGATTTTCACGGTATCTGGTGGTCGTGGTCATCGGAGTCGTGGTCAGCGCCTGCATCGACTGGCTGCTCAGCGGCGTCCTTTTCCACGGCGCCTACAACGCCACGCCGGAGATCTGGCGAACGGGCCTGACCGAGGCGACCAAGATCGGTTACTCCGCCGCTTTCAGCGTGATTGGCGTCGCGGCTTTCGCCTGGCTCGTCGGCCGGAGCGGCCGACCGGACTTGCGCTCCGCACTGCTTGTGGCGCTGGCCGCCTGGCTCGCCGGGCCGGTTCCGGTGCTGCTCACTGACCTCATATGGATCAAGCTCGACTCGACGGCCGTAGCGGTGAACGGCGCGGAGTGGCTGGCCCGCTTCGTGGTCACCGGCCTCGCCGCTGCGGCGCTGCTGTGACTCGCCTTGCCTTTTGCGGCCTCTTCGCCTAGAGAGCGCGCCTCCATCGAGCCGCCTGGCCCAAGGCATGCCACGGCGACTTCTGTCAGCTCCTTCCAGAGGATCGAAATGCCCAAACTGAAGACCAAATCGGGCGCCAAGAAGCGCTTCAAGATCACCGCGACCGGCAAGATCAAGGCGGGCGTGGCCGGCAAGCGCCACCGCCTGATCAGCCACAACGGCAAGTACATCCGCCAGAACCGCGGGACCAAGGTGGTCGGCGAATCCGACGCCCGGATCATCGCCAAATACATTCCTTACGGGCTGTAGGTCATGGCGAGAGTGAAGAGGGGCGTCACCGCCCACGCCAGGCACAAGAAGGTGCTGGAGCAGGCCAAGGGTTTCTGGGGCCGGCGCAAGAACACCATCCGCGCGGCCAAGACCGCGGTCGACCGGGCTGGGCAATATGCCTACCGCGACCGCAAGGCGCGCAAGCGCTCGTTCCGCGCCCTGTGGATCCAGCGGATCAACGCCGCCGCCCGGTCCGAGGGCCTGACCTATTCGCGATTTACCCACGGCCTTGAATTGGCCGGGATCGACATCGACCGGAAGGTCCTGTCGGACATCGCGGGGAGCGACCCGGCCGCGTTCAAGGTCATCGCCGACAAGGTCCGCGCCGCCCTGGCCGCCTGAGGCTGACCGACCCTCCAGGGTTCGAAAGCTAGGCCAAGAAGAGGGCGCCGGACGCGCCCTCCCTTTCGCCATGCCCCGAACCCAGGCACAGGATTTCAGCCGATGACCGACCTCACAGATACCGAACGCCAGCTGTCGGAGCGCATAGGCGCGGCCGCCGACGTTGCGGCGTTGGAAGAGATCCGCGTTGAGACACTCGGCAAGACCGGGACCATCTCCGGCCTGTTGAAGGGCCTGGGCGCCATGAACCCGGACGAGCGCCGCGTCGAAGGCCCTCGCCTCAATGGCCTGCGCGACCGCGTCGCGGCCCTGATCTCCGAGCGGCGCTCAGTGCTGGACGCGGCGGCGATGGACGCCGAGCTCGCCGCCGGCGCCCTCGATCTCTCCCTGCCGTCACCGCCGCGCCGCCAGGGCTCGGTCCATCCGACGATGCAGGTGATGGACGAGATGGTGGCCATCTTCGCCGAGATGGGCTTCGCTCTGGCCGAAGGGCCGGACATCGAGGACGACTTCCACAACTTCACGGCCCTCAACTTCCCGCCGCGCCACCCGGCCCGCGAGCTGCATGACACCTTCTTCCTCACGCCCGACGCGGCCGGCGAGCGCAAGGTGCTGAGGACGCACACCAGCCCGGTGCAGGTGCGGACCATGCAGCGGACCAACCAACCGCCGCCAGCGTCCTGGATCGCCGCCGGCCAGACGCCGCCGATCCGGATCATCTCGCCCGGCCGCACCTACCGGCGCGACAGCGACGCCACGCACACACCGATGTTCCACCAGATCGAGGGGCTGGTGATCGACCGCGACATCCACATGGGCCACCTGAAGTGGACGCTGGATCAGTTCGTCGCTCGATTCTTCGAGCTGCCGAGCGTCGTCACCCGCTTCCGCCCGCACTACTTCCCGTTCACCGAGCCCTCGGCCGAGATGGACGTGCAGTGCGAGATGGTGAACGGCGAGGTGCGGATCGGTCAGGGTACGGACTGGTCGGAAATCGTCGGCTCCGGCATGGTCCATCCCACTGTGCTGCGCAACTGCGGCCTCGATCCCGACGAATGGCAGGGTTTCGCCTTCGGCTTTGGCGTCGATCGCCTGGGACGGCTGAAGTACGGCATGCCGGACTTGCGCGACATGTTCGCCTCGGATGTTCGCTGGCTGGCGCACTACGGCTTCTCGGCCTTCGCCGCGCCCAACCCGGCCTCGGGCCTGAGCTGAGGGACCGGCGATGAAGTTCACCCTCTCCTGGCTCAAGGAGCACCTCGAAACCACCGCCAGCCTTGCCGAAATCGTCGAGGCCATGACCATGGCCGGCCTGGAGGTCGAGGCGGTCGAGGATCCGGCGGCGAGGCTCGCCGCCTTCACCGTCGCCAGGATCGTGGAGTCGAAGCGCCACCCGAACGCCGACCGCCTGTCGGTTTGCCAGGCCGAGACCATCGACGGATTGAAGGAGATCGTCTGCGGCGCGCCCAACGCCCGCGCCGGCCTCGTCACCGTATACGCCCCGATCGGGACCTTCATCCCGGGAACCGGGATCACCCTGGAGCCCCGGGCGGTGCGCGGCGTCGTTTCCAACGGCATGCTGTGCTCGGCCGCCGAGCTGGAGACGGCCGAGGAGTCCGACGGCATCCTGGAACTCGGGGCCGAGTGGGAGGTCGGCGCGCCGGCCGCCGAGGCTCTCGGGCTCGAGGCGGTCATCGACTTCGAGGTAACGCCTAACCGGCCGGACTGGCTGGGCGTGCGCGGCATCGCCCGCGATCTCGCCGCCGCCGGCCTCGGCCGTCTGAAGCCCGATCCGGTCAAGCCGACGCCCGGCGCCTTCCCCTGCCCCGTCGACATCCGGCTGCCGGCGCCGGAGGCCTGTCCGGCCTTCGCCGGTCGCTTGATCCGTGGGCTGAAGAATGGCTCGTCGCCTGATTGGCTTCAGGCCCGCCTGCGGGCCGTGGGCCTGCGCCCGATCAACGCTCTGGTGGACGTGACCAACTTCATCACCCACGACCGCGCCCGGCCGCTGCACGTCTATGACGCCGCCCGGCTGACCGGAGGCTTCGTCGAGGCGCGCCTCGGAAGGCCCGGCGAAAAGATCGCCGCCCTCGACGGCAAGACCTATGAGGCGGGCGCCGAGACCTGCGTCATCGCCGACGGCTCGGGCGCCATCGGCCTTGGCGGCGTCATGGGCGGCGCCTCGACCGGCTGTTCGGACGCCACCACCGACGTCTTCATCGAGAGCGCCTGGTTCGATCCGATCCTCACCGCCCAGACCGGCCGGACCCTGGGCATCGTCTCCGACGCCCAGTACCGCTTCGCCCGCGGCGTCGATCCGGCCTCGCTCCTGACCGGGATCGAGCAGGCCACGGCGATGATCCTCGAGCTATGCGGCGGCGAGGCCTCCAAGGCGATGTTGGCCGGAACGCCACCCGCGGTGCGTCCTGCCTTCGCCTTCGAGCCATCCTATGTCGCCCACCTCTCCGGACTCTCGGTCTCCGACGCCCGCGTCTGGGAGATTCTTCAGAGCCTCGGCTTCGAGCGCACGGGCGATCTCGTCCAGCCGCCGTCCTGGCGTCCGGACGTCGAGGGCAAGGCGGACCTCGTCGAGGAGGTGGCCAGGATCGCCGGCTATGGCGCGCTTCCCTCCACGCCCCTCCCCGAGACGCCGAGGGCGGTCGGCGGCGTTCTCACCTCTCGCCAGGCCCGCATCCGCGCCGCCCGCCGCGAAATGGCCGCCGCCGGCTATCAGGAGACCGTCACCTGGAGCTTCATGGCCAGAGACCAGGCGGCGCTCTTCGGCGGCGGCGATCAGAGCCTCATGCTGGAGAACCCGATCGCCGCAGAGCTCGATTGCATGCGGCCCTCGATCCTGCCGAACCTCATCGAGGCGGTGGGCCGCAATCAGCGCCGCGGCTTCTTCGACGTCGCCCTCTTCGAGATCGGACCCGTCT
>DASXGB010000294.1:0-2293 GCA_036489325.1 Caulobacteraceae bacterium
CCGGTCGAGCGATTGTTGAGATTGGTCGAGCCGACGCGCACGAAATCGTCGTCGATCACCGCCAGCTTGGCGTGGACGATGATCGGCGCGCCGGCGCGGGTCAGGGGACTCATGATCTGCAGACGGCCGTGCAGGTCTGCCCGGGTCAGGCGGCGGATGAAGCCGACCCGCGCGCGGTCCATCGTCATGCGGTCGAACCAGTGCGGTGCGAGTCCGGTGGAGACCAGCACCACCTCCGGGCCGTCGGCTTCGGCGAGCCGCTCGGCGAGGGCCTCGGCCGCCGGCGGCGAGGTGAAGTACTGGTTCTCCATGTAGATCGTGTGCCTGGCCGCGGCGATCGAGGCCAGGGTCAGCATCTCGCTCTCGCGGATCTCCTTGGCGCCGCGCCAGCCGGGGGCAGTGCGGGCGATGCCGACCGCGACATCGGTGAAGGTCGGCTCGAGGCCGTCCGGCCAGGCCACGGATTCGGCCGGCGCCGGGGCCGCCATGGCCTCGCCCGTGGCGCGCCGCCAGCGCGCGCGGAAGAGCTCGCCCAACGCCACGGCCGGGGCGCCATCGACCAGCGCCATCGCCTCGCGGCGGGAATCGAAGAACTTGCGCGAGCGCGGCCGGCGACGCCGGAAATCGTGGTCCAGGTGCTCGGAGGTGTCCCAGCGGTCGAGGGCCAGGTCGGCGCTGCCGCAGAAGGCCAGGGCGTCGTCAATGACCACCACTTTCTGGTGATGGCAGGCGCCGAAGGGGTGGGTCCCGTCCAGCACGAACCGCACGCCCGAGCCGGCGAAGACGGCGACGTTCCGATGCGGATAGCCTTCCTGCGACATGGCGACCGGCAACGCGGCGCGCCAGCACAGCACCCGCACGTCGATCCCGTCGGCCGCCATGCCCCGCAGGATCTGACCAAGCCGGAGGTAGGACTCGCCCTCCGGATTGAGCCGGGTGCGGGTCTCGAAGGCCCAGTTGAGGAAATGGACGGAGCGGCGCGCCTTGGCGAGCGCGTCCCTGAGCGCGGTGTAATAGTCGGCGACGTCGATGAGCACCGCCGCGCGCGGCGCTCTCTCCTCCCGCCACAGCGACGGCCGCAGGGGCCGGCCTTCAGGCGCGGTCGTCGGGGGACCGGGGTCCATTCAGTCGTCCTAGAGCATCTGGCGTCGGGATAGGTAACGCCCAGCTTGCCGGTTTCGACAATCGCGGCAAAATTGATCGATCAGACATGGGAGAAAGAGACATGGCCGGGATCAATCCGAACGGGACGCTCAAGGACAAGGCGGCGCTCGTCACCGGCGCCAGCCGCGGCATCGGCGCGGCCATCGCCGCGCGCCTGGCGATGGAGGGCGCGCGCGTGGTCGTCACCGCCCGCACCGAGCACGAGGGCGAGAGCCGCCTGCCGGGCACGCTCGCCGGCACGGTCAGGGCCATCCGCGAGGCCGGCGGGACGGCCCACGCCGCCAAGGCGGACTTGGCGTTGGCCGCCGACCGCGAACGGCTGGTGAGAGAAGCGACGGAGGCCGTCGGTCCGATCGACATCCTGGTCAATGACGCGGCTGTGACCTTCTTCGCGCCGATCGCAGGCTTCAGCGAGAAGCGCTTCAAGCTGATGATGGAGGTGCAGGTGTGGGCGCCGACGCACCTCTGCCAACTGGTGCTGCCATCGATGCGCGACCGCGGCCGCGGCTGGATCGTCAACATCTCCTCCGGCGCCGGCATTCATCCCAAGCCGCCCTATCGCGGGGCGCACGGCGGCACGGTCTATGGCATGTGCAAGGCGGCGCTGGAGCGGTTCACCACCGGTCTGGCCGGCGAGGTCCAGGCCGACGGCATCGCCGTCAACGTCGTCTCGCCGGGCCTGGTGGCGACGCCGGGCGTGGCCGTCCACGGCCTGATCACTGAAGCCACCAAGGACCGCGTGCAGCCGATCAAGTACATCGCCGAGGCGGTCTACCGACTGGCCAACGGCGATCCCCAGACCCTGACCGGCCAGATCGCCTACGCCGAACCCTTCCTCAAGGGCCTGGCCATAGAACCCACCGAACTGATCGCCGGGTTTGAGTAGCAGCGCGGCGACGGCGCACTCCAACGCTCCCCTTTTTCCTCAACCGTCATCGGCGGGCGTCAGTCCCGCCGATCCATGAACGCCGAATGAGACGTGGCCATGCCCGGCATGGCCACTCATCGGATCGCGCCAAATGGGTGGCCGGGACAAGGCCGGGGAAGACGGTCGTTTATGTGGAAGCGCCCGCCGGAAGACCCCTCTCCCAGAGGGGGAGGGAGGGGCCCATGGCGGAGCCATGGGAGG
>DASXGB010000299.1:0-1712 GCA_036489325.1 Caulobacteraceae bacterium
GGGGAACATGCGCTCAACTCTCCTCCCCCTCAGGGGCAGGGGGACGCCGAAGGGGTGGAGGGGGTCACGGCCGCCTGACGTTGACCCCCCTCCCGGCCTTTGGCCGTACTCCCCCTGAGGGGGGAGAGAATTTGAGCACAACTCTCTCCCCTGCTTCGCAGGGGGGAGATCAGGATGGCCGCGCTTGCCCAGCGGGCCGGCCGGGACGATTCTTGTTCCGGGCGGCCCACAGGAGGACGACGTTGAAACGCCTGGGCTTTGCGGTCTTCACCCTCGCGAGCGTCACCCTCTTCCTCGCGGCCGCAGTGTGGGCGGAAGGGGGTCTGGCGGCGTTCATGGCCCATCCGGCGCTCATCGCCCTCGCCGTGGCAACCTACGGGTTCGGCATCCTCGCCACCTTCACCGCCGGCTCGCTCAGCCGCGGCGAGCGCGAGGACAAGGCCAACCGCTGGGTGATCGTCGCCTTCACCCTGCTCAGTCTCGCCGATGGCGTCCTGCCGCCCTGGACCGACCGGCGCGGCCTGTGGACCCTGGGCGGCGAGACCGTGCGCTGGGTCGGGTGCGCCCTCTTCTGTCTGGGCTGCGCCTTGCGCATCGCGCCGGTGTTCGTCCTCAAGAACCGGTTCAGCGGCCTGGTGGCCATCCAGCCGGGCCATCAGCTCGAAACCGGCGGCCTGTATGCGATTGTCCGCAATCCCAGCTACGTCGGCCTCCTGATCACCACCCTCGGCTGGGGCCTCGCCTTCAGGGCCTGGGCGGGCGTCATCCTCACCCTGCTGACGATCCCGGTGCTGGTCGCGCGCATGGACTCCGAGGAGCGGCTGCTGGCCAGCCAGTTCGGCGAGCCTTACGAGGCCTACCGCGCCCGAACCTGGCGGCTGATCCCGTGGGTCTATTGAGGAGGCGGCGATCCAAAATCGGCGCAAAAAAAGAGTGCGTCATCCCGGCCAAGGCGCGCCGGCGCGGCAGAGCCCGGACCCTGGCGTTGACAGAGCGTCAGCGCTTGCGGCCCCTGGGTGCCGCATCTCCGGCGTTCCGCCTCCGTGCGGGATGACGTTGTTTGTGTTCGGCGAGGCATGATCATGGAAAGGCGGCGATGAGCGTCATCGACAGCGCGGCGGGCGGGCTTTCGCCGGACCTCTACGACTACGACTTCGAGAACGACCCGGTCGAGATCCTGGCCCGACTGCGCCGCGAGGATCCGGTCCACTGGTCCCGCCACGGTTTCTGGTACCTGACCCGTTACGACGATTGCGCCATGGTGCTGAAGGATCCGGCGAGGTTCTCGAGCGCCGCGGCCGGCTGGGGCGGCGGCAACCCCCTGGCGACGGGTCAGGACAAGGGGAGCGCGACCGAAAAGGGGCTCAGCCGCACCCTCGCCCAGTCGTTCAACCAGATGGATGCGCCCGATCACACCCGCATCCGCGCCCAGGTGGTCTCCGCCTTCTCTCGCCGCCGGATCGAGGAGCGCCAGGGCCGCATCCGCGCGCTGATCGACGGTCTGCTGGACGACGTCTCGGCGCACGGGCGCTTCGACCTCGTGACCGACTTCGCCTTCCATGTGCCGATCATCGTTGCCAGCGAGATCATCGGCATCCCGATCGATGACCGCGAAGCGTTTCGCGTCGCCTTCGAGAACACCGCCGCCCTGATGGCGCCCAAGCGGTCGGAGGAGTCCTGGGCTGAGGCGCTGGAAGCCGCCCGCTGGATCG
>DASXGB010000033.1:0-3050 GCA_036489325.1 Caulobacteraceae bacterium
AAGACGTGCGCCCTGGCCGCCGTGTCACTTTCCAGATCGAGGCGCCCCGGCGCGCGGCCGGCCAGGCGGAAGATCGGCGGGGCGTCGAGACTGGCCGGGCGCATGGGCGTCAATTGACACGCCAGGGCCGCGCTTGCACAGGCAGGGCCTTGAGGCCAGCGCGATGGATGCTTTGGACGGACGGCTCAGCCAAGCGACGCTCTCACGCTTGCCGGCGGCCATCCGCCGTCCCGCCTACGACCGTGAACGGCTGAAGACCGGCATTCTGCACCTGGGTCCAGGCGCCTTTCATCGCGCGCACCAGAACGTCTTCACCGAAGACGCCATCGCGGCGGCCGGCGGCGACTGGGGCGTGACCGGCGTCTCCCTCCGCTCGGCTGCCCTGAGCGAGGCCCTGGCGCCGCAAGATGGCCTCTATGCCGTCGAGACCCTGGGTGAGGGCGTGCGGGTGGTGGGCGTCGTCAAGCGGGTCCTTTTTGCGCCGGCGAGTCCAGGCCGCGTCCTGGCCGCCTTCGCCGACCCGAACATCCATGTGGTCACCCTGACGATCACCGAGGCCGGCTACGCTTTGGCGCCGGACGGAAAGCTCGACCTCGCTCATCCAGACATCGTCCATGATCTTCGCGGAATTCCGGTCTCGGCGTTGGGCTGGCTCGTCACCGGCCTCGCCGCGCGCCGGCGGGCCGGCGGCGAGCCGATCACGGTGATCAGTTGCGACAATCTCTCCGGCAATGGCGCTAAGCTCGCCGCCGCCGTCCGGGCCTTCGCCGACCGCGCCGATCCGACTCTTGGCCCCTGGCTGGAGGCCAGCGTCGCCTTCCCTTCGACCATGGTCGACTGCATCGTCCCGGCGACCGACGCCGGCCACCGCGCCCGCGTCGAAGCTGCATTGGGGCTCGAGGATGCCGCCAGCGTCCAGCGCGAAGCCTTCGCCGCCTGGGCCATCGAGGACCGCTTCGCCGGGCCGCGCCCGGCCTGGGAGGCGGCCGGGGCCGAGATTGTCGCCAGCGTCGAGGGCCATGAGCGGCTGAAGCTCCACGTCCTCAACGCCACCCACTCGGCGCTCGCCTATCTAGGCCTTCCCCGCGGCCTCTCATTCGTGCGCCAGGCTATCGCCGATCCCGAGCTCGCCGCCTTCGCCGAGGCTATGGTCGGCGAGGAGATTGCGCCCGCCCTGGCGGGCCTGGATGTCGCCGGCTACTGGGCGAAGACGCGCGCCAGGCTCGCCAATCCCTCCCTCGACCATCGTCTGGCGCAGATCGCCGAGGACGGCTCGGCCAAGCTCGCCCAGCGGATCTTCCCGATCCTGATCGCCAACGCCCGGGCCGGCCGGCCCGCCGCGCGCCTGGCCGCCGTCATCCGCGCCTGGCTGGACGCGGTCGGTGAAGGGCGGGCCAGGGATCCGCAGGGGGCGTCCCTCGCCGCCTGGCTCGTGACCGGCGGCGACCTCGCCGCCGCTCTCGACGATCCGGTCCTGTTCCCAGAGCCGTTCCGGGCCGAGCCTTTGGTGCGGTTGGCCGCGCTGGCGCCGGCCGCATGATGCACGTCATCTGCATCGGCGAATGCATGATCGAGCGCAGGGCGGACGGAGCGCAGGCCTTCGCCGGCGACGCCTTCAATGTCGCCGCTCATATCAAGCAAGCCGCGCCCGACATCGACGTCGCTTTCGCCTCGGTCACCGGCGACGACGCTCAGAGCCGGGCGATGCGCGCCGCCTGGTCGCGGTTCGGCATCGACGGCGCCTTGAGCCCGGAGATTCCCGGCGGCCGCATTGGCGCCTATTGGGCCGAGATCGGCGCTGCGGGCGAGCGGCGCTTCTCCTATGACCGGGCCGACTCGGCAGCCCGTGGCTGGTTAAGCGCCCTGAGGCCGCGGGCCGAGGCCATGGCCGGCGCCAACCTCATCTTCCTGACGGGGATCAGCCTGGCCATTCTGCCGCCTGGCGAGCGGCTGGCCGCCCTTTCATTTGTGGCCGGCCTGAAATCGAAGATCCTCGCTTTCGATCCCAACGTCCGCCCGGCGTTATGGGAGAGCCGAGATACCATGCAGGCGGTTCTGGAGGCCGCCATGAGCCAGGCCGATATCCTGCTGCCGAGCCGCGACGACCTCGCCGAACTGTGGGGCGAGGCGACCCCGGAGGTCCTTCTGGATCACTGTCGCGCCTCGCGTTCCGTAGAAGTCGTGTTGACCCTGGGCGCCGCCGGTTGCCTCGCGTCTCCCCGCGGCACTGCGCCGGTTCTCCTGCCCACCGCGCCCGTCCGTGCGCTGGATACCGCCGGCGCGGGCGACGCGTTCGACGGCGCCTATCTGGCCGCAAGATTGAGGGGCCGCTCGCCGACCGACGCCGCCCGCCTTGGCCTCGAACGGGCCGCCCTGGCCGTAACCCACAGCGGCGCACTGCCGATGGAGATCTTCCCATGTCCATAGCCGCCGCCCGGGTCATCGTCTGCTCGCCCGGCCGTAACTTTGTCACCCTGAAAATCGAAACCGAATCGGGGGCTTACGGGCTGGGCGATGCGACCCTCAATGGCCGCGAGCTGGCCGTGGCGAGCTATCTTTCCGAACACCTCGCACCGCTGCTGGTCGGCCGGGACGAGCAGCAGATCGAGGATACCTGGCAATATCTCTACCGCGGGGCCTACTGGCGTCGCGGGCCGGTCACCATGGCCGCCATCGGCGCCGTGGACATGGCCCTCTGGGATCTCAAGGCCAAACAGGCCGGCCTGCCGCTCTATCAGCTGCTCGGCGGCGCCTGCCGCAAAGGCGTTCTCGTCTATGGCCACGCCAATGGCGAGACCATCGAGGACACCCTGGCCGAGGCCGCCGCCTATGTGGAGAAAGGCTACAAGGCCGTGCGGTTGCAGACCGCCGTGCCCGGACTGGCGGCCACCTACGGCGTCTCCAAGGACAAGCTTTATTACGAGCCGGCCAGGGAAGGCGATCCGCCGGAAGAGGTCTGGTCCACCGACCGCTACCTGCCTCTGGTTCCGAAGCTCTTCGAAGCCGCGAGGGACGCCCTCGGCTGGGACGTCAAGCTCCTGCATGATGCG
>DASXGB010000175.1:0-1727 GCA_036489325.1 Caulobacteraceae bacterium
CCCGATGTGGCGAGCGCGCCTTCCTGGCGCTATCGGCGCTCCGGTCGCGTGAAGGGGTTTTCTCAAGACCCCGGCCCGTCGAGCGCCTTTTGGCTCTAGCCGATCGCCCGTTCACGCTGGGCCTTCCCAACCCATCAACGCCCCAGGCGAGGCTCGCGATGTGCGAGCGCTCGCGACTGGCGCATATGAAAGACCTATCCTTACCGTGACCCAATTTTCCGATCTCGGCCTTTCCAAGCCCTTGCTGAGGGCCCTGGCCGACAAGGGCTATGACCGCCCGACCCCCATCCAGGCCCAGGCCATCCCCACCGTCCTCGCCGGCCGCGACCTTCTGGGCGTCGCCCAGACCGGCACCGGCAAGACGGCCGCCTTCGCCCTGCCGATCCTGCAGCGGCTGGCCGACGACCGCCGTCCCGCGCCCCGGCGCGGCTGCCGCGTCCTCGTCCTCAGCCCCACGCGCGAACTGGCCAGCCAGATCGCCGAAAGCTTCCGCGCCTATGGCCGCCATCTCGGCCTGTCGGTGGCGGTGGTGTACGGCGGCGTGAAGCATGGACCCCAGGTCCGCGCCCTGGCCGGCGGCATCGACGTCCTCGTCGCCACGCCTGGCCGCCTGCTCGACCACATGGCCGAGAAGATGGCGATCCTCGGCTCGGTCGAGGTGTTCGTGCTCGATGAGGCCGACCAGATGCTGGATCTGGGATTTCTTCCCCCGATCCGGCGCATCGTCGCCACCCTGCCCAAAGACCGGCAGAACCTGTTCTTTTCCGCCACCATGCCGAGCGAGATCGGCAAGCTCGCCGGCGAGCTCCTCAAGGATCCGGCCAAGGTCAGCGTGACGCCATCGGCGACGCCGGTCTCCAGGATCGAACAGCGCGTCCTGTTCATCGAGACCGAGCGCAAGCGCCAGCTGCTGGCCGAGCTATTCGAAGACGCCAAGGTCGGCCGGGCCCTCGTCTTCACCCGCACCAAGCGGGGGGCGGAGCGGGTCGGCAAGTACCTCGAGGGGGCCGGCATCCGCGCCGACGCCATCCATGGCGACAAGTCCCAGGGCCAGCGCGAGCGGGCCCTGGCGGCGTTCAAGTCCGGCGCCGTGCGGGCGCTGGTGGCCACCGACATCGCCGCCCGCGGCATCGACGTCGACGCCGTGACCCATGTGGTCAATTTCGAGTTGCCGAACGTGCCCGAGGCCTATGTCCACCGGATCGGGCGCACCGCCCGCGCCGGGGCCGGCGGCGTCGCCATCAGCCTGGTCAGCCATGAAGAACGCGGCCTGCTGAAGGACATCCAGAAGCTGATCCGCCTCGACCTGCCCTCCTACGATCGGCGCAACGATCGCGCCTTGGGGGCCTTGGCGGCGGTGGAAAAAACAACCCTGCCCGAGGCTCCGCCTCGCCATGCAGGTCAGGGCCATGGGGGTCAGGGCCATGGGGGTCAGGGCCGCGCGGCCGCCCAGGGCGAAGGACGGAAAGGTCCGCGCAACCGACGGCGCGGCCGCCCCAATCAGGGGCCCGGCGGCCAAGGCCAGCCGAAACGGTGGGGCCAGGGCGCCAAGCCGCAACAGGCCGGCCCGCGCGCGATCGCCTCGACCCGTCCGGTAGCGCGCTGGAGTCCCGTGGACTGAGCCTTACGGCGGAGCTCGTTCGGCGGAGACCACTTCCGCCGATCGGAACGCGTCCAGGTGAAGGTTCTCGTAGCGCCGTCGGATTACGAAGCTTTGGCGTAAAACG
>DASXGB010000184.1:0-28963 GCA_036489325.1 Caulobacteraceae bacterium
CGACGTAGACTAGACGATTGGCGAGTTGGCCTTGTGCTGCGCCTTGGTTGGCGTGGGTGTCGAAATTGTCGATCGAGACGGCCGCGACTTGCACGCCTCCCGGCTGGACCATGAAGCCAGCGAGCGTTGCTCCGATCTTGCGGGCTTGTTCGAGCCCCTGGCGAGCCAGAGTCGAGGGCGGGCTTGCCGGGCCCGAGGGCGAGGACATCGGCGAACCTTGTGCCATGTCATCGACCGACATCGCTGAGGACGTGCGAGAGGCGTCCGCCATTGCAGTCTTGGCCATGCTCTCGGTTGCAAGACCTTCCGCCAGCGCCGGCCCGAGGAGCGGATCGTGGACGTAGAGGTCCTGAAGGATCGACGGAAGTCGGTGGTCGCGTTCCGTCATTCCGCCCGGCGACCAGGACGCCGCTTCAATCTTGCCACGCAGGACTAGTGGTGCAGTCGGTCCGACCGACATCGCCTTTACAGATGGCCCCATGGCTCCCAGCGCCCTGTTCAACCATCCGGAGGATTCCGCGTAAACGCGGGGCGCTCCGCTCTCCAGCACGTCCTGGGCCTCGAAGTGTGAGCGCTCGCGGTCAGGCGTGGCGATCGCGGGGGCAATCCGCGCTTCACCCTTAATGGCCAGACCGTGGACGAAGGCCAGCGACGGATGCAGGCCAAAGGTGTCATCCAGCCTCAGCGCGCCGCCTGGCGCATCGAAAGTTGGGATTGCGATCGGCCCGCGCAGTTGAGCGTAGGCCGGATCACCGACGGGAGGCGACAGCGACAGCCCGTCAAGACCGCCTCGGCAGATGATCGTCACAATCTTGCGGCCGGAGAGAGCCGTATCCGCGGTCGCGTTCGTAGCCACCATCTCAAGAGCGACACCGACACCGGCAATGCCGATCAGAGCCTGGCGGCGGGTTAGCAGGCGGATGCTCATCGGCGCTGGAACTCCGGGCTCATCAGCAGGATCGAGAGGCCCTCGGCCCGCGTCTCCGCGCGCGACACCGCGGCGGAGACGGCCGGTGTGAGGCGCACGCCCAGGGCGTTCTGGGCCAGTACGATGGGGTCGCGCTCACCAACACTTTGCGCAGCGAAGCTCTCGCTCCACGCCATGCGCTTGATGACCGCGTCCGGCGCGCACCATGCCTGCGCATCTTCCGGCCAACCCTTTGGCGATGGAGCGCTGTAGGGTCGCTGACCCATTGTGGTCATGGCCTGGGCGATCGCCGCGATGTCCGTCGGCGGGGTGTCAGCGGCCCGCCAGCTCGACACCAGAAACTCGTAGGGGGTCTTGAACTTCGCCCCCGTCGGAGCCCACGCTTCCGGAGAGGCAATGAGGGCTCTGGCGACCGCATCCAGGCGTCCCCCGCTTGTCTCAAAGGTCTTGGCAAGCCGGTCAGTCAGCAGCGGCGGCGGCGTATCGCTGACGAAGTGGCGGGCAATTTTCAACGCAAGGTGGCGTGCGGTGTGCGGGTCGGCGGCCAGGTCTCTGAGCACCGTACGCGCCTGCGCCTCACCGTCGTCGGCGTAGCGCCGCCCCATGATCAGCCGCGGGCCGGGCTCGTGCGCATAGGGCCGGAACATAAAGCCCTGGGGCTCTTCCGGGTGGTCCAGACGGCCGAGGCTCCAGCCTGTCAGCGCCCGCGCAAACTCCGTAACATCGGCTTGAGTGTAGCCCGCATCCACGCCCACGGTGTGAAGTTCCAAGATTTCGCGGCCCAGGTTCTCATTCAGCCCGGGTACGTGGGCCGCCCCGTTTCGCCTCGCCCTCTGGGCAAGGAAACTGTTCGTACCGACCGATTGAGCCTGGTCGAGGTAGAGCAACATCGCCGGATGCCGCGTTGAGGCGACCAGCATGTCCTCGAAGGGGCCGAAGACGTGCGGTCGGATGGCCTCCTGTTCGAACGGGCCAACCAGCGTCGCCGTGTCGCCCTTCACCGCCGAAACTGTGAAATGGTTGGCCCAGAACAGGGTCCAACGCTCAGCGAAGCTATCGTCGGTAGAGGCCGCCAGGCGCGCCCTAGCGAGGAAATCCTGGGCGGTGTCCTGCCGCAACAACTGCCCGAACATCTTAACGGGGTCCGCCTTCGGATCGCCGGCCTGCCGGGCTTGCTTGCGCTCGCGTTGATAGTCGCGAAGTTCGCTAAGGCGCTGAGCCGACCTGGGTGCGGCCGGCTGAGGCTGCGGAGCGCCTGCCGCACGGATCTGGTCCAGCAGGAACTCTCTGGGGTTGGCGCGGGCGCGGCCGATCTCACCCGGGCGGGCGCCGAGGCCGAACCGAGTGACCGCGATGGAGGCGCTGAGGTCAATCGTCATGGTCAGGCAGCCTGCCTTGACCCATTCGAATACGCGCGTTCATGCTCCCCGCCCATCTTGGAGCGATCCATTTGACGCCGTCCCTCGAGACACGAGCGAAACGCCACTATCTGGGCGCGAATGTGGCATCGTCGCCAGAAGGGTTCACCGTTGAACTCGACGGTCGTAGCGTGAGGACAGTCGGGGGTAGCCGCATGGTTCTGCCGACGGAGGCGCTGGCGCGCCGGATCGCCGACGAATGGAACGCCCAGACGGCCGTTATCGATTTCGAGACCATGCCGGCGACGCGGTTCGCGCGCGCAACGCTCGACAACCTACCCGATGTTAGAGAAGACTTGGCCAAGCGCATCGCCGACTACGCCGGCGATGATCTTCTCTGCTACTTCGCTGAAGCTCCGCCCGAACTCGTCCGGCGGGAGCAGGCGAGCTGGCAGCCCATTCTTATCTGGGCCGAAGCCGAGTTAGGGCAACCGATCGGTCGGTCCCGCGGCATCGTCCATCACGAACAGGCGTCGAACTTGCTCGCCGCCGTCGAAGCGAAGGCGCTGGCGCTATCAGACTTGGAGCTGGCGGGACTCGTGTTCGCGGCGCAGCTGTTGGGATCGACATTTCTCGCCCTCGCTCTCCAGGCAAGACGAATCACTGGCGCCGAGGCTTTTGCCGCCTCGAGGATCGACGAGGCCTTTCAGGCGCAGATGTGGGGCCAAGACGCCGAGGCCGTCAGGCGCGCCTGCGCCATCGAGGCCGATGTGCAAATGCTCGATGACTGGTTCGACGCGCTCAGCTGAGACGCCGCAATGCTTGTCAGCTTTAAATCTCACGGCTAGCACCGATCGTTCAGGGAAGGATCGTCATGCAGCACATACTCGAAGAGCTGGAGCATCGCCGCGGCCTAGCGCGCGCCGGCGGGGGGCCAAAGCGCGTCGAGTCCCAGCATGCAAAAGGCAAGCTCACGGCGCGCGAGCGGGTCGCTCTCCTGCTCGATGAGGATTCGTTCGAGGAGTTCGACATGTTCGTCGAGCACCGGAGCCATGACTTCGGCATGGCCACCCAGCGAATTCCGGGCGATGGGGTGGTCACTGGCTGGGGCACCATCAACGGTCGCTTGATCTACGTTTATTCCAAGGATTTCACAGTCTTCGGCGGCTCTCTCTCGAAGGCTCACGCGGAGAAGATCGTCAAGGTGCAGGAGATGGCGGTCCGCAATGGCGCGCCGATCATCGGCCTCTTCGACGCTGGCGGCGCCCGCATCCAGGAAGGGGTGGATTCGCTGGCCGGCTATGCCGACATCTTCCTGCAGACTGTGTTGGCCAGCGGGGTCATTCCCCAGATCAGCGTGATAATGGGTCCGTGCGCGGGCGGCGATGTCTATTGCCCCGCCATGACCGACTTCATCTTCATGGTGAAGGATACCGCCTACATGTACGTCACCGGGCCTGACGTCGTGAAAACGGTCATAAACGAGGATGTCAGCCACGAGGATCTTGGCGGCTACCGGGTTCACGCCTTGAAATCTGGAGTCGCCGATGGAGCCTTCGAGAACGATCTCGAGGCGCTCACGCAAGTGCGCCGGCTGGTGGATTTCTTGCCCCTGTCAAATCGTGCGCCCCAGCCCGCGCGGGAAAGTTTCGACGATCCGGACCGGTCGGAGGCTTCGCTCGACACCCTCGTGCCGGCCAATCCGAACAAGCCCTACAACATGAAGGAGTTGATCGAAAAAGTCGTAGACGAGTCGGATTTCTTTGAGATTTCTCCAGATTACGCAAAGAACGTGATCATCGGGTTCGCGCGGATGGAAGGTCAGACAATCGGGATCGTCGCCAATCAGCCGCAAGTGCTCGCCGGCGTTCTCGATATCGACGCCTCGCGCAAGGCGGCGCGTTTCGTGCGCTTCTGCGACGCCTTCGGAATCCCGATCATCACCTTCGTCGACGTGCCGGGCTTCATGCCCGGCACCAAGCAGGAGCAGGGCGGCCTCATCAAGCACGGGGCCAAGCTGCTGTTCGCCTTCGCCGAAGCGACAGTGCCCAAGATCACCGTCATCACCCGCAAGGCCTATGGCGGCGCGTTTGACGTGATGAGTTCCAAGAACCTGCGCGGCGACTTCAACTATGCCTGGCCGACAGCGGAGATCGCGGTCATGGGTCCTAAACAGGCTGTGGAGATCATCTTCCGCGCCGATATCGGCGATCCGGAGAAGCTGGGTGAACGAGAGGCCGAATACCGCGCGCACTTCGCCAATCCGTTTGTGGCGGCTTCACGCGGCTATATCGACGACGTCATCATGCCTCATGAAACTCGTCGCCGCATCGGGCGAGCGCTTCGCAGCCTGAAGGACAAGAAGCTCACCAATCCGTGGAAAAAGCACGACAACATTCCCCTCTAGGGGAGCGCGTCGCCTCGCTTCAGAGGATCTGGCAGAAGGTGGCCGTTGGCGACGAAATTCAGCGAGACTGAGTTAATGCAGTAGCGCATGCCGGTCGGCGGCGGGCCGTCCGGAAACATATGACCCTGGTGGGAATCACAGCGGGCGCAGCGAGTCTCGATCCGGACCATCCCGTGGCTGAAGTCGCGCACCGTTCGGACATGGCCCTCGTCGTACGGGGCCCAGAAGCTGGGCCAGCCAGTGCCGCTCTCGAACTTGGTCTGGGCTCGGAAGAGGGGTAGGCCGCACAGACGACAGCAGTAGACCCCGTCCAGTTTATTGCCGAGCAAGCCCCCGCAGAAAGGCGCCTCCGTGCCATGGCGCAACAAGACTTCACGCTCCTCCTGGCTCAATGCCGACTCCAGAGCGGCGCGCTCGCCCACCGACGGTGGGGTGAGGTCGAAGCCTGACGTAGACTTCAGGATTGTCGTATCTGTAGTCGCCATATCGTCTCCCGCTGTGAGCTGACGTTCGGTGGAGGTTGTCAATCCGTGCGTCTGACGCCAAACAACATAGGACGAAACCGGGCGGCTCGCAGGCGATGTTCTCCAAAATTCTGATCGCCAACCGTGGCGAGATCGCCGTTCGGATCATCAAGACTTGCCGTCGAATGGGCATCGGCGTGGCTGTGGTCTGCTCCGAAGCCGACGCGGAATCCCTGGCGGTTGAGATGGCTGACGAAGCGGTGCTTATCGGACCTCCGCCGGCCGCCCAGTCCTACCTCCTGGGTGATCGGATCATCGAGGCGGCCATAGAGACCGGCGCTGAAGCGATCCATCCTGGTTTTGGGTTCCTTTCTGAGAACGCCGGCTTCGCGCGAGCCTGCCAGGCGGCGGGCATCACCTTCATCGGGCCCAATCCGGCTGCCATCGAAGCGATGGGTGACAAGATCCAGTCCAAGATCTTTGCGGCCAAGGCGAGCATCAACGTCGTGCCCGGGCACATTGGCGAAATCCGCGACGTGGCGCACGCGATCACGATCGCCGAGGAGATCGGCTTTCCTGTGATGATCAAGGCGTCGGCTGGCGGCGGGGGGAAGGGGATCCGGGTCGCCTTCAACCGTCGTGAAGTCGAGGAAGGTTTTCCGGCCGTTCGCGCCGAGGCCAAGGGCGCATTTGGCGACGACCGAATCTTCATCGAGAAGTTCATCGAAAGTCCGCGGCACATCGAGATCCAGGTGCTCGGCGACAAGCTCGGTCATGTCGTCCACCTGTTTGAACGCGAATGCTCGATTCAGCGGCGCAACCAGAAAGTAATCGAGGAGGCGCCCTCGCCCCTGCTGGACGAGTCGACGCGCGCGGCCATGGGGGCGCAAGCCGTGGCTCTGGCCGAGGCGGTCAGCTACGATTCGGCCGGCACAGTTGAATTCGTGGTCGGACAGGACAAGTCGTTTTACTTCCTCGAAATGAACACCCGGCTGCAGGTCGAGCACCCGGTTACAGAGCTGATCACCGGAATTGACCTCGTCGAACAGATGCTGCGCGTGGCCGCCGGCGAGCCACTCGCTTTCGGCCAAGCCCAGCTCGGCTTCGATGGCTGGGCAATCGAAAGTCGGATCTACGCTGAAGATCCCTATCGCAACTTCCTGCCCTCGATCGGCCGTCTGGTGCGCTACCAACCGCCGTTGGAAGGCCATCGCGGCGACTTCACCGTGCGCAACGACACAGGCGTTCGCGAAGGCGACGAAATCTCGATGTTCTACGATCCGATGATCGCCAAGCTGAGCGTAAAGGGAGCTGATCGCGCCGCGGCGGTCGATGGCATGGGTCTGGCTCTCGAAGAGCTGAATATCGAAGGCTGCGGGCACAACGCCGCCTTTCTGTCGGCGGTCATGGACCAGCCGCGATTCCGCCGCGGGGCCCTGTCGACAAGCTATATCGCGGATGAATTTCCCGCTGGATTTCAAGGTCTGCCGCTTAGCGAAATGCAGTCGGACCTGATGGCCGCTGTCGCCGTAGATATGCATTGGCGACTGGCGAGCCGGGCGCGCCGAAATGGCGGCGGCCAGACGCCCCGCCGGGATTGGGTCATAGTCTGCGCCGGTCAGACGCGCAGCATTCACCTTGAGCCGCTCGATGATGGTCTCGAACTGACCTTCGCCGGAGGTCGCCTCGTCCGTCTCGAAGGAGTCGAATGGCGTCCGGGCAAGGCCCTCTTTCGAGGGCGCCTGGATGGCGTGTCGTTCGCAGCCACGGTCGCACCGGCCGCCGAGGGTTTCGTCATTCGCCACCGCGCCGCCCAAGCGCGCGTGCTTGTTCTGACGCCGCTTTCGGCAGAACTTCACGAGCGTCTGCCGGTGAAACCGCCCGTCGACACCTCCCGCCTGGTTCTCTCGCCGATGCCAGGGTTGGTCATCTCGGCGGAGATCGCCGAAGGGGATCAAGTCGAAGAGGGTCAGATCCTTTTCGTCGTCGAGGCCATGAAAATGCAGAACATTGTCCGCGCCGAGAGGGCCGGGCTGATCAAATCAGCCCCGGTCAAGGCGGGAGATAGCGTGGCCGCCGACGACATTCTGGCCGAATTTGCCTGAGCCTTGGCGCCCGGCTAGATTCTCAACCGACGTTTGGAGAACAGAATGAACGGCGGCCCGATCGACTGGCGAGTTCTCTTCGCCTCGCCGGTCGGACGTTGCTCGCGGGGCCGGTTCTGGTTCGCCGCCAGCGCGCTCTTCGTCCTCGCTATCCTCTATGAGGCGGTGGCGCAGCCTTCAGTAAAGTTGCTGACGTTCTGGTTGGTGTACCCGGCCCTCCTGGCGTCCACCGCTTGCGTGGTTTCGAAGCGACTGCATGATCGCGGCCGCTCTGGCTGGTGGGCGGCGCTGGTCCTTCTGGGGATCATTCTCATCTGGCGAACGCCAAGCGCGGCGCGCCTGATTCTGGCCTTGCCAATCATCCTGTGGTCGGTCGTCGAGTTGGCTTTGCTAGCCGGCGAACAGGGCGCCAATCGCTTCGGGCCCAATCCCGCCGTGACGCCGGCCTGAGATAAGCGCCAGTCGGCACTTTGACCCGAACGCGCATTGGACTATCGATCCACCGACCTCTGGAGTGTGGCATGGAACTTGAGTTTCGAGGCAAGAGCGAGACGCCCGGTGCGAACGGCGCCCTGGCAACGATTGTCTTTGAGGACGCGCTCCGCGCTGGCGATGCCGCCGCACTCAATGAGACCACCGGCGGCGCGCTCGAACGGGCCCTCACGAACGGGCGATTCACCGGTGCGGTGGGCCAGACATTGGAGCTGCTCGCGCCGCATGGCATCGAAGTCGGGCGCCTTGTCTTGGTTGGCGCGGGCAAGCAATCGGATTTCGACTCCAGTGCGGCCGAACTCGCCGCCGCTAAGGCCTTTCGGGCGGTTCGGACGAGCGGAGTCGAAACGCTCGTCATCCGGCTCACCGGACTGTCGCCGGCGCTCGCCTCCCGCGCCGCGCTTGGCGTAACCCTCGCGGCCTATCGCTTCGACAAATACCGGACGACGGAAAAGGCGGAGAAGAAACCTTCGGTCAAAGCTGTATGGCTCGCCGTCGACCGTCCGTCTCAGGCGGCCAAGGCCTGGGAGCGGGACTCCGCTATCGCCAGCGGCGTTCTCCTGGCCCGCGATCTTGTCTCCGAACCCGCCAACGTCCTCTTCCCGGAGGAGTTCGCTCGACGCGTAAAGAAGCTTGCTTCGCTCGGTCTCGAAATCGAGATTCTGGGTGAGAAGGAGATGCGCAAGCTCGGCATGGGCTCGCTCCTTGGCGTCGGCCAAGGCAGCGTCCGCGAGAGCCAGCTGGCGGTCATCCAATGGAAGGGGGCCAAGGATCCAAACTCACCGCCGATCGCCTTTGTCGGCAAAGGCGTGTGTTTCGATACTGGGGGCATAAGCCTCAAGCCGGCCGACGGCATGGAAGAGATGATCACTGACATGGGCGGCGCGGCCGCCGTCACCGGAACTTTGGCGGCGCTGGCGGGCCGCAAGGCCAAGGTCAATGCGGTCGGCATTCTCGGTCTGGTGGAGAATATGCCCGATGGCGCCGCTCAGCGGCCCGGCGATGTGGTGACCTCAATGTCCGGCCAGACGATCGAGGTGATCAACACCGACGCCGAGGGCCGACTCGTGCTGGCTGACGCTCTTTGGTATTGCCAGGATCGCTTCAAGCCGAGAGCCATGATTGATCTGGCGACGCTTACCGGCGCCATCGTCATCGCCCTCGGAAAAGATCTCGCTGGCCTTTACTGCAATAGCGAGCCCCTGGCGGAACACCTGCTGGCAGCGTCAAAAGCCAGCCGCGACGCCCTTTGGCGAATGCCCCTGCCAGCGCAATACGAAAGACAGATCGAGAGCGGCATCGCGGACGTGAAAAACACTGGCGGGCGACCTGGCGGCTCGATCACAGCCGCCCTGTTCCTGCAGAAATTTGTCAACGGCGCGCCATGGGCGCACCTCGACATCGCTTCGACAGCCTGGAAACCGAACTCAACGATCCCGACAATCCCGAGCGGCGCTACCGGCTTCGGCGTGCGCCTGCTCGACCAGCTCGTCGCCGACCACTACGAAGGCTAGGCGCGAGATTGGCCGAAGGCTCTTGCGAAGTCTGGTTCTACCATCTCGAGCGGTCCGGGCTCGATCGGGTTCTCCCGGAACTTCTCGAAAAGACGCTGGCGCGCGGCTGGCGCGCACTATTGCGGACGCCGTCGGCGGAGCGCGTGGACCAGTTCGACGGCCTGCTCTGGACATTTCGCGATGACAGTTTCCTGCCGCACGGCGTCGCCGGCGAGCCTATGGCTGAGCGCCAGCCGATCCTCATCACGCGCGATGGTGACAACCTGAATGGGGCGTCGGCTCTATTCGTGATCGATGGCGCCGAGACCGGAGACCTGTCAGATTTCGAACGTTGCGTTCTGATCTTCGATGGAAGCGACGCCGCCGCAGTCGAAGCAGCGCGCTCAACCTGGACGCGGCTGAAGGCTGATGGGCAGGCGGTCACCTATTGGCGACAGGGCGAGTCCGGCGGCTGGCTAAAACAGGCCTGATCCGCCGGCTTGGCGGCCCCATGGGGCGTCGCTATAAGCCCGGACCCCACCCCATCTGTTGAAAACAAAGTCCGAGATCGATTCGCCATGACTGAACGCACCTTCTCGATCATCAAGCCCGACGCCACCAGCCGGAACCTGACCGGAAGGATCAATGCGGTGATCGAAGAGACCGGTCTGCGGATCGTCGCCCAGCGCCGGATCCGGATGAGCCGGGCGCAGGCCGAAAAATTCTATGAAGTTCATGAACAACGCCCGTTTTATGGAGAACTCGTGGAGTTCATGATCTCGGGCCCGGTGGTGGTTCAGGTCCTGGAAGGCTCCAACGCCGTGACCAAGTATCGGGAAGTCATGGGCGCAACTAACCCGGCCCAGGCCGCTGACGGAACCATCCGCAAGCTTTTCGCCAGGTCCGTGGGCGAGAACTCAGTGCATGGCTCCGACAGTTCGGAAAACGCCTCGCTGGAGATCAGCCAGTTCTTTACCGAGGATCAGATCGTCGGTTGAGCCGTCTCAGGAGGCCCGCAGCTCTCCGCACACAAACTCTCCCGAATCAGCCAGCTGGCTGGCTACGGCCTCGGCATCGGAAGCGCCGACGATCAGGAGGAAGCCGACGCCGCAGTTGAACGTGCGTCGCATTTCCTCAATCGTGATCCCACCAGTCTTGGCGAGCCATTCGAACAAAGGCGGAAGGCGCCAAGCCTCCCAATCAAAAACGGCGTGGAGCCCTTCGGCGACCGCGCGCGGCGGATTCTCGATAAGGCCGCCTCCGGTGATGTGGGCCGCGCCCTTTATCAATCCGGACCTCATCAGCGGCAGTACCTCACGAACATAGATCTGAGTGGGGCGCATGAAGGCCTCGCCCAAACTTACCTGAGGCTGGAAAGGCGCGCGGTCGCTCCATTTGAGGCCGCTGAGCTCGACGACGCGCCGGATTAGCGAAAAGCCGTTCGAATGCGGGCCTGAGGAGGGGAGCGCGAGGATCAAGTCACCAGCCACTTGGTCTGACAGGCGTGGCAGGACCTTCGTCCGTTCGACAACGCCAACACTGAAACCTGCGAGGTCGTAGTCTCCGGCGGCATACATTCCCGGCATTTCGGCCGTTTCACCGCCGACCAGCGCTGCCCCGGCGTCGCGACAACCGTCAGCGATCCCCGCCACCACGGTTTCGGCCAGATCGACGTCCAGTTTGCCCGTGGCGAAATAGTCTAGAAACAGCAAGGGCTCGGCGCCCTGGGCAAGCAGATCATTGACGCACATCGCTACCAGATCGACGCCGACCGTCCGGTGAATTCCCGTCTCCGCGGCGACTTTGAGTTTGGTGCCGACCCCGTCGGTCGTGGTTACGAGAAGCGGATCGGCGTAGCCGGCCGCCTTCAGATCAAACAGAGCGCCAAAACCACCGAGCGCCGCGTCGGCGCCAGGCCGTCGTGTCGCCCTGGCCAAGGGTTTGATCCGCTCAACGAGCGCCTCTCCGGCGTCGATGTCGACACCCGCGCGCGCGTAGGTCAATCCATTCCGCCGATCGTCCACCTAATCCGCGCCTCGTCAGGTGATAGGGTTCGAGCCTTCGCCCTTGCAAAGTCACCGCCCGCCACGCCTATAGCGTGCGGATGACGCCGATTACAGCCATGGCCGACCTCGAGCGGTTCTGCGAGCGGCTTCGGGGCCAGAGCTTCGTGGCGGTCGACACCGAATTCATGCGCGAGTCGACCTATTGGCCAAAACTGTGCCTGATCCAGGCAGCCGCGTCCGACGATCTTGCCGCGGCGATCGACCCGTTGGCGCCGGGTCTCGATCTGGCGCCGTTTCTCGAAGTAATGCGCGACGAGAGCATCCAAAAAGTCTTTCACGCCGCCCGTCAGGACATCGAGATTCTCTACAATCTTGGCGCCATGCCGAGGCCTCTTTTCGACACCCAGGTGGCCGGCATGGCCGCGGGTTTCCCGGAGCAGGTCGCTTACGACGTATTGGTGATGCAGCTGCTCCGGGTCGAAATCGACAAATCCAGCCGCTTCACCGACTGGAGCCGGCGTCCGCTTAGCGACGCTCAGCTGACCTATGCGCTGGCCGATGTCACCCATCTCGCCGCCGTCTATCCCATGCTACGGGCCCGGCTTGAACAGGCCGGCCGGCTCGCTTGGGTAGAGGAGGAGATGGCCGCTCTTCTCGACCCGGAACTCTATGACACCAATCCCGAAAACGCCTGGAAACGCCTGAAGCCGCGCCGGCACTCTGGGCGTTATCTGTGCGTCATGCGGCGCCTGGCCGCCTGGCGGGAGCGCACGGCTCAGACGCGAGATCAGCCACGCGGTCGCGTGATGAAGGACGACGCCATCGACGAGGTGGCGACACAGGCCCCGTTGGATCTGGAAACGCTCGAGCGGTTGCGCTCCCTTCCAAGAGGTTTCGCTGGATCGAAATTTGCCCCGGATGTGCTTGAGGCTGTCCGGGAAGGGTTGAAGGACGCCGAGCATTTCACACCGGAACCGAAGCGCCTGGCCAAGGCGCCTGGGCCGCCGATCGGTCCGGTGGTCGAGTTGCTAAAGGTCCTGCTCAAGGCGCGAGCCGAAGAAGCGCGTGTGGCCTCCAAGCTGATAGCCACGGTCTCCGACCTGGAAAAGATCGCCGCCGATGACGACGGTGATACGCCGGCGTTGCACGGATGGAGGCGCGAGGCGTTCGGCGAGGACGCTGTCAGGCTCAAGCGGGGTGAGTTGGCGCTGGTGCTCGACGGCGCCAGGGTGCGGGTCGTCGAGGTGCGCCGGCGGCCGCGAAATTCCGATGAAAGGCTCTGATCGCCCTATCCCACCGCTCTTCGCGCCGCAGCCCGCGCGGGGGATGGTTTCAGCCGAAGCTCGCGACCCAGCATTGTCGCCAGCGTCGCCGCACGCTTGGCGATGGCCTCTCCCAACATCATCGCCTCCCATCCGGGATCGACCTGCAACGATACAACTTCCGATTTGAAGTCCAGGCGGGCGCGGCCGAGCAGGTTAGGGCTGCGGCCGGAAATATCGCAGCCAAGCCGCACCGCCGCCCCGAGCGCGCGAGCGCGCTCATAACGCTCCGAATTGAGAAGCCGGCTTACCACTTGGGGCGCTGGAACGGTGCTGGAGGCCGTGTGGCGACCAAAGGCGGCGCAGGCCAGAAAAACGCGCTCGTGATGATCGAGCCCGGCAATGGGCGCGCGAAGCACTTGCTCGAAGACAAGGTCGGCCCTGTGGTCAGGGTGGAGCTGAGCGCCGAAATCGGCCAG
Source organism: Caulobacteraceae bacterium (assembly GCA_036489325.1). GTDB lineage: Bacteria > Pseudomonadota > Alphaproteobacteria > Caulobacterales > Caulobacteraceae > Acaudatibacter. The sequence continues at coordinate 12,995 of DASXGB010000184.1, forward strand.
TCGGCAGGCAGCCGCCAACAAAATCTGATCCCGTGCTCCGAACAGAGCATCCAGCTTACCGAAGGCAGTCGCAAGCCACGCTTCCAAGGCGGCGCCAAGTGACTCCGCCGGACCCGGTCGGCCGCCTAACGCCGCACAGCCTGAAATCAGCGGGTCCTGGCGGCGCACCCCTCGGCTCATGGCTTCGAATAACATGCCTTCGCGCAGGCCGAAGGCGGAAACACGCACGCGTCGGACGCCCAGCCCATCAATCAGGCCCTCGAGCACGGCGGCGGCATGGGGCAGCGTGTCCACCCGCCGGCGAGAAATTCCTTCGATCCTTTCGAGGGAGCCGCGGGATTGCTGTTCGACGAAGCGCGCGACGCTCAGGGCTTCGGAACGGGAAAGTTCGTATTGATGGATGATGCCCAACGGATAGTCGGCCAGCCGCATATGCAGAAGGGCGAGGTTGCGCCAGGCGCCGCCGACGGCATTGAGGGTGCGGCCACGAAAATCGTCGGAAACGCCCTTGAGTTCGCGGTTGACCGCGTTCTTGACCTTGTTGGGATCGAAAACGGAGCCAAAGGAGAAAGGTCCCAGCGGGAGAGTCACGCCTCGCCCGGCTTTGCCATCGGCGATCTGCGTCAATTCAAGGCTCGCTCCTCCAAGATCACCAGCAAGGCCGTCGGCGTCCGGCGCACCGGCGATGACGCCGAGGGCGGCGTAACGAGCCTCTTCGGCGCCCGAAAGAACTCGGAGCGACAAGCCGCTCTCGACTTCGACGCGCCGGCGGAAGTCCCCGCCATCGGCGGCGTCGCGGATAGCCGCCGTGGCGACGGCATGAACCTGTGCCGGACGGCTCGCCTCGAGTAGGGCCTGAAAACGGCGCAGCGCATTCATGGCTGTGGCGATGCCATCTGCGGAAAGGCGGCCCGAGTTGGCGAGATCTCGGCCGAGCCCGGCCAGCACCTTTTCATTGAACACGGTCCAGATGGCTCGGCCATCAAGCCGGTACATCACCAGACGGACTGAGTTGGAGCCGACGTCGATGACCGCGGCGTCAGCCAGTATCGCGTCAGGCTGGCCGCGTGACATGCGCGATCGCTCTCGGCAGATCCTTAACCTTATGGCCGCGTCCAGACAGCGAGGGGTTGGTCATGAAGTAGTTGTGAGCCGAGAAAGCGCTCTTGCGGTTCCATCCTGGGTGGCGCTGAAAACCGCCATTGGCGTCGAGGAGCCAGCTCTGAGCCTCGTCATTCAGGTTGGCCACCATGATCTGTTGCAGCACCTGCTGGTGCACAGTGGGGTTCTCAATCGGCGTCATAACTTCAATCCGCCGATCAAGGTTGCGCGGCATCCAGTCCGCAGAGCTGATGAAAACGCGGCTCTGGTTGGAGGGCAGGGGCGCCCCGTTGGCGAACGCTGCGATCCGCGCGTGTTCAAGGAAGCGCCCGACAATGCTTTTGACGCGGATGTTCTGCGACAGCCCCGGAATGCCCGGCCTCAGGCAACAGATGCCCCGAATGATCAACTCGATCGATACCCCCGCGCAACTGGCCGCGTAGAGCGCGTCAATGATTTCAGGATCAACCAGGGCGTTCATCTTGGCCCAGAGTCCGGACGGACGTCCGGCCCTGGCGTTTGTCGCCTCGTTTTCGATCAAGTGCAGGAGGTCAGCCTTCATCATGTCCGGCGAATAGGACAGCTTCTCCAGCCGGTCCGGCTTGGCGTAGCCCGTGATGTAGTTGAACAGCTTGCCCGAATCCCGCCCCAGGGCAGGGTCGGTGGTGAACAGCGAAAGGTCTGTGTAGATCTTGGCCGTGAGGGGGTGATAGTTCCCCGTTCCATAGTGGCAATAGGTGCGCAGAACCTCGCCTTCGCGTCGAACCACGAGCGACAGTTTCGCGTGGGTCTTGTACTCGATAAACCCAAAGACGACGTGAACTCCGGCGCGCTCGAGATCACGGGCCCACTTCAGATTCGCCTCTTCGTCGAAACGCGCCTTGATCTCGACTAGAGCGACGACATTCTTTCCGTTTCCGGCCGCCTCGATGAGCGCAGCGACGATCGGGCTGTCCTTGGACGTACGATAGAGGGTCTGTTTGATCGCCAGGACATTCGGGTCCCGCGCCGCCTGCAGCAGGAATTGCACGACCACGTCGAAGCTTTCGAACGGGTGGTGGACGAGAATGTCCTTTTCGCGAATAGCGGCGAAACAGTCGCCGCCATGATCGCGAATTCGTTCCGGGAACCTCGGTTGGAATGCGGTGAATTTCAGGTCTGGGTGGTCGGCCGGTATGAGCTCTGACACCTGCGCTAGACCGAGCTTTCCATCGACGCGAACGACATCCTGGGGCTCGGCGCGAAGTCCGTTGACGATGAACTCGCGCAGATCGTCGGGCATAGTCGCTGCGATCTTGACTCTCACCACTGAGCCGAGGCGGCGTCTTTTGAGCCTCGCCTCGAATTCGCGCACCAGATCCTCGGCTTCTTCCTCGATCTCAACGTCGCTGTCGCGAATGAGCCGGAAAAGGCCCATGCCCTCCACCTTGCAGCCCGGGAAGAGGCGATCAAGGAACAGGATCAGAAAGCTCTCGAGAGCCACGAAACGTCTTTGAGGCCGGCGCCGGCCGTTACGCGCCGTTGGCAGTTCCCAAAATCTGGCGACCTGGCTTGGAACCGGGACAAGGGCATGCAGTTCCCGATTGTCCGGGCGGCGTCGCAATTTGAGCGCCAGGGCGAAGCCGAGATTGGGAATGAACGGAAACGGGTGAGCGGGATCAATAGCGAGCGGTGTCAGCACCGGAAAGATGCTGTTCAGGAAAATGGCCTCAGCGGCAGTCCGGTCGGCGGCCGACGTGACGTCCTTGGCGTCCAGGAGGCGTAGGCCCTCGGACGCGAGCTCGCCACGGAGCTCCAGCCACAGCCGCTGCTGGTCGTGAATGAGGTGGTTCGCCTCAGCGTTTACCTTGCGCAGCTGCTGGCCGGCCGTCAGCCCGTCCTGGCTCAAAACCCTGACGCCCTCGCGCACCTGGCCTTTCAGGCCCGCCACCCGGACCATGTAGAACTCGTCCAGGTTGTTGGCTGAAATCGACAGAAATCTCAGTCGCTCAAGGAGCGGATGACGTGGATTGCCCGCCTCCTCCAACACTCGGCGGTTGAATGACAGCCAGGAAAGTTCCCGATTGAAGAAGCGCTCGGGCGACGCGGCAAGATCAGCCTTAGGGCCGGCGCGGGCCGGAAGCTCAGCGGCCAAGCCTATCGCGGCTGGGGTCATTTCATTCATGCTGACAAAGGGGTTTGCGGTCGCTTAGTCGCAATGTGCGTTCTATTGGCGTAGCTCATGGGATGCGGCAAGGTCTTAGCCGAATTCATTGAGAGTTTCGACCTCACGCCCCAGGATTTGGCGCGCAATAGCCAATGTGACCTCGCGCCTTTCCTCCCCCGCGTACTGATCGATCTGGGCGACAATTTCTCGCGCTGCAGGTACAGAGCGTTCGATTCGACGAATGATATAGCCAGGAACGGTGGCTGTTGGTTTGATATTCCGTTCACGGAATAGTTTGTCGAGCACGCCGAGGAGCACATCGTCATCGGGCGATTCAATTCTCGCAACCGTCAAAGCGTTCAGGCGTGAGCGGAGATCTGGCAACTTGACGCGCCAGTTTGATGGCTGCCTACGTCCCGTCAGAAGTACCGTCGAGCCGACGTCCGCGCGGTTGAAGGCATGGAAGAGGACTTCGTCCGAGGCGCGGCGGTCGGCGTCCTCGATGAGGATCGGCGCGGCGCTTGCCGTCCGTTCGGTCCCATTGGGGTCGCTGGAAATGACGGCGCCGACCCTCTCCGCCCATGCCCGGGCGAGGTGCGTCTTGCCGGACCCAGCGGGGCCCACGAGCGCCAGCCGACCACCGGGCCAGTTCGGCCATGTTTCAAGGGCTTCGACCGCCGAGCGGTTCGAGTTGGACACCACGAACGCCTGCAGGTCATGCGAACTGTCCTGGACAAGGTCCAGTCGCAGTTGCGTCCCCGCTGACTTCGGTCTGCTCATCGCAAATGGAATCTAGGCGATCTGGACGGTCGCGGCCATCGGCGGGCAAAGCCCTGTTGTTCAATTCGGCTCGACATCGGCCTGTCGCAACTCTGTGATGGGCACATTGAGGCTCGAAAGCGCCGCCCTGGTTGCGCGCCGGCCTTCTTCGACGGCCGGCTCGTAGGCCTTCCAGTCGCCTATCTCGATATGATCCAACTCCGGCTGGATCAGGAGATCCGTCAGTTCGTGGGCGACGGCCATCTGCTGATCGGCGGTCACCGTCGCTGATCTCATCAGCAAAGAGATGATCGGGGCGCCTTTGCGCCACGCGCCCGAAGTCAGCCAGCGAAAGGCGGACTTGGGTCCTTCGATGTCTGCTGCGCCCAGGCTGCGGCCACGACCGACATCCACACCCACGATCGGGCCGTTGTGCAGCGAGCGCATGATGTCGGCCGGAAAATTGTTGAGCACTGCTCCATCGACCAGCACATCATCACCCGAGGTCACCGGCGGCAGGACGCCCGGCAGCGATAACGATGCGAGCAGAGCGTCGCGCACCCGCCCTTGACGATGAATTTGCTGCGCGCCGGTGGTCAAATTACTGGAAACGCAAAAGAACGGCAGCCACAGGTCACAGATCATTCGGTCTTGGAAATTCTCAACAAGCCTTTGGCGCACCAGCTCGCCGCGGGTGAACGAGACGATCGGCCAGGTGAGATCGCCAAGCGGGCTGGTTTCGACGAAAGCCCTGCGGAGCCGCCAGTCCAGCTCGTCTTGATCCCAGCCCATGGCGAGGCCCGCCCCGATAATGGCGCCCATTGAAACGCCGCCGATGAAATCGATCGGCGCCCCGAAGTCTCGCAGCACTTCCAGGGCGCCAACATGGGCGTAGGCCCTTGCGGCGCCGCCAGAAAGCACCAAGCCAACGGACCGGCCCGCCAGGGTCCTCGCCAGGCGATCTATGTCGCCCCTGTTCAAGCGACGTAAATGGAACAGGCGCGATGGATTGACCGCTGCGGACCAAGCTTCGGAGCCCGCGGGGGCCCGCGCTGCTTCATCCTGCAGCAGGATAAGGTCGCCGGCGATCGCCCAGGTGGAGGTCGGGAGCGGCGGCCCGCGACCTGACGGCTTGTCGCGACCGTTCGCAACGTAGATGACGCCATCAACTTGTCGACCAACGAGCGTACCCCAGGATAGTTCGTCGCTTTCGACCGAGTAGAGCACAAACTCGCTCTGGCTTTCGGTACGCGAGAACCACTCCGGCGTCGCCGGCCCCGAATCGACGGCCAGGGCGACCGAGGTGTGCCCCATGCGTTTGATGGCTTCGTTCAATTGATCGGCGACGACGAAGGCCTTTGCCGATTCCGAGACAGCGACGATGGCGAACACGTGACGCACGATCGCCGGCTCGTCGCGGATGGTCTCACGGGTGCGGGCCAGAACCAGTCGCGAGAGATCGATCAGAAGGTCTGGGTCCGCGCGCACCTGATCGAAGAAAACGTCTCTCGGAACCGCGATCAGCTCGCTGTCTCTGAGGGCGAAGACGGTGGCCGAGTAGGCGATGCCGGCGAGAACCGCCATTTCCCCGACGGTCTCTCCGGGGCGGATCGTGACCAGGCGGGGATGGAAATCACCGATACGGGCCGCCAGGCGTCCGGCCCGGAGATAATACAACTCATCGGAATTTTCCCCCGACTGATAGAGGGGTCGCCCGCCCGGGAGGCAAAAGCTGGTGGCCAGCCCTTCGTCCTGCAGTCGCTCAAACAGGCGGGCGAGGGAAGGGAGCGCGCTGGGCCTTGGGCGGCGAGTCACCCGGCGAAGTCTAATCCGAGGCTGCGTGAGAGGCCATTCTTCCCACCGCGCGGGGCCCCGGTGTATGGCAGGGCCATGCCTATCCTTCCGACGACGGTCGACATCAGCGGCGAGACCTACCGCCGGCTGAAGGCGGTCAATGAGGGGTTGGCGAGGACTCTTCGGGGGAGGGTCACCAAAGCGGCGCTTGGCGGTCCGCCTGAACTGCGCAAGCGACACGCGGCTCGCGGCAAGCTGCTGCCAAGGCAACGCGTTGAGCGACTTCTGGACGTCGGATCGCCCTTTCTCGAAATCGGTCAGCTCGCCGCGTTTGACCTGTACGGCGGCGAGGCGCCCGGCGCGGGGATCATAACCGGCATCGGCCGCGTGGAAGGCCGCGAGGTCATGATTGTCGCCAACGACGCCACTGTGAAGGGCGGCGCCTATTTCCCAACAACAGTTAAAAAACATCTTAGGGCTCAGGAGATCGCCCTCCAGAACGGCCTGCCTTGCGTCTATCTGGTCGACAGTGGCGGCGCGAACCTCCCGTACCAGGCCGAAGTATTCCCCGACCGCGAGCATTTCGGACGGATATTCTACAACCAGGCCCGGATGAGCGCGGCCGGCATTTCCCAAATCGCCTGTGTCATGGGCTCTTGCACCGCAGGCGGCGCCTATGTGCCGGCGATGAGCGACGAGACCGTCATCGTGCGCGGCCAAGGCACGATATTCCTCGGTGGACCGCCCCTGGTGAAGGCCGCGACAGGGGAGATAATCTCGGCGGAGGAGTTGGGCGGCGCGGACACGCACGGTCGCCTGTCAGGGGTTGTCGACCATGTTGCGGCCAGCGACGAACATGCCCTGGCCATCGTTCGCCGGATCGTTGCCAACCTGAACGGCGCTTCCCGAGCCGCACTTGACATCCAGCCGCCGGAGCCGCCGGTTCATGACCCGGCTGAGCTTTACGGGATTATTCCCGATGACGTTCGCGCGCCGTACGAGGTGCGCGAAGTGCTGGCCAGGATCGTTGACGGTTCGCGGTTCGATGAATTCAAGGCTCTCTACGGGACCACACTCGTCTGCGGCTTCGCGCATATCTGGGGCTATCCGGTGGCGGTCCTGGCCAACAATGGCGTTCTGTTTTCTGAAAGTGCGCTGAAGGGGGCGCACCTCATAGAACTGGCCTGTCAGCGCGGCGTGCCACTGGTCTTCCTGCAGAACATCTCAGGCTTCATGGTGGGGGGGAAATACGAGGCAGGCGGAATTGCGAAGGACGGGGCAAAATTGGTGACGGCGGTCGCGAGCGCTGAGGTCCCGAAGTTTACGGTCCTGATCGGCGGTTCGTTCGGCGCCGGCAACTACGGCATGTGCGGACGAGCGTTCGGCCCGCGCTTTCTGTTTGCATGGCCAAACAGTCGCATCAGCGTCATGGGCGGCGAGCAGGCTGCCAGCGTTTTGGCGACCATTCGCAGAGACTCTCTCGAAGCCAAAGGCGAGACCTGGGCGCCCGAGGCGGAAGAAGCCTTCAAGGCGCCTGTCCGAGCGCGATACGAGACCGAAGGCGATCCGTACCATGCGAGTTCCAGGTTGTGGGACGACGGGATCGTCGATCCCGTTCAGACTCGGGATGTCCTGGGCCTGGCGATCAGCGCGTCCCTCAATGCGCCCATCGCGGCCACGCGTTTCGGCGTTTTCCGAATGTAGGCGGGGCGAGGAGACCTTCATGCCCAATCCCATCGCCGATCCCTTGGTCGAAGTTCCCGACACCGACTCGCAGTCCGAGCTGGTACAGGTGAGGGCGACGGCCGACGGCCAGGCGACAGTCACGATTAACCGCGCCAGCAAGCGCAATGCCTTAAATGCGGAAGTGATCGGCGCCCTGCGTAGCGCCTTCGACACCCTGGATGGCGCAGACGGCGTGCGCGTGGTGTTCATCGCCGGCTCGGGCGAGGCGTTCTCGGCCGGCGCCGACCTGGAATGGATGCGCGACGCAGCCGACTACAGCGAAGCCGAAAACCGCGAAGATGCCATGGCCATGGCGACCATGCTCAAACGGCTCTACGACTTACCGCATCTGACCGTGGCCATGGTCGATGGCGCGGCCTACGGCGGCGGCGCCGGTATTGTCGCCGCCTGTGACATGGCAATCGCTACGGAAGGCGCCAGGTTTGCCTTTTCCGAGGTCAAGCTGGGGTTGGTTGCCGCCACGATCAGCCCCTATGTTGTCGCAGCCATTGGCGCGCGGCGCGCCCGTTCTTTGTTCGCCACCGGTCGGCCGTTCGATGCAGCCTTCGCATTGAAAATCGGACTGATCGACGAAGTCGTCCCTGACCGGGCTGATTTTCAGGCCGCCCGCGAGAGGATTTCCGAGGAAATGCGGGCGGGCGGGCCCAACGCCGTAGCCGAATCCAAGCGACTGGTCGACCACGTGGTCGGCCGACCAATCGACCATTCATTGATGGAAGCTACGGCGCGGTGGATCGCCAGGGTACGGGTGAGCAAGGAGGGGAAGGAGGGAATCGCCGCCTATCTGGCGCGTCGAAAACCCTCGTGGGCTGAAACGTGATCGGCTCACTCCTGATCGCCAATCGCGGCGAGATCGCAAGACGCATCATGCGCACAGCGCACCGGTTAGGCGTCGCGACTATCGCGGTCTATTCCGAGGCGGATGCCCGCAGTGCTCACGTGCGCGAAGCCGATGTCGCGATCGAGATCGGTTCGGCGAGCGTCACCGACAGCTATCTGCGATCCGAAGTGATCCTGGAAGCTGCGCTCGCAACGGGCGCTGAGGCCATCCACCCAGGCTATGGTTTCCTATCCGAGAATGCAGAGTTCGCCGAGGCGGCCCAGGCCGCGGGGTTAGTGTGGATCGGGCCGCCGCCGGCGGCGATCCGGGCCATGGGGCTCAAGGACGCCGCCAAGCGCCTGATGGCTGAGGCCGGTGTGCCAGTGACGCCTGGCTGGCTTGGCGAGGACCAGGGCGTCCAGAACCTGGCCAAGCAGGCGGCCAAGATCGGCTGGCCGGTGCTGATCAAGGCGGTCGCCGGCGGGGGCGGCAAAGGCATGCGCAAGGTCGAGCACGCCAGCGACTTCGTGGACGAGCTGGCCGCTGCCAAGCGCGAAGCCAAGTCGGCGTTCGGCGATGACCGGGTGCTGCTTGAAAGGTTCGTTACACGGCCAAGGCACATCGAGGTGCAGGTCTTCGCCGATTCCTTTGGCGGGGTTGTCCATCTCTTCGAACGTGATTGTTCGATCCAGCGACGCCACCAAAAGGTCATCGAGGAAGCGCCGGCGCCCGGGATGGATGAAACCACACGCCAGGCCCTTTATTCGGCGGCGGTTCGCGCGGCGCGGGCCGTCGACTATCAGGGCGCCGGCACAGTCGAGTTCATCGCCGACGCGTCGGAGGGACTATCGGCCGACCGTATCTGGTTCATGGAAATGAACACCCGCCTTCAGGTCGAGCATCCGGTTACCGAGGCGATCACCGGTGTCGATCTTGTCGAATGGCAATTCCGGGTCGCCTCGGGCGAACCCTTACCGCTCAGGCAGGACCAGATCAGCTCCTCAGGACACGCGATCGAGGCGCGGCTCTACGCTGAGGACCCGGGCAATGGATTCTTGCCTTCGACAGGAACGCTCAAGGTGTTCGAGCTGCCGGGCGAGGTGCGATGCGATTCAGCGGTCGAGGCGGGCGATACGGTGACGCCCTATTATGACCCGATGCTCGCTAAGCTCATCAGCCATGCTCCCACTCGCGAAATGGCGACGGGTGAGCTTGCCAAGGCTTGCGGCGCCGTGCGCGTCTGGCCGGTTCGGACCAATGCCTGGTTTCTGGCCCGTTGTCTCGATGACGCGGATTTTGTGGCTGGCGACGCGGACACAGGATTTATCGATCGCAAGATGGATACCCTGGCGAGTTCCCCTGCGCCAAGCATCGAAGTTCGCGGGGCGGCGGCGGCGGGATTGGCCGCAATCGCGCCAGGGGCAAATGCATCAGGCTCTTCCGATCGCTTGTTCGCGTTCCGGTTGAATGCGCCGGCGAGATCTTTTGTCACTTTAAATTTCGCGGATACGAGCTCCGAGACGACCCTGGCCAGGGCCGGCGAGGCCTATCAAATCGAGATCGAGGGCCGCAGTCTGTGCGCTGCCGCGAACGGGGGCACGGTCCAGATCGCCGATGCATCTTATCGGGTGGCCAATATCGGCGAGGGCCATGTTGTGGTCTTCGAGAATGGCGCGGGCTTCGAGTGCAGCCTCTTGAAATGGGGCGCCAGCGCCGAGGCGGATGCGAGCGATGGGACGATCCGCTCGCCGATGCCGGGCCGGATCGTCTCGATCGCTCGGCGGGCAGGGGATCCGATCAAGGCTGGCGAAACCCTGCTTGTCCTCGAAGCCATGAAGATGGAACACGCTCTGAAGGCCCCCGTCTCAGGCGTGATCGCGGAGCTTGGGGCCGAAGAGGGTACGCAGGTGAGCGAAGGGGTGATCCTCGCCCGGATCGAGACTTGAGCCCTGTCGCTCCACCTGATCAAGCTGTGTGTGGGATGCGACACGGTCGAAGAGCTCCTGGCCTGGCGTGAATCAGGCGCGACCAAAGGCGAACCGTGGATCATGCGGACGCGACAGACGCCGCGGCGGTTGGCGGAGTTGCTTGATGGCGGTTCGCTCTACCGGGTCTATCGCGGCCAGATTCTGTCCAGGCAGGAGATCCTTGGCGTCGCCACCATCGGCGCGGCGCAAGCCACCCACTGTGAAGTGACACTCAGCGAAGAGGTCGTTCGAACCCTTCCGACGCCTCGCCGAGCGTTTCAGGGATGGCGCTACCTTACCGCGGCGGATGCGCCGCCGGATCTTGAAACCGCCGGGCTCGCCGACGATGCGCCGCCAGATCTCATCAAGCGTCTGCGCGAGCTGGGCGCCTGGTAGCAGCAATATTGTCGATCAGCCGGGTGCGTCCCAGTCGAGCGGCCGTCAAGATGCGCGCCTCTTCCTCAAGCGGGCCAGGCGAGAGTCTTTTCAAGCTCGCGGTGTGGCGGACCTCCAGATAGTCGACACTCTCGAACCCGGCCGCCACGACGCTGTCGCACGCTATCTGCTCGACAATAGTAATGAGTTCGCCCTCGGCGAGAGACCTCGCCGCTGTCGCTAGCGCGGCATAGAGGGCCGGAGCGATGGCGCGTTCGGACGGGGAAAGGTAGACGTTGCGGGAAGACAGGGCGAGGCCGTCAGCCTCGCGCACGATGGGCGCGCCGAGAATCTCCACGTGCAGGTCGAGATCGAGCGCCATTCGGCGGATCACCTGCAACTGCTGATAGTCCTTTTCCCCGAACACGGCGCAATCGGGTGACGCCTGGATCAAGAGCTTGGCGACGACAGTGGCCACGCCGGTAAAATGATGGGGCCTGAACGCGCCTTCGAGCGGCGCGGCTACGCTCGCAACCGAAACGGTTGTGTCAAAGCCAGGCGGATAAATCGCCTCTGCTGCCGGCGCATAGACCGCGTCACAGCCTGCGGCGGCGAGGAGAGCAAGGTCGCCGGCCTCGTCACGCGGATACGTCTGGAAATCTTCGTTGGGCCCAAACTGGGTCGGATTGACGAAGATGCTGGCGAGCACAACGTCGGCGTGGGCGCGGGCGTGTCGGACAAGGGACAGGTGACCGTCGTGGAGCGCCCCCATGGTCGGCGTCAGGGCCAGCCGTGAACCAAGCGCGCGAGATCGCCAAGTTCTCAGCTCATTCGGCGTGCGAAGGACGGGGATTGGCGGCATGGACCGGGCTTGCGGACGCCGGCTTATGACGGAGCCGTTTGGCGGCGTCCAGACGCCCTTGCGCCTGTCCTCCGCATGCCGCAATCACCGGTCAGGAATTTCGCGGTTCGCGGACCCGTTGATTCGACCAGGGAGAGTGCGGTGGCCAAAGCCCACGTCATCGTGGTTGGCAACGAGAAGGGCGGGGCGGGAAAGTCCACTGTCGCCACCCACCTTGCCGTCGCGCTGATGCACGAGGGCGCGGCTGTAGCCGTCGCCGATCTCGATCATCGGCAGAAATCCACCGAACAGTTTTTCTCAAGCCGGGAGGCCTGGGCCAAGGCTCAGGGCGTCGCACTCGTCCACCCGGTCGCTCGCTACTGCCCGGAAGGAATGGACGACCTCGAGGCGGCGCTCAGTCCATCAGCCGATTTTCTGGTTATGGATACCCCCGGCGCGGACACCGAAACCTCGCGCGCGGCTCACCGTGCCGCAGATCTGATCGTCACGCCGATGAATGACAGCTTCGTTGATCTCGGTGTGTTGGGCGTGGTCGATCCGGTCACCCTGGATGTGCTGCGTCCAAGCCTTTACTCGGAGTCTGTATGGAACGCGCGAAAGGCGCGCGCTGCCCAAGGCGGCCGCTCGATAGACTGGGTGATCCTGCGCAATCGCCTGGCGCCCGTGGAGGCCCGCAATCGTCGGCGTGTGGACGAGAAGCTCGCGATGCTCGCCAGGCGGACAGGTTTTCGCGATATCGCCGGTCTGCGCGATCGAGTCATCTATCGTGAACTCTATCCCTTCGGCCTGACCGTCAGCGACCTGGCACGTGGCATTCGGCCGATTCCGGTGTCCATGGGCCACATAGTCGCCCGACAGGAGCTTCGCCGGTTGCTCTATGACCTCGGCTTGACTGCCTGGGTGGCCGCAGCCGAGTAGGCCGATGCCCATCTTGATCGTGGCAGCCGTCGTCGCCGTGGCTTGGTATGCGCTGTGGAAAGGCAGTCAGAGCGCCTCGGACCAACCGCGTACGGTTCAGCGACTTGGGCGGCGGCTTGGTTCGGCGACGCGAGCCGCCTCGGACGCGTGGAGGGGCAACGCCGACCGAAGGCTCTCGCTCCTCGATGCGCGCGCATTGCTTGGCGTTAGCGAGACCGCTACGGCCGCTGAAATCGAAGCCGCCTACCGACGCCTGATGCTGCGGGCGCACCCGGACCAGGGCGGAACAGATGCGCTGGCCGCGAAGCTTACGGCGGCGCGAGAGCGTTTGATCAAAAAGAGTTGATCGTCAGGCGTCGTGGCCAATCGCGCAGGCCATGCCACTCGAGCGAACCGCGCCGCATGCCTCGTGGGCGGTCGTCTCGCTGAATCCGGAGAAAACCGCCCGAAAACGATGGCCGCGTGCATCGACCGCACCTTCCGCGCTTGCAAACTGGCGAGAGAAACGCCGGGCGACGTGCTCGACCTGCACCTTGGCCTGCCGGCGGTCGTGAAACTCGCCCACCTGGACCCACCAATTGCGCGACTCTTGGGCGCGGGCAGGGGCGGTACGGGGTGACATCGCCGGCGCCACCGTGACCGGCGGCGGCGTCGAGGCAGATCTGGTCAACACTACGCCGATGGGGTCGGCGTCGCCCTCGCCCTGGAGATTGGATACTCGAGGCGTTGAGACGGCAAAGTCATGGGAGCCGGTAAATAGATTCTGCGCCGAGGCGATTTTTTCGCCCCGATCTCGACGATCCATGACGTCAAAGCCGGTGAGAAGGAGGTTTTCGACATTGGCGTTGCGAACGGCGCTGGAAGAGCTGCCCATCACGACCGCGATCAGCCGATGGCCATTGCGCATAGCCGACGCGTCCAGGTTGAAACCGGCGGCATTCGTAAACCCAGTCTTGAGGCCGTCAACGCCCGGCATTTTCCCAAGCAGGTGGTTGGTGTTGACCATCGTGCGGCCGCGATAGGTAAACTCCTGCTGGCCGAAGAACCTGTAATATTGGGGGAAATCACGCAGGATCGCGCGCGTCAGGATCGCGATGTCATGGGCGCTGGTTACCTGCCGGCTGTCCGGCAGACCGTTGGCGTTGACATACCGGCTGTTGACCATGCCCAGCTGCTGGGCCTTCAGGGTCATCATCTCGGCGAAGTGGGATTCCGTACCACCGACCTTCTCCGAGACGGCCACGGCCATGTCATTGGCCGAGTGCACGGCCATGGCGTGCAAGGCATTTTCGACGGTGATGGTCTCGCCAGGGCGAAGGCCGAGCTTGGTCGGCGGCTGAGCGGCCGCAAGCGGCGATACAACGATCAGGTCATTGAGGTGGAGCTTGCCAGAGGCCAGAGCTTCGAACGCCAGATAGAAGGTCATCACTTTCGTCACCGAGGCCGGATACCTCGGGCTATCCGCACGTTCGGAATACAGGATTTCGCCCGTCGTAGCGTCCATCACGATGGCCGTGTTTTTTGGCTCAAAGCGAGGGACCTGAATGTACGGCAGTTGGGCCGAGGCAAAGTTCGGCAGCGCGGCCAGAGCGGCGCCGAGAACGGCGACGGCGGCAATGCGCGACATTCGGTGGGTCAGAGCGGGCAACGATCAGGCTCCGGGAATCAATGAACACATAGGGAGTTAGTTAGCGTCAGCGAGGCGTGCGGCTCAACATCGGCCTAGCATCCTTTCGGTAAGGTAAACAATTCTTGACCGCTGATCGGTCCCGGGCGTGGGAGCGAGGCTGGAGCTTTGCCATGCTGCGGTGCACCATTTTCCGTTGACTTTTGCGGTGCAGCATGCGAATAGACCCACACGCGACCCCCGACGCGTTTCAATCGCCATCCCTGCGCGCCCCAAGGGCAGCGCCCAATGTCAGGAGTTATTCATGGCCACCGCCGCTGAAACGGTAAAGTCTACGAACGAGAAGTTCGCTGCCGCGGGCAACAAGGCGTTCAAGGATTCGTTCGACAAATCCTTCTCCGCCTTTACCGAACTCAACACCCAGTCGAAGCAGAATTTTGAAGCCTTCGTCGCTTCCATGACCGCCGCCACCAAGGGCGCCGAGGCCCTTGGCGCGCATGCGGTCGCCTTCTCTCGCAAGGCGGTGGAAGATCAGGTTGCAGCCGCCAAGACGCTGGCCGGCGCCAAGAGTGTGCAGGAAGTCATCGAGTTGCAGACCGGCTTCGCCAAGACCGCGTTCGAGACCTATGTCGCGGAAATGAACAAGATGGCCGAAACCGTCGCCGCCTCCGTCAAGGAATCGGCCTCGCCGATCAACGAGCGGGTCAGCGCCTTCGTCGAGCGGGTACAAGCCGCCCGCTAAGCTTGTCAGTAGCGTAGTTCCTGGAAGGCCCGGGCCGAAAGGTCCGGGCCTTCGTCTTTTATGGCTCTCCCGGTCGGGCTATCAGTGACCCATGACCACTCCCGCCGATCGTCTGGCCGCGCTCAATGTCGTCCTCCCCGAGCCCGTTGCGCCGGTCGCCAACTACGTCCCTTACGTTCGCGTGGGTTCGCTCGTGCACATCTCGGGGCAGGTCTCTGTTGACGCTTCGGGGGGAATACGCGGCGTGGTGGGCGAAGATCTCGATCTTGCCGCCGGTCAGGCCGCCGCCAGGCTCTGCGGCATCAACCTGATTTCGCAGTTCCGGGCAGCTTGCGACGGCGAGCTTTCACGCGTGGTCCGTGTGGTCCGCCTCGGCGGCTTCGTTCAGGCTGGACCTGATTTCTTCGATATCCCCAAGGTCCTCAATGGATGCTCCGACCTCATGGTCGATGTGTTCGGTGAGGCCGGCCGCCACGCCAGATCCGCGGTTGGCGTCTACCGGCTCCCGCTCAATTTCGCCGTGGAAGCCGATGCGGTGATCGAAGTCCGATGAAAGAGACCTTCGGCGAAGCCTGGGACCTGCTGTTTGCGCCGCCGATCGCGCACCGCGGCTTGTGGGCCGAGGAGACCAGTCCGGAGAATTCGCTGGGGGCCTTCCAGGCGGCCTGCGCCGCCGGTTACGCCATTGAACTGGATGTTCAGCTCTCCGCTGATGGCGAAGCCGTGGTTTTCCATGACGCCACGCTCGAAAGGATGGCCGGCGTCGACGGGCGCGTCTGCGATCATACTTCCGATGATCTAGGGCGGATGCGGCTTGCCGGTACCGATGAAACCATTCCCACCCTGGCCGACGCGCTCGCGCTGGTAGGGCACAAAGCCATGGTCCACATCGAGATCAAGTCAGCCTTTGGCCAGGTCGGCCGCCTCGAGCGACGCGTGTGCGAAGTGCTCATCGACCACCATGGGCCTACCTGCGTGATAGGCTTCAACCCCTATTCCCACGCATGGTTTGCCGAGCATCATCCGAAGGTCCTGCGGGGCCTGGACAGCTACAGCTATCGCGACGGCGACGCGCGGCATCTAGCGCCCGAACTGCGAAAATCGTTCGCCCG
>DASXGB010000194.1:0-4012 GCA_036489325.1 Caulobacteraceae bacterium
GGGTGGGAAGGAAGACGCCCGCATCTGGCACCTGATGAGCCATTCGGTCGGCCTGCCCGGGGTCGAGCCGGAGAGCGGCGTCAGCTTTCGCGACATGCTTTATCTCGACAAACACCTACCGGCGCTGGAAGCCATGGCGCCGGTGTGGGCGCCGGGCGCGTCCTGCCACTATCACCCGATCACCTACGGCTCGCTGCTGGACGGCCTCGTGCGGCGTGTGTCGGGAAAGAGCGTGTCTCAGGTGTTTGGCGAAGAGATCGCCGGGCCGCTGGGCCTGGAATTCTGGATCGGCCTGCCGGCGGACAAGGAGCCGCGGGTCGCACCCCATTTCTCGCCGACGCCAGGCCTTTCGGCGGAACAGATCGAGGCCCTGCTGGCCAGCATGGGGATCGACGTGACCACGCGCCTGACCCGAGTAGTGCTTCACTCGTTCCAGCAGACAAACCAGCTGATAGAGGAGATGAACAACCGGGAGTCCCGGGCGGCCCAGCTGCCGGCGGGCAATGGCGTCACCAATGCCGCCTCGCTGGCGCGGATGTACGCCGCCATGATCGGCGAGGTCGATGGCGTCCGATTGCTGGCCCCGGAAACGGTCGACAACGCGCGGACCCTGCGCACGGGATCGATGTCGCCGGCCGGCGACCTCGGCAAGTTGCAGCTCGGCCTGCCGTTGCAGTACGGGCTCGGATTCCAGCTGCCCGCCGAGGAAGCGGCCATGCTGGGCCAGGGCTCGTTCGGCCACGACGGCGCCGGCGGACGGATGGGATTCGCCCATCCAGAGAGCGGCATCGCGGCGGCCTTCGTCGCCAATACGATGCACAATGTCATGGGCGCGCCAGATCCCCGCTGGGCATGGCTGACCGAGTTGCGCACGGCGATCGCCGCCTAGGCGTCCCGCTCCCCGTTTCAGCGGCCGACGTCAAACGTTGCGAGTTCGCGGCGGAGGCGGCCCGCCTCGGCAGGCCTGGAGAGGCGGGCGGCGGCGATCGCGCCCTCCAGGGCGCCGCGTCGGTGGGGCGCCAGGGCCAGCGCCGTCTTGAAGGCGGCCAAGGCCTCGGCTGGTCGATGGTTCGCCAGCAGCAACTCACCCAGTTGCTCCCGTGCCGGGACGATCGGCCCGGGCGTCGTCGGCAGCTTTTCGAGAGAGTCTTCCTCGTCGGCGGCGGCCTTCAGGCGGGCTGCGGCCTCGGCCGCATCGCCGCGGCGCTCGAGGCTCCACGCCTGCGCCGACAGTAGGAGTGCGTCGGCCTGGGCCGCGCCGTAGGCGTCGCCCGCGGCCCGCAGTCTATCCCGACAGTCCGTCAGGGCGGCGATGTCAGGGTCGGCGTCCCCAGCCAGTCGCCCCCGTGACCGGCCCATGGCCCGCGCCCACCAGACCAGGACCGCGGTCTTGGGCGTGGAGCCCGGCCTGGGCGAAAGCCGCGTGGCGGCGGCCCAGTCCTGAGCCTCCACGGCCACCCGAACCGGCATGGCGTTGGCGGCGTAGCCGATCTTGAAAGCGGCGGTATTCAAGGAGGTCATGGCCTGGGACTGTGCGGCCACGCTGCGGGCCTCATCGAAGCGGCCAAGCTGAAGCAAGGCGTAGGTCAAATAGTCCATGGCGTGCAGCTCTTCGCCGACATCGCCCTGAGCGTGAGCGGCCACACGCGCGGCGACATTCGAGGTCACCGAATCCTTCCAGAGGCCCAGGCGCGTGTAGATGTGAGAGGGCATGTGCAGGGCGTGGGGCGCCGAGGGCGCAATCTTCGCGTAGGCTCGCGCCGGCGTCAGGCCGTAGGGCGCCAGTTCGGCGCTGTCGTAGGCGTGGATCAGGTAGTGGGCGATGCCGGGATGGTTCGGCTGCTTCTTCCACAACGGCTCGAGAATGGCGGAGGCGTGTTTCTGGTTGGCGTGCGTGTGGTCCGCCGGCGAGGCGACGCCGAGCAGCGAGAGGGCGTAGAAGATCTGCGCCTCATCGTCGGCGGGGTTGTCACGGGCGACGCCGGCCATGGCCTCCGAGTAGCGCCGGGCGCGGGCCGCAGGCGGCGTCACCGGCCCGTCTCGGTAATATTGCGCCATCGCGGCGATGTAGGCCTGCTCACGCGGCGTGCCGGGCGCCAGGGACGCCGCTTTGGCAATCTCCGCCGCGCCCTGGGCCAACTCGGCCTCGGAATCCACGTTCGGCTCCCACAACGGATGGTAGTGGGTCATGGCCTGGCCCCACAGAGCCATCGCGCAATGCGGATCGGCCGCCAGCACCTCGGCGAACGCCGCCCGGGCGGCGGCATAAGCGAAGGAATGCAGCAGGGCGTCGGCCCGATCGAACCGGGCCTCGAGCCGTGGGTCGCAGGAGGTGGCAAACCGCACCGTTCCAAGATGTTCCGGGACCGGATGATCGTGGTGGTGTTCTTCCTGGCCGAGCGCCGAGACATCGACGGCCAGCGCCACAGCCATGACCAGGATAGCGGCGAACTTCATGTCGGGTCGCCCGATTTCTCCAAGGCTCAGTTTGCCGCGATTGCGCCCGCTTGGGAAACGCCGGTTGGGGTCAGGTGCTGCGCGTCGGGCGTGCCGGCACGCCGATCGCCGGCATTGGTGTCAACGCCGTCACAAAATTCCGCAATTCTTTCAGACTTGTCGGCCGGCGACGAAGGAGGCGCGGGATTTTTGCGGTTAGTCCGAAATACGGGGTTCTGAGCCCTGTCGCGCCCTTGATCAGTGCGGTTGCGCACGCCTAGGGTTCCCGCATTCATCACATGGGACTGGGGACCGAAAACTTGCGCGCCAAACTGCTTTGCCTCGCCAGCGTCCTGGCGCTTTCCAGCTGGTCTCTCTCCGCCCCTGCCCTCGCCCAGGCGACCGGCCCCGACGCCTCAATGGCGGCTCAGCGCGCCGAGCCTGGACGTCGTGCGGCGTCGACCCCGCCCGCGGTGGCGGGTCACGAGACCCCGCGGGCGGAGAACCTTCATCCGGACTCGGAATGCGATAAGCTGGCCGGCGAGGCCGGCGCTGAACACGGCGACGTGCGCGCCGCCCGCGCCGGCTGCCGGGCCTTGTCCGACTCCGACATTGCGCTGGCGCCCATCGTCGAGGTGAAAAGCGTCACCCACCACACCGCCGAGGTCGGCGGCCGGACGATCCCCTACACGGCCACGGCCGGCACGCTCACCCTGCGCGACGACGAGGGCAAGCCGACCGCCAGCATGTTCTATGTCGCCTATACCGCCGGCGAGGGCCGCGGCTCGCCCCGGCCGGTGACCTTCTTCTACAACGGCGGTCCCGGCTCCTCGACGCTGTGGCTGCACATGGGCTCGCTGAGCCCGGTGCGGGTGGCGACGGATTCGCCCCAGGCGACGCACAACGCGCCCTATGATCTGGTGAACAACAACGACAGCCTGCTCGACAAATCGGACCTGGTGTTCCTGGACGCGGTCGGGGCCGGCTACTCCCGGCCGGTGGGCGACACCAAGCTCTCCGCCTTCTGGGGCACGGACCAGGACATCGACGCCTTCGCCCGCGGCATTGAACGCTATCTGACGATCAACGACCGCTGGAATTCGCCCAAGTTCATCTTCGGCGAATCCTACGGCACCACCCGCTCGGCCGGCCTCTCCTACCGCCTGCAGGAAGACGGCGTGCAGCTCAACGGCGTGATCCTGCTCTCCTCGATCCTCAACTACGGGCGGCGCGACCCCGGCTTCGACCAGGAGGTGATCAACTACGTGCCGAGTTTCGCGGCGGCCGCGGCCTATCACAACCGCCTGAACCCGGCGCCCGCCGACATACCGGCCTTCCTGCGCGAGGTGCGGCAGTGGGCCCATGGCCCCTATGCCGAGGCGCTGGCGGAGGGCCAGAACCTCGACCCCGCCACCCGCACCGCCATCGCCCAGAAGCTGAGCGGCTACATCGGCCTTCCGGCGGACTACATCCTGCAGAGCAACCTGCGTGTTTCGGCGTCGCGCTTCCGCAAGGAACTGCTGCGCGACCAGCGCCTGACACTCGGCCGCTATGACGATCGCTTCACCGGGATGGA
>DASXGB010000327.1:0-1867 GCA_036489325.1 Caulobacteraceae bacterium
AGAAATTGGGCGTCAGGCGCCAGACCCGCTGATCGGTGATGTTGATAATGAGACCGCTGCAGTCCTGCGGCAACGCCGCCGCCATCGCCTGGGCGAGGATCAGCGGCGCGCGCAGATTGACCGCCATGGCCCGGTCGAACCGGTCTGCGTCGAAGGCCTCCGCCTGATCCGGCTCGAACACCGAGGCGCAATTGACGAGCAGGCCAATTGGGCCCGGCGCAGTCTCGATGAGTGTGCGGCAGGCCGCGGAGTCGGCAAGGTCGGCCTGGGCGGTCTCAGCCCGCCGTCCCAGCGCGCGGACGCGTTCCGCGGTCTCCTCCGCGGGGCCGGCGGATGCTCCGAAATGGACAAGGACATCATATCCGGCCTCGGCGGCGGCCAGGGCCAGAGCCGCGCCGATCCGCCGGGCGGCGCCGGTGACCAGGGCCCAGCCGCGGCCGGCCCGGCTAGTCGAGGCGGTGGTATTCGAAATAGTTGAGGCCGCCCAGGACGGCGATGAACACCAGAATGGCGGCGACGGCTTCTAGACTCACGGGCTCCACCTCTGGTGCGACAGGCCGGGGCTTTAGCCTCACCGCGGAGGCGCGGCAAGGGAATCGGCCAGGCGGTGGCGGGCGAGACGGTCGTAGATCGGCCTCGCGGCATCGGCGATCGCAGCCAGTTGCGACGCAACGCGAGGCGGCGGCCCGGGTGGCGCGGAAAAGCCGGTCGAGCGCTCGACCGCGTCGTACCACACAGGCGCCCAGAGCCCGTCGCTCGCCCGCCGCCCGGCCGGCCAGGTGAGCATGGCCGAGTCAAATGCGACGCCCAAAGCTTGGCACAGCGCGGTAAGGGCCCGGCGCGGGTCGGCCAGCACGTCGTCAGCGTCGATCACTGGCGGCGCGACGCCCAGCCGATCGGCGAGGGCGTCAAAAATCTCGCCCTGCTGCACGAAGCCGATGTCCTCGAGGCTGACCTCGGCGCGCTTGGCCGCATAGGAGGCGAGCACTCGCTCGGGCGCTCGGATCAGGAAGGCGTGGCGGCAAGCCCCCATCCAGTCGCGCGGAAAACCCGGCAGCATGTGGTGGGTCATGTGCTTCTGATAATGGAGCGGCGAACCGCCCGGCGCGCCCCGTGTCAAGGCGGCGGCGACGCGGGCCGGGTCGGTCTCATAGATCGCCAGGACTTCGGCGCGCATTGGGTGGTCGATCCCCGTGCGGGCCAGGAAGGCGGCGTAGAACGGCTCGTCGATCACCTCCGTATCCGGACGGTTTTCGAAGGCGCGCATCATCGCTGTGGAGATGTTGCGCGGGCCCGACCACATGGCGATGGCGACGCTCACCGCGGGGCGACCCCCATCGCGTCGGAGTCCTTGAGCCGCTCATAGAGGGCGCGGACCTGCCGGGTCACTGGCCCCGGGCAGGCGGGCAGGGGGGCCCGGTCGATCGCCCGCACCGGCGTGATCCCGGCCATGGTGCCGGTGACGAAAGCCTCGGCAGAGGTTCGCGCTTCGGCCGGGGGAAAATCGCCCGAGCGCAGCCGCAGACCGTGCGTCCGCGCGAGCTCGATCACCTGGCCCCGGGTAACGCCATTGAAGCAGAACTCGCCGGTCGAGGTGCGGATCTCGCCGTCCTTGACGAAGAAGAAGTTCGTCGCGTTGCAGCTCGATACGCACCCGGCCGGATCGAGCATCAAGGCCTCGTCCGCGCCGGCCTCGATCGCCTCCAGGAGGGCGGTGATCAGGTTGAGGCGGCTGTGCGAATTGAGCCGCATGTCGAACATCGCCGCCGGAGTGCAGCGCACGGAGACTGTGGCCAGAGCCAGGCCCGCGTCAGCGTTGGCGGGACGCTTGTGCTCGGCGGTGATGGCGATGGTCGGCGCGCCCAGC
>DASXGB010000068.1:0-9494 GCA_036489325.1 Caulobacteraceae bacterium
TCAGGGCCAAGCCCAGCATGGCCAGGCCGATCATCGAAAAGGAGATGAGCATCGCCGGCTTGCGGCCGATGCGATCGCCGAGCGGTCCCAGCACCATGGCCCCCACCGGCCGCGTCAGGAATCCGGCCCAGAAGGCGGCCAAGGAGCTCAGCAGCTTCTCGGCGGGGTCCCTGCCGGGGAAAAAGGCCTCGCCGATGTAGACGGCGAACAGGCTGAAGGTCAGGAAGTCGTAGAACTCCAGTGCGTTGCCAATCGAGACGGCGGCCACGTGCGCGGCCGGTATGCGGCCGACGGGAGGGTTTGTTCGCGGCATCTCGTTCCACCCACCGCCGACCCTGCGGCTTTGCATGGAGGACGCCGTGGCCACGGCCTCGATGTCAAGTGACGGTGGGTCAGGCTTGGCCGAGCTGCGGAATGCGGCCAAGATCGATGCGCCAAACCCCCGACGGAGGAACCATGTTCTCGCACATCATGATCGGCACCAACGACCTCGCCCGCGCCAAGACCTTCTATGACGCGGTGCTGGGGACGCTCGGCGTGCCGCCCGCCCAAGACGGCGGCAACCGGATCTTCTACATGACGCCAACCGGCGTCTTCTGTGTAACTCAGCCGATCGACGGCGAACCGGCCTGCCATGCCAACGGCGGCACGATCGGCTTTGCCGCCGCATCGTCGGAACAGGCCGATGCCTGGCATGCGGCGGGCGTCGCCAACGGCGGCAAGTCGATCGAGGAGCCTCCGGGCGTGCGCGATGGCGGCCTGGGCAAGATGTATCTCGCCTACCTGAGAGATCCCGACGGCAACAAGATCTGCGCCCTGCACAGGATGAACTGAGCGGGGTTCTATTTCCGGCTGGCGTCTCCGCTCGGCGACGGCGGGCGCCGGCGTTACGGGAATTCGCCGCCGGCTCCTGCGCAGTTCCCCTTTGCGGTTTCCCCTCCCCGAGAGGATAGGGACGGCGGACTTGTCTCGCCCGCGCCCGGCGCTCACAATCCTCGAGCCACAGAGGTAACCGCTATGTCCTACGCTCAAGGACGCCTGATCCACGACGCAGATTCTCACCTCATGGAGCTGGATGGCTGTCTCGACCCCTGGTTCGAGCAGACCTGGCTCGAGGCCTTCCATGCCCTGCCCTACTACCGCAAGAAGCTCGAGCCGGCCGGCTGGGCCGACAAGGCGCGCGCCGTACAGAAGGACCCTTCGTTCCGCGCCGGCGAGGCCGAGAACCTGATGCTGCGCAAGAACTACCAGGCTCTCGGGGCCTTCACGAAAGTGGATCGCGCCCGGGCGATCGACCTCATGGGCTTCGCCAGCCAGCTGGTCTTCACCACCTTCTGCCTCGGTAACTTCGGCCTCGACGAGGGCGACGATGTCGACCTCTGCTATGCCGCCGCCAGGGCGCACAACCGGATGATGACCGACTTCTGCTCGGTCGACCGCCGCCTCCTCGCCACCGCCTATCTGCCGCTCATCGATTTCGAGCGCGCGGCGGCCACGGCCAAGGATGCCGTCGAGCTTGGCGCCAAGGCCCTCCTGATCCCCTCGCGCTGTCCCAAAGGGCGCTCGCCCAGCCACACCGGCTTCGATCCGGTGTGGGCGATCGCCCAGGATGCAGGCCTGCCGATCCTTTTCCACGTCGGCGGCGAGCTGAAGCTGCAGCCGGACTATTTCGAGAACGGCCTTCCGCGGGTGAAGGACTTCCACGGCGGAGAGGAGAACTTCACTTCAGTCAGCTTCATGGCCATCCCGGGCTCGGTGATGCAGACCCTGGCGTGCCTGATCATCGACGGCGTCCTCGATCGCTTTCCGCGCCTGAAGTTCGGGGCCATCGAGCTTGGCGCCTCGTGGCTGCCCGGCTGGATGCGGTACATGGACAGCGGCCACCAGGCCTTCCTCAAGAACGAGGAGCGGCTGCATCGCCTCTCCGCGCGGCCCAGTGAGATCGTCCGTCGCCAGGTGCGCGTGACGCCCTATCCGCATGAGGACGCCGGCTGGATCATCGCCAACGCCGGCGAGGAGGTCTGCCTCTTCTCCTCGGACTATCCACACGTCGAAGGCGGCCGGAACCCACTGAAGCGGTTCGACGATTCCCTCGCGGGCCAGCCGGCCTCCGCGATCAGCGGCTTCTTCAGCGACAACTTTGTCGACCTGATGGGCGCGGGCCTTGCGGAAGACCTTCGCCGCCCCGCGACGGCGAAGGCGGCCTGAGCCAGTCTTGAGCGGCTTTGGGGATGATCGTCGGCCGCCGGCGCCGCCGGGCCTGAGCGCCTTAAGGAACGCGGCCCTGTTCATGGCCGTGGTGCTGGCGCTGTCGCTGATCCGCTTCTTCAGTGACATACTTTCGCCCCTCGTGGTCGCGGCGTTCATGATCGCGCTAGCCGACGGCGTGTCCCGCAGCATGCATCGGCGCCTGCCGCTGGCCCCGCCCTGGCTGCGCAGCGGCATCGCCGGCGCGTTGATCCTGGCGGCTTTCGCCTTCATCGCCGGCTTGATCTTCGTCGAAGCGCCGCCGTTCGCCCTGCAGCTCAAGGCCCTGGCGCCCAAGTTCGATGCGATCATCCAGCAGACCATGACCGCCATCGGCGCCCCGCCGATGACCATCGAACACCTCCTGAAGGGCGAGGACCCCGGCAAGCTCGCCGGACCCATCTTCGCGGCCCTGCGCCACTTCACCTCCTTCGTGGCCCTGGTGCTGATCTATTTCGGCTTCCTGGCCGCCTCGCGCGCGACCTTTTCGCAGAAGTTCGCCCGGCTCTATGTGTCCGACAACCAGAAGGAGTCGGCGCTGCGGGTCTTCTCCGCCGTCAGCCATGCCGTCGACCGCTACGCCTGGCTTCAGACCCTCAAGGCCCTTTCCGTCGCCGTGGTCGCCTGGGGCCTGATGACCCTGATGGGCGTGCACGACGCCATCTTCGCCGCTTTCCTGGTGTTCCTCTCGGCCTTCGTGCCAATCGTGGGGGCGGTGATCGGATCGGTGTTCCCGGGGTTGCTGGCCCTGGCGCAGTTCAACGACCTGGCCCGGCCGTTGGTCATCGTCGCGCTGCTGGCCTCAGCGGTGTTCGTCATCGACAACGTGGTCATGCCCAAGCTGCAGGGCGACGAGCTCAACCTCGATCCCCTGTTCATCCTGATCTCCCTGGGCTTCTGGGCGGCGATCCTGGGCGCGCCGGGGGTCCTCCTCTCGACACCGCTCACCGTCATGATGATGTCCATCGCCGCCGAGTTCGAAGCGACGCGATGGGTGGCGGTCCTCCTGTCGCGCAACGGCCTTCCCGACGTGGAGTAACCGCACGGCGTCGCCACCAGTCATCTCAAGGAAATCCCCGTGACCGTGACCGCCCTCGACGCCAAGACTGCGCTGATCGTGATCGATCTTCAGAAGGGCATTGTGGCGCTGCCCGCCGCCCATCCAATCGACGTTGTGGTGAAGCATGTCGCGGCGCTGGCGGCGGCCTTTCGCGAACGCGGCCTGCCGGTCGTCCTTGTCAATGTCGCCGGCATGGCCCCAGGCCGGACAGAGCAATCTCGCCGTCGTCTGGACCCTTCGGCAGGCTGGACCGATCTCATCCCCGAACTGAACCGGCAGCCACGGGACCACGTCGTGACCAAATTCACGCCCGGCGCGTTCACGGGCACGGATCTCGAAGCCCACCTGAAGACTCTGGGGGTCACCCACGTGGTTATCGTGGGCATCTCCACCAGCAACGGCGTCGAGGTCACAGCGCGTCAGGCCTTCGAGCTCGGCTTCAATGTGACGTTCGCGACCGACGCCATGACCGACATGAACGCCGAAGCCCACGCCTACAGCACGACAAAGGTCTTTCCGAGGATCGGCGAGACCGGAACGACTCGCGAAATCATTGACTTACTGGGTAGGGAGACCCGACCGTGAACTGGCTCCATGACATGGCCTATTTCTTCGGCGGCGCCTTTTTCGCGAACGCCGTCCCGCACTTCGTCAGCGGCGTGATGGGCCGGCCCTTCCAGAGCCCGTTCGCCAGGCCGCCGGGACAAGGGCTCTCATCCTCGACCGTGAACACGGTCTGGGGATTCTCCAACATCGTCGTCGCCTACATGCTCATCGCCCTGGTGGGGACCTTCAATCTCCGCGCCGCCGATCAGGTCATCGGGGTAGGCCTGGGCGTCCTAATCATGGCTGTGATGTCCGCTCGCATGTTCGGGCGCTTCCACGGCGGCAACACGCCCACAGCTTCGTGACAGGCCGGCAACCTGCAGCCTCGCCTCAGGATCGGACCATCGCGGCCTGTGATTTCTCGAAAGCGCGCTTGAATGCGTCGCGCCCAGCCGTGCGCGCAATGTAGGCCTGTTCGGCATCACCCAGCGTGATCCCCGCATACCTCGAGGCCCAGACAAAGACATAGGACACTGAGATATCTGCAGCGGTGAAGGTCTCGCCGGCCAGGTAGGGCGATCGCGCCAGCTGGCGGGTTACCAGGGTCAATCGGCTTTCGTAGATTTCCAGGGCGAAGCCGGCGCCCCAGTTCTCACGCTCGTCCTCGGGTGCGAAGTTGCGGCTGCCTGAGACGATGTAGAGGGGCACGCCGAGGCCGGCTTCGCCCAGGTGCAGGAACTGCTGGTAGGCCGGGAAGGCAGGGTCGTCCGTCGCCGGGGCCAGGGGCGTCGGCCCATAGCGGGCCATCAGATACTGCATGATCGCCAAAGACTCGACCATGGTGGTTTCGCCGTCCTGAAGCGTCGGCAGGAAGCCGGCCGGATTGGCTGCGAGGAAGTCTGCGTCCAGCTCGTCCGCCAGGAGATTGACCGACCTGTAGTTGTACGGCAGGCCCATTTCCTCGAGCAGCCACACGACCCGGAACGCCCGCGACATCCCGCCGCCGAACAGGGTGATCATCATGGAGGGGTCCCCTAGATCTGCGCCAACCCGACCGAGAGGTCGGCGATGAGGTCAGCGGCGGATTCGAGGCCGATGGAAATGCGGATCAGGCCTTCGCTTATGCCCAGCATGGCCCGCTCGTTGGCTGAGACGCCGGAGTGGGTCGTGCTGGCCGGATGGCAGGCCAGAGACTCGGTACCGCCGAGGCTCACCGCCAGCTTGGCGACCTTGAGGCTGTCGAGCACCCTGAAGGCCGCCGCCTCCCCGCCCCTGACGGTGAAGGAAAAGGTGGCTCCATGGGCGCCGCATTGGCGCTCGATCACCTCGGCTTCGCGTGAGCCGGCTGGGACGAAGCCGAGATAGTCGACGCTCTCGACCTGGGGCTGATGCTTGAGCCAGGCCGCGACTTCGGCAGCGTTTTCGAAGGCCTTGTCCATGCGCAGCCGCAAGGTCTCCAGGGACCGGGTCAGCATCCAGCAACTATGCACGTCGAGCTGGTTGCCGATGAGGTTCCTCAGGCTTCTCACCTTGCGCATCGGTTCGGCCTTGCCAGCCACCGAACCGGCGATCAGATCGCTGTGGCCGCCGACGTATTTGGTGAGCGAATAGACGACGAGATCGGCGCCATGGACGAGCGGCTCCTGGTAGAGCGGCCCGAGCAGGGTGTTGTCGACGATCACGCTCGGTTTCAGGCCATCGGCGGCGCTCTCCCGCGCGACCTCGGCCATCAGATTCAGGTCCACCACCGAGTTGGTCGGATTGGCCGGGGTCTCGACATAGATCGCCGCCAGGCGCCCGATCGCCCTGGCCTCGTCCGCCGCCTTCCGCACCGCCACCGGATCAACGCCGTCGAAGAAGCTGACCCGGCGCACGCCCAGGCGCGCCAGGAGGGTGTCGAACAGGGTGTCCGTGCCGCCATAGAGCGGGCGGCTGGTGAGGACCACCTGCCCCGGTTCGGTCGTAGCGAGGAGCGCCGTGAAGATCGCCGCCATGCCGCTGGAAAATACCGCGCAGCCTTCGGCCCGCTCGAGCACGGCCAGCCGCTCTTCGACGATCTGCAGATTGGGGTTGTTGAAGCGCGTGTAGATCAGGCCGGCGCCCTGGCCCTTGGGGGTCGGCCGGCGGCCGGACATATAGTCGAAGAGGCGCTTGCCTTCCTCGCAGGTGGCGTAGGCGAAGGTCGAGGTGAGGAAGATCGGGGTCTTTACCGCGCCCTCGGAAAGGGTTGGGTCGAAACCGTAGCCGAGCATCAGGGTTTCCGGTTCGAGCAGGCGCCCGCCGACGGCCTCGCGGCGGAAGTCAGGTCTGGTTTTCATGGGGTTCGACTCTTAGATGCGCGTTTGATGCATCTCTAGCAGATCGGCTCCGACCTCGCGCCCGGCGCGGCGGATTGCTAGGTTGAGGGTGATGTGCACATGAGCCAGCCAGTGATGACTCACGCTCACGCCCATGACGGTCATTCCCATGCTCACGGGTATGCCGGCGGCCATGCCCATGCGCCGGCGACGTTCGGGCGCGCCTTCGCCATCGGAGTGACGCTCAACGGCGCCTATGTGATCGCCGAGGCGGTGTTTGGCGTGTGGGCCAATTCGCTGGCCCTGATCTCGGACGCCGGCCACAACCTCGGAGACGTGCTGGCCCTGGCCCTGGCCTGGGGCGCCATGCGGATGGCCAGACGTCCGCCCGCCGGCCGCTATACCTATGGCTTCAGCGGCGCCTCGATCCTGGCGGCCCTGGCCAATGCGGTGATGCTGCTGCTGGTGACCGGCGCCATCGCCTGGGCGGCGATCCTCAGGCTCAGCCATCCACAACCGGCGGCAGGCGCCACGGTGATGATCGTGGCGGCCGTTGGCGTCCTGATCAACGGCGTCACCGCCCTGATGTTCGCCGCCGGGCGCAAGGGCGATGTCAACATCCGCGCCGCCTTCCTGCACATGGCCGGCGACGCCCTGGTGGCGGCCGGGGTGGTGATCACCGGCGCGCTCATCGCCTTCACCGGCTGGATGTGGCTGGACCCGGCGGCGAGCCTCGTGATCGGCGTGGTGATCGTGGCGGGGGCCTGGTCTCTGCTGCGCGAGTCGCTGGACCTGGCGCTGAACGCCGTACCTGCGGGCGTCGACAAGGCGGCGGTGCGCGACTACCTGACGAGCCTGCCGGGAGTCACCGAGGTGCACGACCTGCATATCTGGGCCATGAGCACCACCGGCACGGCCCTGACCGCCCATCTCGTGCGCCCGGACGCCGAGCTCGACGACAGGCTTCTGCACGAGGCCTGCGACGTGCTCGAGACCCGTTTCAAGGTGCACCACGCCACCCTGCAGATCGAGCGCGGGAACCACGGCGAGCCCTGCCATCTGGCCGACGAAGCGGTGGTCTGAGCATCAAGAAGGAGACTCACATGGGCGCCAAAGCCGAGACCCTGATCCCCGCCGATCAACTCGCCAGCGAAAATCCCATTCGTATGCCCAATGAGGGCGCCGAGTACCGCGAGGCTCGGCAGGCGCTGCTCGCCGAGGAGATTGAGCTGCGCCGGCACATCGAGCGGGTCGCCGCCATGCGCCGGGCGCTGCCGCCGGGGGGCGTGGTCACCGGCGACTATCGGTTCGAGACCGAGGACGGTCCAAGCGACCTCGCCGGCCTGTTCGGCGATAAAGAGACGCTGGTGATCTACAACTACATGTTTGGTCCCGAGCGGAAGAAGCCGTGCCCGATGTGCACGAACCTGCTGGACGCCTGGGACGGCAACGCCGACGACATCGCCCAAAGGGCGTCGCTCGTGGTGGCCGCGCGCTCGCCGCTGGAACGGATGGTGGCGGTCAAACGCCAGCGGGGATGGAAGAACCTCCGGCTGGCGAGCGTACTCACGGACGCCTTCACACGGCACTATTCCGGGAGCCCGGATGGGGGGCTCGATGAGGGAGGGGCGGCGGTGTTTACCCGCAGAGACGGCGTGATCCGCCACTTCTGGTCGCAGGAGATGATTGCCAGCGACCCTGGCCAGGATCCGCGAGGCGCGCCCGACCCGGCCCCGTTGTGGACGGTGCTCGACATGACGCCCGAGGGGCGCGGCGCGGACTTTTATCCCTCGCTCGAGTACCCGACCTAGCCGCTGCTCAATGAGGCGGTGAAAACCGCCAGCTGGGATTCGAAAGCGCGCACGTACGCGGGCCGCGCTTCGGCTCGGGCGACATAGGCGGCGATGTTCAGATAGTCGTCGAGGAGACCCGAAGGTTTCAATCTCAGCAGCACCGACGCCATCATCAGGTCACCGGCGCTGAACGCGCCATCCAGCCATTCATCATCGCCCAGGCGGTCGGAAAGCTCACCCAGCCGGCCGCGTAGGCGATTCCTGACCAGGGGAAGGCGCTCTTCGCTCCAGGGCTGGTCGCTTTCGACCAGCTTCGCGATCGAAAGATCGAGGATCGGCGGCTCCATGGAACTGAGCGCGGCGAACATCCACGAGATCGCACGCGCCCTGGCATCGGCGCCGTGGGGCAGCAGGCCCGCATGGTTCTCCGCGATATGGAGGACGATGGCGCCTGACTCGAAGAGCGTGAGATCGCCTTCCTCGTAGGTCGGAATCTGCCCGAAGGGATGAAGCGCCCGATGCGGAGGTTCCTTCATCTCGGCGAACGAGACCAGGCGAACGTCGTAGGCGACGCCCGCTTCTTCGAGCGCCCAGCGAACACGCATGTCGCGCGCCAGCCCGCGCCCGCGATCGGGCGAGGACTTGAAAGCGGTGATGGTGGGTCTCATGGCGGACGCCTAGATCAGCCCGCCCAGCGGCGATGACGGATCGGCGTAGAGACGCCTCGGCATGCGACCGGCGAGATAGGCCTCGCGCCCGGCGATCACCGCATGTTTCATGGCCCTGGCCATGCGTATCGGGTCCTTTGCGAGGGCGATCGCGGTGTTCATCAGCACCCCGTCGCAACCCAGTTCCATGGCCACGGTCGCGTCAGACGCCGTGCCGACGCCGGCGTCGACCAGCACCGGCACCCCGGCCTGCTCGACGATGAGCCTGAGATTCACGCGGTTCTGCACGCCTAGGCCCGAGCCGATCGGCGCGCCGAGCGGCATGATGGCCGCGGCCCCCGCCTCCTCCAGCTTGCGCGCATAGACGATGTCGTCGGTGCAGTAGACCATGACATCAAAGCTCTCGGCGACGAGAAGCTTGAGCGCCCGCAGGGTCTCTTCCATGTCGGGATAGAGGGTCTTGGAGTCCGACAGAACCTCCAGCTTGACCAGGGAGCCGCCGCCGGCCTCCCGGGCCAGTCGCAGGGTGCGGACCGCCTCCTCGCCGGTGAAGCAGCCGGCGGTGTTGGGCATCAAGATGAATCGGTCCGGCTTGAAGTGGTCAGTCAGCATCGGCCGACTGGGATCGGTGAGGTTCACCCGTCGCACGGCCACGGTGACAATCTCGGCCCCCGCCGCTTCGGCCGCCCGGGCGTTCAGCTCATAATCGTCCATCCGCCCTGTGCCGACGATGAGCCGTGAGGTCAGGGTGCGGCCGGCAACGGACCAAGCGTCCTGAGGCTTAACGGGTGCGTTCACGTCCTCAACCACCTCCGACGAAATGGACGATTTCGATCCGGTCGCCGTCGACGAGCGAGGTTTCGCCCCACAGCGAGCGTGGAAC
>DASXGB010000080.1:0-3916 GCA_036489325.1 Caulobacteraceae bacterium
GGGCCGACTGGAGACGCCGTTGCCTATCGCCAATCGAGCGCCGGCGGGGTTGGCGGGAAAGACTGCATTCGCCTAGCGCGCGTCCTCGTCCGCCGACCTGTGCCGTGCGGCGCGCAAAATTGAATGGATCGGACGCGGCGACATTCCCGGCGACTGGCACGCGGCCCGTTGGCTCGCCAGAGCGACCTCGCCGTTCCAAGGGAGGGCGCTGTCGCTGAATCGCGCTCTGGAATCAGAAGTTTGGGCGCGCGCAAAAGCGGTTCCACTTTTGCGGGACGCGCTCTAGGGTCCGCCGTCATGACATCGTGCGAAACGGTCTGACGCCGATGGGCGGGCGTCTGGCGCTGATCACTGGCGCATCCGCAGGCATTGGCGCCGCTTTCGCTCATGTCTACGCCGGCCATGGATACGACCTTGTCGTGACGTCGCGACGTGAGGATCGTCTCCGCGCTCTGGCGGACGAAGTGCGCCTGGCCCACGGGGTTGAGATCATCATCATCCCAGCCGACCTCGCCGATCCGGCGGCCCCCGCCGCGCTGGTCGCCGACATTGCCGCACAGGGACGGACCGTCGACGCCCTCGTCAACAACGCCGGATACGGCCTGGTCGGCGCCTACGCAGACAGCCGATGGGAGGATCAAGCCGCTTTTATCCAGGTCATGGTCACCGCCGTCTGCGATCTGACTCATCGCGTTCTGCCGGCGATGATCGCCCAACGGTTCGGCCGAGTCGTCAACGTCGCCTCTCTGGCGGGCCTTGCGCCAGGCGCGCCCAGTATTGGTCTCTACGCCGCGGCCAAGGCGTTCCTCGTGAAATTCTCCCAGGGCCTTCATCTGGAGCTCCGGACCAGTGGCGTGCACGTCAGCGCGCTGTGCCCAGGCTTCACATGGTCGGAATTCCATGACGTCAACAACACCCGTGAAGCGCTCAAACAGACTCCGGCCTGGTTGTGGATGGGGGCCGACGAAGTCGCAGCCAATGGCTACGAGGCGGCAGAAGCCAATCGCCCGGTGTGCGTACCGGGCGCGCCGAACAAGGCCATGGCTGCTATCGCCCATGTTCTTCCCGACGATTGGGCCATGGCCATGATGTCGCAGCGGCGGCGTTTCGGCCCCTGAGCGTTGGTGATCACGGCTGGTGATGAGCGCCCTGGTAGGGTTGCGCAACGTCGTGGCGGACGGACCCCACCGTTGAGGCGGCCCAGCCGGTGAGGATGAATTGCACAGCCATCGCGGCAAGGATCAGGCCCAGAACCCGTACGACGATCACCATGCCCACGCGACCCATCGCTCGCGAGATCTGGGTGGTGAACCAGAAGGACAGCAGAATGCTAAGCCCGGTGGCGAAAATGACGCCGAGGCCGATGAGGACGCCGGTAAAGCCCAGCACCTTGGCCTCTTCCGCGTAGATCACAGCCGACGAGATCGCGCCGGGGCCCACCAGCAATGGCATGCCGAACGGCACGATCAGCGTCTCGAAGCGGCGCGCGGCGTAGGCCCTGACGGAGAGCGGCTGAGTGCTGTCGGACGGGGAGCCGAATTCCTTGATGACGTCGCCGCGCACCATGTCGAGGCCCATGAGGAGCAGCACGATCCCACCGGCGATTCGAAATGCCGGCAGCGAAATGCCGAAGAAGCGCAGGAGGCCGAGACCGGTAAGAAAGAAGAAGCCCAGGAAGAAGAAGCTGAAGACCGCCATGTAGAAAGCGGTCAAACGGCTCTGGGCGGGTGTCGCGCCGACGGTCGCGGCGGCGTAGAGGGGCACATTGCCCAGCGGATCGATCAGGGCGAACAGGGCGATGAAGAAGTTGATGGCGAACGTGGCCGCATCCATGGCCGCCGCATAGCCCAGATTGGGCCCACTCAGAAGTCGATCGCTCGCCCCTTGTGCTCCCAGTCGCCGAAACGGCTGGGATCCGGGCCGGCGGCGCCGCCGATCTCTTTCGGCGTTTTGTCCGGCGCCGGCTGCGCCGCCTTCCGGGAGGCCGCTTCCTCAAGCGCACGTCGCGCCGCTGGCGTCAGAGGCTTGTCGGGCGCGGCGCCGGGCGGCGAGTGATCGCTCATGATGTGGAAGGTAAGCCGCATTGACTCCGGGTCCAACACCAAGGACCGGTGGGCGTCCTATGAGGACCGACCCTGCCCGCGCCGCCGCGCTCAGACTTCTGAGCGAGGCCCTGACCCGTCGCGGCGGCTTCGAGGTGGGTCTTGCGGCCCTTGGCCGCCTCTCGGCGCAGGATCGAGCCTTTGCCCGCGCGCTGGTAATGGCGACTCTCAGGCGTCTCGGCCCGATTGACCGGATGCTGGCCGCTCGCCTGAAGCGCGAGCCGCCCGAGACGGTGCGCAATCTCCTGCGCCTCGGCCTCGCCCAGGCATTCTGGCTGAATACGCCAGACTTCGCTGCCGTCGACACCACCGTCGCCCAGGCGCCCAAGGCCTTCCGCGGGCTAGTAAACGCCGTGCTGAGAGGACAGCTTCGTGACGGACCGCCGCCCGACGACCCCGAGGTTCTGGCGCCGCCATGGCTCTACGCCCGCTGGCGAGCCGCCTGGGGCGAGGCGGATGCCCAGGCCATCGCCGGCATGATCGCCGCCGAGCCGGCGACCGACTTGACGACGAAGGCCCGGCCGGATTCTGCCCTTGTTGCCGACCTGGAAGCGGAGATCTTGCCGGGCGGATCGCTCCGCACCCCCCGGCGCGGTGAATTGGCCGTCTGGCCAGGCTATGACGCGGGCGCCTGGTGGGTCCAGGACGCCTCCGCCGCCATCCCGGCGCGCCTGCTGGGGGCCTCGTCCGGCCAGATCGTACTTGATCTCTGCGCGGCCCCAGGCGGCAAAACCTTTCAGTTAGCGTCGGACGGCGCGGCCGTCACCGCGCTGGACCGTTCTCCGACGCGCCTGCAGCGGCTGAGGGAGAATCTTGCGCGCCTCAACCTTTCGGCGGAGACTGTCGCCGTCGACGCAGCCGGCTGGTCAGATGCTCGCGAGTTCGATGGCGTTCTCCTGGATGCACCCTGCTCGGCCACTGGTACATTCCGGCGGCATCCGGACGTTTTGTGGAACGTCCGGCCGGCAGACATAGCCCCGCTTGCCGCCGCCCAGGTGCGCCTGCTTACCTCCGCCGCCCACCGGCTGAAACCTGGCGGCCGCCTTGTCTATGCCGTCTGTTCGCTGGAGCGCGAGGAAGGCGAAGACCGGACGTCAGATTTCCTCGCCGCGAACCCGGACTTTTCCACCGAGCCGATCGCGCCCGGGGAAGGCGGCGCGCCCTCAGGCTCGTCGACCCCGGAGGGCTGGCTCCGCATCCTGCCCCACCAAATCGCGGGCGGTTTGGACGGATTCTTCATCGCCCGGCTCCGCCGCCGCGGTTAGCGCGCCGAGGACAGGGCCTGCGCTTTTTCGGCGGTGATGAAGTCACGGTTCGCCAGGATCCAGGCCAGGGCGCGAGAGCCGCCTGACCGATGCGCATGTTCCCCTCCCCCTGGCCTCGCCGAAGGCTAGGCCTTAAACGCCTCTCCGATGACCAGGCCGATCATCGCCCCTTCGATCCTCTCGGCGGATTTCGCCCGCCTGGGCGAGGAGGCGCGTGCGATCGAGGCCGCCGGCGCCGACTGGCTGCACGTCGATGTCATGGACGGTCATTTCGTGCCCAACCTCACCATTGGCCCAATGGTCGTCAAGGCGATCCGGCCACACGTGAGGATCCCGCTGGACGTCCACCTGATGATCGCGCCGGCCGACCCCTTCCTCGAGGCCTTTGCCGAGGCGGGCGCCAATCACATGCTGGTCCACCCCGAGGCGGGGCCGCATCTCAACCGGACCCTCCGTCGCATCCGCGAGCTGGGCGTGAAGCCGGGAGTGGTCCTCAATCCGGCGACCTCGCCTGAGTCGATCGCCTGGGCCTTGGACGAAGCCGACCAG
>DASXGB010000137.1:0-4178 GCA_036489325.1 Caulobacteraceae bacterium
CAACAAGATCGGGCCGGTGCTCGGCATCCGCCCCGGGTTCTTGTTCGACACCGATCCCAACGACATCGACACAGACATCCTGGAGATCTGGACCGAGATCCCGGAGGAACGTCGGGATCAGGCGCGCGAGGTGCTCAAGACTTTCCGCGTGCGGGCCCGCGAGGGCTAAGCAACCCTGCCCCGCCCGCGCGGGTGGGATTGATCCAGCCCTAACCCAGAGCGCCTGACAGGCCGAGAGCGGCCGCGGCAGCCAGGAACCACAAGGGATTGAGCCTGGTGAAGAAAGCCGCGACGGCGGTCGCGACGGTGACGGCTGCCAGGCGCCAGTCACGGTCAGCGGCGTGGGACAGCAGCCACGCGCTGGCCGCCACCAGGCCGACGGTGAGCGGGGCCAGGCCCGCGCCGGCCGCGGCCCGCCAGCGCGTCTCACGGTTTCGCTCCCAAATGCCGGCCGCGAAATAGGTCAGCAGGCAGGAGGGGCCGCACATGGCCAGCGTCGCCGCCAAGGCTCCGGCGATCCCCGCCACCTTCCAGCCGATCAGGGTCGAGATCATCACGTTCGGCCCCGGCGCGGCCTGGGCGATGGCGAAGAGGTCGGCGAACTGGGCATCGCTCATCCAGTGGCGCAGCTCGACCGCCTGGCGGTGCATTTCTGGCACGACCGCGTTGGCGCCGCCGAACGCGATCAGCGAGAGGGCGACGAAGGTCGGAACGAGGTCGGTCAGGATGGCGGGCTGGGCCTTCATGCGACGCGCCTCCAGGCCAGAGCGACGCTGAACGGGGCCAGGCCCAGCAGGACCCAGACCAGGGGCAGCTTCAGGAGGCCGACGGCGACGAAGGCAATCAGGATGAAGGGCGCCGCCGAGGCCGGGCGTTTGCGAATGAGTGGCCAGGCCATCTTGGCCGCCGTGGCCGCCACCAGCCCGCTGGCCCCGGCGCCGAGACCGGCGATCAGTTCCGGCGCGCGGCCGACAGCGCCGAAGCGGGCGTAGAGGCTCGCCAGGATGAGGACCACCACCACCGGCGCGGCCATCAGGCCGGTCACTGCGGCCAGGGCGCCGGCCGGACCGGCGAATCGCGAACCGACAACGACCGCGACATTGACGATGTTGGGACCCGGCAGGGTCTGGCAGAGCGCCAGGGTCTCGTTGAACTGAGCTTCACTGAGCCAGGCGCGGCGTTCGACCAGCATGCGCCGGGCGAAGGGCAGCACACCACCGAAGCCGGAAAGGCCCACGGCGAGGAAGGCCACGAACAGCGCGCCTGCCCCGGGCGAGTCGCGGGCTTGATCTTGGTCGAATTGCATATTGATATTTTCGATTGCCATCTATCTTGCTTTATGCAATACTTTTGGCATGAACCAGAACCTTCTCAGACGACTGAACGACAGCACCGCCGACCTTGCGGCCCGCTGCCGAGAAGACTTTGAAGCCGGCCAGGCGGTTGCCGACGAGGAGATCCGCGGTCTTGCCGGCCTGGCGCAAGCCATCGGCCGCGGCCTCACCGAATGGCGGGGCCTCTCAGCGACCCTGGCGTTGGCCGCGCCGCTCGACGCCAGGCGCGCGGGGACGATCGTGATCGAGACCGTCTTCGACGAGGTGCTGGCGCCCGACGCCTGGCGGGTGCTTGCCGACGCCTTCGCCCTGACCGAACTCGATGGCCCAGACGAACGGCGGATGAAAAATGAATTGTGTCCCTGACCGATCAGACCAGGGACCGACCTCATGCGGCGACCGTTTCCTCGCCCAAAGCGTCTAGCCTGTCCATCACGGCCTTGGCGGCGGCCGCGCCCCTTTCGGCGACAAGCCGGCTCTGAAGCTGATCACGCGAGCGTTCGGCGGCGAGGTCGCGCTGGGCGCGGCCGTGCCAGACGACCATCGTCTCCCACATGGGATCGAGGATCTCGGCGCCGCGCTTTTCCGCTCCACTCACCGTGCGCCATGTGAACGAGCGCATTTCGGAGAGCACGACCCGCAGATAGGCGACATGGATCGCCTCGTCGGTGCGGATGCGCTCAACCAGCTCGGCGGCCTTGTTGGCGCCCGCGCGGTGCTCGCCGAACAAAGCAGGGTCGCGGAACAGGCGCTGGCAGAGGTCGAAGAAGGATTCCGCCCGGATCTCGATCATCAGCACGTTCATCAGGAACTTGACGAACTGCTCCATGCCTTCTGTGAGGTCGGGCATCTCCCGCCCCAGCGTTTCACGCGCGATGCTGTCGGGGGCGCTGGCGAGCGGCCAAGCGTCCTTGCCGAAGGCGAGGTCGCGGGCGGCGAACCACATGGCGTCGTGCGCCCCCTCGCCTGGCCTGGCCGGATCGCCGCCCTCGTCGGCCCCGTGGGCGTAGAGCAAGCCCTTGCCGAGGTGGCCGGTGGCGGTGTCAGCGAGATCGTCGACGATCGGCCGCGAGAAATCGGGTGACGGCAGGTCGCAGAGGCCCCGTCCCCGCGCCTCGATGATCCCGGTGACAGTCAGGCTGTCCCAGAAGGTCTGGCCGAGGCCCTCGCCGATCAGCAGCCTCTGCTGCTCGAAATTGGGGAAGCCCGGCCGCTTCATCAACTCGACGCTGGCGTCGATGACGGGCCAGCCGCGCGCCTCGAGCGCCTCGCCCCAGGCGGCGACCGCCGGCGTGCGCATGAGGGTGCGCGGCGAGACATAGGTTCCATCGTCGAGGAAACCGCCGTGCAGGCGGTAGCCGGCCTCATCGTGCGGCCGCGCATAGGCATGGCTTGCCATCAGATCATCGCGGCTATAGCGCAGAGGCGTTTTCAGGGGAGCGTTCATGGTCGGGGATCCTCCGCTCATGAACTTATCAGCGATAAGGCGGCCGGGAAGGCCCCGCGCCGCATCTGGGGGAAAAGCATGAAATTCTTGGTGGCGCTCGCTCTCGCAATCGCGGGCCCGGCTCTTGCTGCCGACGACGTCCAGCAGAACCTCGATGCCAAGGCCGAGGCCTGTATCACCGCAGGCGCGCCGGAGGTGGCCCGGATCGAGCCGAATCTCTCCTCGGCAGTGGATTTCCTGACCAACGACCTGTGCGCCCGGGAGATCGAGGTCGCCCAGAAATTCCGGACCAACCGAAGCCTGCTCGACATGATGATCGAGACCCAAAGGTCGACTGTCGAGACCGCTCGAACATCGGCGAACGACGCGCCGGCGATGATCGCCGCCCAGAGGCCAACGGACGCATCCGTCCGGCCAGTGCGTCCAGTCGCGCCGTCGATGCCGCCGAACCCAATGGGCGATTTCAACAAGAAGACCCTGGCGACCCAGGAAGAGAAACTCGCCAAGGTTGAAGCGGCGAGAGTTGATCCCCAGACTGGCGAGCTTGTTGGCGTCCCAAAGGACGCCAGTGGCGGGTGGGCTATGGTGCAGACGTTCCTGGCTCCTTTCACTTCCTCTCGGCTCACCCAGGCGCCGGCCGCGCTCCGAGCCTTCGCCGCGCGCGCTATCCTGGGCGCCCGAGAGACCACGCGCTAGCGCCTTCCCCGTCCACGGCCGGCGCCGTGCAATTCGGCGCCCGCATCCGCCGGTAGAGGCAGGAAGTAGAGCACCGAGATCAGAGAGACGAAGCCGACGGCGATGAAAGCCGGGCCGATGATCCCGGCCGTCAGTTGGCGAGCGTGCTGGGCGACCATCGAAAGGTGCAGGAAGGTCGCCGCCATGCCGATGCCGATACTCTGAGAGAGCTGCTGGCCCATGGTCGACATGGTCGAGGCCCGGCTCATCTGGGCGTGGTCGACGTCAGCGAAGGCCAAACCGTTCAGGGAGGTGAACTGCAGGGAGCGGAAGAAGCCGCCGGTGAGCAGCACCGCGTAGAGCACCCAGTGCGGCGTGCCGGGCCTGAAGAGGGCGTAGGCCATGAAGGCCAGGGCGACGATCACGCCGTTGGCGGCGAGAGTCCTGCGGAAACCGAAATGGGCCAGGATCGGCGGGGCGCAGGTCTTCATCACCAGGGCGGCGGCGGCGCTGGCGAAGGTCATCAGGCCGGCCTGCAGGGCCGAGAGGCCGAAGGCCACCTGCAGGAGCATGGCCAGCATGAACGGCGTCGCCCCCATGCCCATGCGCATGAAGGCCCCGCCGACGGTGGCGGCATGGAAGGTGGGGATGCGCAGGAGCTTGAGATCGAGGATGGCGTTCGAAATGCGCGAGGCGTGCCAGGCGTAGAGGCCCAGAAGCGC
>DASXGB010000141.1:0-5475 GCA_036489325.1 Caulobacteraceae bacterium
TCGCCCTTCCCGACGCGCGTGCGGCTCGTCCTCTATGCCAAGGGGATTGAGGCCGAGATCATCGAGCCCCCGGGGTTTCATTCCTCCGCCGAATCCAAGGGCGATTATCTGGCGATCAACCCGATCGGACGGGTGCCGACCCTGGTGCTGGACGACGGCCGGGCCCTGCCGGAGTCGGAGGTGATCTGCGAATACCTCGAGGACGCCTATCCCGAACCGCCGCTTCGCCCAGCCGATCCGTTCGAGCGAGCCCAGGCGCGGCTGATCGCCCGTCTGTGCGACTTCTACCTCGTCATGGCCATGGTCCCGTTGTTCAACGCCTCTGCGCAAGCGCGGCGGGACTGGCGTCCGGACAAGATCGACGCCGCCTTCGCCGAGATCCGCAAGGTGCTTGGCTATCTGGAGCTCCACATCGGCGAGGCCGGCTATGCGGTGGGGCGGACGCTGACCCACGCCGACGGCGCCCTCGCGCCGCAGCTGGTGCTCGCTTTCGAATGGGCGCCGACCCTGTTCGACCGGCCAAGTTCGTTTGGGGAGCATGCCAAGCTTGCCCGCTACTGGGACGCAATCCAGAAGGACCAGATCGCCGCCCGTCTCATCGAGGAGACCCGCGAGGCGATCGCCGGCGAGCAGGCGCGGGCCAGGGCGGCTTCGCCGCGCTGATCCAGCGGGACGGCCGGGCGAAGCTCCCGCCGCGGCGCAGCTTCGCCTCAATGGCCCAGGGTGGCGAACATGCCGACCGCGGCGGCGGCCATGGCCGCGGTGCTGATCCAGCCCAGGGCCGCCAATGGCCAGGGCAGGATGAAGCGGCCCATGACCTTGGGCCGGACGGCCATCAGCATCATCATCGCCATGACCGGGACCGCGACCACGCCGTTGATCACCGCGCTCCAGAACAGCGCCTTGATGGGATCGATGGGCGTGAAATTGAGGATCACGCCGACCAAAGTCGCGGCCGCGATCGTCAGATAGAACTCGCGCGCCCGTCTGGGCGAGCGCGCCAGACCGACGGTCCAGCCGAGCGCCTCGCCCATGGCGTAGGCCGCCGAGCCGGCCAGGACCGGGACGGCGAGAAATCCCGTTCCGACGATGCCAAGGGCGAAAACCAGGAAGACCGCCGGTCCGGCGATCGGCTTGAGGGCCTGGGCGGCCTGAGCCGACGTCTGGATATTGGTGACGCCGTGCATGGCCAGGGTCGAGGCGCAGGTGATGATGATGAACAGGGCGACCCCATTAGAGAGCGCCATGCCGATATAGGTGTCGATCCGGATGCGTTGGAACTCCGGTATCGCCTGGCTGGGCGCCTTTCTCAGAGGTTCCGATTCGTCCGATTGCTGAACGTCCTCGACCTCTTCCCCGGCCTGCCAGAAGAACAGATAGGGGCTGATCGTAGTTCCGAGGATCGCCACCACCATCGTCAGATAGTCCGTACTCCACCTTATTCGCGGCACGACCAGGTGCAGCGCGACCGTCGGCCACGGCACGTGGACCACGATGGCCACGCCGACATAGGCCAGTAGTGCCAAGGTCAGCCATTTCAGGAAAAAGACATACCGCGCGTAGCGGACGAACACCTGGAGCAGCGCCGAGATCGTCCCGAACACGGCGACATAGAGCAGTTGGGGTCCGCCGATGACCAGTTTCAATCCGGCTGCCATGGCCCCCAGATCCGCGCCGAGATTGATCGTGTTGGCGGTGAGCAGAAGAAGGATGATCGTGCCGAAAACACTCCGCGGATAATGTGCGGCCAGATTGCCTCCGATGCCGCGCCCCGTCACCCGACCGATACGGGCGCTGATTTCCTGGATGGCGCACATCAGCGGCCAGCTGAAGATCATCAGCCATGCGCAGTCGAAGCTGAACTGCGCGCCCGCCTGGGAATAGGTCGCGATGCCGCTGGGATCGTCATCCGACGCGCCGGTGATCAGGCCGGGCCCCAGGATCTGAAGGATGTTGCGACGACCGCCCTCGCCCGCCTGCGCCCCCCTCTCGCCGGATGTTTCGCTGTCGGTCATTCCCGGCGCTCCTCGAAGTCGCAGGATGAACGCGGATTGTTCCTCTAGGCTCCGTAGGCGCGATGCTTCCGGAAAGAATTGGCCGCTGGTCGCGGCGACGCTGGAACACCGGCTTCAGCCGGCGGTTACTCCCGCACCAGCAGCCCAAGAGCCGACATCGGATGAGCAACTGTCAGTCCACCCCCGGCGCCGGTCCCAAGCGGGGCGCCATCCGTTGAGCGACACGGCCGGGGCTGCGGACGAGGCCGCCGAGGCCGCCGGCCTGCGCTATGTCACCAGCGCCGAACCAGGCATCGGCCGCCGGCGCGCGGGGCGCGGATTCCGCTTTCTGGACGCCAAGGGCCACGCGGTCACGGCCCCGGAAACGCTCGACCGCATCTGGGGCCTGGCGATCCCGCCGGCATGGCGCGAGGTGTGGATCTGTTCGGACCCGCGCGGTCACCTCCAGGCTCTCGGCAAGGACGCCCGTGGACGCACCCAGTACCTTTACCACCCGGAATTCCGCGCGTTGCGCGACCGCGCCAAGTTCGAGCACATCCTGGACTTTGCCCGCGTCTTGCCGACGATCCGCAGGCGCGTGGCGGCCGACATGGGAAAGCGCGGCCTCGGCCGTGACAAGGTGTTGGCCACGGTCGTCCACCTTCTGGAGACGACCATGATCCGCGTCGGCAACCGCGACTATGCCGCGGCCAACAGCAGCTATGGCCTGACCACTCTGCGCAACCGCCACGTGAGCCTTGAGGGCCAGGAAGTGCGCTTCCACTTCAACGGCAAGAGCGGCCGCGACTGGCGGATCAGCGTGCGCGACCGCCGGGCGGCGCGCATCGTCCGCGCTTTGCAGGACCTGCCGGGCCAACTTCTTTTTAAGTACGCCGACGATGAGGGCGAGCTGCAGGCGGTCACCTCGGCCGACGTCAATGCCTACCTGCGCGAAATCAGCGGTGCGGAGGTCACCGCCAAGGACTTCCGCACCTGGGCTGGGACGGTCCTGGCGGCCGGCGCCTTCGCCTCGCGCGCCACGGAAGGCGCGGCGCCCAGCAAACGCGGCGCCGCCGCGGTGATCGCCGAGGTCGCCGCCAGCCTCGGCAACACGCCGACGATCTGCCGCAAGTGCTACGTCCATCCCCATCTGGTCGAGGCCTATCTCAATGGTGGCCTGGCGCTTCGGATCGACCCGGAGCCGGGCGACGAATCGGAGCTGGACGCCCACGAGGCGGCGGTGCTGGCCTTCCTGGAGCAGCGCGCCGCCCGAACGTAGCCAGCAGAGACGATCCGTCAGCGAGTCGGTTTCAGTGTTTGGCGTGCGACGCAGCCGACAGCGCAACCGTAGGAACAACCTGAATACTATGCGCGTTTGTTTTCGGGCTTAGTTGCAAATTACGACGTAGATGGAGAGTGTGACAATGCTGGGTTGGGTGATAGGTTTTATTGTCTTGGCGCTGATCGCCGGCGCGTTGGGGTTTTTTGCGCTGGCCGGCATGGCGGCGATGATTGCGAAGATCCTGTTCTTTGTTTTCCTTATTCTGCTCGTGGTCAGCTTTTTCCGGCGCGGCGTCGGGGGTGGGCCAGTCGCCTGATCATCGCGTCGGGGTCGGGGCGCGATCAGGAGTTGTATGCTCGGACCCCGCGCTATGCTCGGGGTCAGCTATGTCTGGCGGTCAGTCCGACGCCCACAATTCGTCGAAGTTGGGAAACTTCCTCAGGACCGGATCGTATCGCGTCGGCTCGATCCACGGCAGGAGCCGCTTGAGCGCGGCGTTGATCACCGGCGAGCTGTGCCGGACATAGAGATCGATCGGATCGAGCCTGTGTCTCAGGTGCAGCTTCGGGTCGTAGTTGAGCCCGCTGCTGCGCAGCTGC
This sequence comes from Caulobacteraceae bacterium, assembly GCA_036489325.1. GTDB lineage: Bacteria > Pseudomonadota > Alphaproteobacteria > Caulobacterales > Caulobacteraceae > Acaudatibacter. The sequence continues at coordinate 3,876 of DASXGB010000141.1, forward strand.
TTGAATCCATGGGCGATGGCCCAGGAGATCATGTCGCGGACCACGTAGTGGTAGAGATGCAGGGTGAAGGCGAGCGAATAGTCGAAGCCGACATATTCGGGATAAAAGGACCGCCCCTCGAACATGCACAGGCTGAAGGCGACGATCTTCCCGTTCTGTCTCCAGACGAAGAACGACGCCTTGTCGGGCATGCGCCGGCCAATGTCGCAAAAGTAGGCCTTGGTCAGTCTCTCGAAGCGGAGGTTGGACCGCTCGTAGACTCGCAAATAAAGCGGGTAGACCTCGTCGATGAAGGGCGAGATGTCCTTGACGACCGTCATCTCGATCGGAGCGGCCAGGGCCGCCGCGCGAAATTTCTTGCGCAGCTTCCGCCGCGTGGCGCTGTTCAGCGCCCGTGCCATGTAGTCGTCGAAATCGGCGTAGTCGATGTCGAGCCTGGTCATCGGCATGCTTGGGATCCGGCTGAAACCACGGTCCAGAAAACACTGCAGAGTTTTCCGATATTCTTTGGGGAACTCCTTGAGCACGATCAGCGGCGCCCGCAGCTCGCGGGCCCGCTCGAGGATGGCGGCGGCTAGGTCGGCGGCATTGGCGTGGTGCGCTGTGGGATGGCCGTCGAGGTGACCCTCGCCGGCGACACATCCGACCATCAGGCATCGCAACACCAGGAACCGTGGCCACAGGCGTCGGGCCAGATCGATGAGGCGCCGCGGCCCGGCCCCGACGCCTTGGACGAGGTCCTGGTCGAGCACCACGAACGGCTGAACGGCGCGAACCTCGCCCTCCGCCTCGCGGATCACGAAATAGCCATGCTCAAATCCCTGGGCGAGAGTGTCCTCGACCAGTTCGTAGTAGCGATGGTCCTTGCGCCGGCCCGCGAAGGCGTTGGCCCAGCGGACCCGCGGCAGCCCGGCGCGCGTGACGACCTCGACGGTGGCCGCGACGCTTCGAGCATAGGTCGCCGCGCCAATGGCCTGCGCCGTCACGGAGCCTGAATCCTTTCGGCGCGACGACGAGTCTTGGCGGTGTCCAAGACGCCGTCAGCGCAATTCCCTCGGCCATTAAGACCAGCGTCGGCGGCCTTGGTTCAAATCGAAGCCCGTCACCGTTTTCCTGGCCGGATCGGCGGCGACGGTCTACCAACCCGGCGGACCCTTTTCGGAGGGCGGCCTCATCGGCGGACGGAGGACAGACGTGAAGGATCTGGTGGGCAAGACCGCGTTCATCACCGGCGCGGCTTCGGGTATCGGCCTCGGGGTCGCCACGCGCCTCGCCCAGGCCGGCGTCAAGGTGATGCTGTGCGATATCGAGAGAGGGGCTCTTGAAACGGCCGTCGCCGACCTGAAGCGCACGAACGCCGATGTGGACGCTGTCGTGGCGGACGTTTCGCTCAAGTCGGAGCTGCGATCCGCGGCCGAGGCGACTCTAGAGCGCTACGGCGAGGTCCACATCCTGCACAACAATGCGGGTGTGACGGGCGGGGGCGGCTATGGCGCCTGGACCGACGCCGGCTGGAACTGGACGATTGCCGTCAACCTGATGGCGGTGATCTGGGGCGTCGAGATTTTCGCGCCGCTGATGGAGCGGCATGGCCACGGCG
>DASXGB010000153.1:0-1641 GCA_036489325.1 Caulobacteraceae bacterium
TAGCGGCCTGGTAGAAGTGGTCAGGCTCCTCGCCCGATTGAGACGCGGCCTCAGTCATTCCAGAACGCCTAGGAGCCTGTCTGAGTAACCGGTTTTGAAGTATTTTCCGATGGGCCGTCGGGATGGTAAGGGAGGTGGTCAAGCGGCATTTGCGAGCTTGAGGAGGTTATGGGCGGTGCAGATCATCGCCCATTCGCCTCGGACCTTGTCGAGGCCGCGCAAGAGGAACTGCCGGAAGCCTCTGGCTTGCTTGATCTGGCCGAACACGGGCTCGACGGTTTGCTTTCTGAGCCGGTATCGGCTCCTCCGCCCGGCCCGTCGGAGGGTCGCGGCCATCGCTTCCATCAAGGGCTTGGTTTTCAGGCTACGACGGCCGGCAGCGTGTCGCTCGCCATGCCGGGCCCGGCCCGGTGGCAAGTAAGCTTTGATACGGCGTGCGGCCAGGGCGACGAGATTGTCTTCGGTGGCGAAGCCGGCATCGCCGGAGACCTCGCGCGGTTTGGCGCCGAGCCCGGCATAGGTGGCATCGATGAGCGGCACGAGAGCCTGGTAGTCGGCGGCGGTCGTCACCAGTCGATGCGCCACGATCACCTGGTGGGCGGCATCGACCGCAATCTGGCCGTTGTAGCCTTGGATAAAGCCGTCGCGGCTCGGCAGGATGCGGCTGTCGCCATCGGTGAAGTTGCGCTGCGCCCGGTCGGGCGGTCCGCCATCCTGGACGCGCAACGATTGGCCACCCCAGCGCATGCCGGAGGACGGGCCGGGGCCGTCATCATCGGACGCGTCCGTGGCCGCCGCCTCGGCCTCGAGCAGCGCCTTCGCCTCGCGGATCTTCGCCAGCCGCCGCCGCTTGTCGGCCGCCCAATCGGGTAGCTCGTCGCCGCGCCGGTCGGCGCCGTGCGCCTGGTCCTCCGCCCTGTCCTCGCGCTCAGCCCGCTCGAACCAGGCCGCGATCTCGGCCGCCAACTCCGGCTCCGCCACCTTCATCCGGCCATAGCTCATCGCCTTGTGCCGCGAGGCGTTCGCCTTCAACTTGGAGCCGTCGACCGCGACATGGCCGAGTTGGACGAGCCCCGCCGCCCGGCACAGCCGCAGCACCTGGCCAAACAGGTCCGCCAGCGCCACCAGATGCCGCTTGCGAAAATCGCTGATCGTCCGGAAGTCCGGCCGGTTCAGCCCGGTCAGCGCCATGAAATCCACGCGCTCCTCGCACGCCCGCGCCAGTTGGCGAGACGAGTAGACGCCCCGGCTGTAGCCATAGAGCAAAAGCGCTACCAACATGCCTGGATGGTATGGCGGATAGCCGCGCGGCTCGTCGTACTCCCTCAGGACCGCCGAAAGATCCAGCGCCTCCCGCACCGTGTCCCGCACGAAGTGCGCCAGATGACCCGGCGGCACAAACTCGTGAAGCGACGGCGGCAAAAGCCACGCCTGATCCACTTCCCAGGGCCGAAATGTCTTCGTCATCCCCAAGCGAATCACGCCAAGGCCCAAACGTCGAGCACAAATCAGCCATTACTCAGACAGGCTCCTAGGGCAGAGCAGTTAGCGACCGCCTAATTTGCTTTGACAATCCCCCAGCGTTATTTGAGCTGGCTGTCTTTGCTGCCCCTGCGGTTGAAGCCAATGTTGACAGGGCGG
>DASXGB010000159.1:0-9254 GCA_036489325.1 Caulobacteraceae bacterium
CCGCTTCGTGCCGGCCGGGCACGTCGAGGTCGCGACCGCGCGGCGCGCCCGAACCCACGAAGATGGCGTCATAGTCCTTGCCGAGCAGGGCTTTGAGACTGTCGATCCGCTCGCCCTGGCAAAGCTTGGGACCCAGGGCGGTGATGTAGCCGATTTCCTCGTCGATGACGCTCTCAGGCAGACGGAACCTGGGAATCTGGCTGCGGATCATCCCGCCCGACTTGGCGTCTGAGTCGAAGATAGTCACCTCGTAGCCCATGGGCGCGAGGTCGCGGGCCACCGTCAGCGAGGCCGGTCCCGCGCCGATGCAGGCGATCTTGTAGCCGTTGGACTTGGCCGCGGGCTTTGGCAGCCGCCCGGAAATGTCGTCCTTGTGGTCGGCCGCCACGCGCTTGAGGCGGCAGATGGCGACCGGCTCTGCCTCGACCCGAACCCGGCGGCAGGCTGGCTCGCATGGCCGATCGCACGTCCTCCCGAGAATTCCCGGAAAGACGTTCGACTTCCAGTTGATCATATAGGCGTCGGTATAGCGCCGTTCGGCGATAAGCCGGATGTATTCCGGCACCGGCGTGTGGGCTGGGCAGGCCCACTGACAATCAACAACCTTGTGGAAGTACTCAGGCGCCTCGGATTCCGTCGGTTCCAACCTACCCCTTCTTGAACGACTCTCTTCGCTTGTCTGGGCGGCCTCTTTGGGCACGCTCCGGCACGCGAGATTCGCGACCTTAAGGTGGATGCCCGGTTAACGCCAGTAACATGGGCCGAAACCGTCTGAAACGCGCGGAAGTGACGCGTTTCTTGCGCAGATCATTCGGCTTTGGCCGTCTCCTCGCGCCAATCGGTGGCCGTGGCGGCGTAGAGCGAGATGACATCCATCAGTTTCTGGCTCTGGGCCTGGGCCGTGTCGAGCCCGGCCCGGTCAAGCTGGCGTTGCGCGTCGATCACCGCCGCCAGCGGGCCGCCGCCGAGGCTATAGGCCAGGCGCGCATCGCGCAGAGCGTCCTCGGCGGCCGTTTGGGCGGCTGCCGTAGCCTTCAGCCGGTCATCGTCGTGAGCCAGGGCGCTCAGGACATCCGCTACCTGGGTGAAGGCGGTCAGCACGGTTTCCTGATATTGCGCGAGCGAGGCGCGCGCCTGGGCCTCGGCCTCGCGCTTGTCGGCCCGAAGCTGACCTCCATTGAAGATCGGCAGGGTAAGGGTCGGGCCGATGTTCCAGCCCGAGGTGGCATAGTTGAACAGCTTGTCCGGCGAGATCGACGACTGGGCCCAGCCGGCGGAGAGCTTGAGATCGGGATAGAGGGCCGCCGTGGCGACGCCGATGCGCGCGGTATCGGCGTGCAGGTCCGCCTCGGCGGCGAGGATGTCGGGCCGGTTGCGCACCAGGACGGAGGGCACCGTCACCGGGATCTCGGCCGGGGTGACGAAGTCGGCGACGGTGAAGTCGGGAGCCTCCCACGCGGCGGGGGCTTTGCCGACCAGAAGCGCCAGGTTGTGCCGGGCCTGGCTCATCTCCTGGGCGAGCGGCGGCAAAAGCGCTTCGTCAGCGGCGATCTGGGCGCGAGGGCCGGTCGCCGAGGACCGCGCCTCGCCGCCGGCGGCTGCCGCCCGCTCGACAATCTCGAGATTGCGCCGATCCTCGACGAGGATCGCGTTGACCGCGTCGATCTGGGCATGGATGGCGGCGATCCGCACCGCGGCCATGGCGACGTTTCCGGTGACGGTCAGAAAGGCCGCATCGGCCCTGTGCGCCTCCGCCTCAGCCGCCGCCTCGGCGGTCTCGACCTTGCGGCGCTGTCCGCCGAAGAGGTCGAAGTCGTAGGAAGCGGTCGTCCCGATGGTGAACAGGTTGATCGTCGGGTTCTGGAACGGCGGGAGGCCGGGGAAAGTGGAAAATCCAAAGGCCTGCAGATTGATCCGCTCACGCTCGGCGCCGGCGTTGGCGTCGATGCGCGGAGACAGACCGCTGCGGGCGCTGGCGACCTGTTCGCGAGACTTGTCGAGGTTGGCGATGGCCATGGCCACCGTCCGATTGCCTGCGATCGCCTGGTCCATCACCGTATCGAGGCGGACCGAATGGAAATCCCGCCACCAAGGCCCCGCGGTCCTCCGCTCGGGACTGAGCTCCGCGACGGCGGGAGCCTGATCGCCCGCCATGGCGTAGCTGCCGACTTTCGGCGTTTCCGGCGATTTGAAGTTCGGTCCCACAGCGGCGCAGCCCGCCAGCGCAGCGGCCAGCGAAACAACCGCCGCCCTATTCCGCGAATGCATGGGCGCCTCCGGCAGCAATCTTCGGCGTCCGCATCAGCAACAGAAGCGGCATGCAGGCCAAGGTTATGAATATCATCAGTTTGAAGTCATCCAGATAGGCGACCATGGCCGCCTGGCGCGTGATCTCGTTATTCAGCCCTTCAAGGCCGCCCGATGCGCTGGAAGCGAAACCGGGGCCGAGCAAGGCTCTCTCCACCGTATCGCCCGGCGCGATATGGGCGGCCATGCCCGCGTGAGCGACAGATGTGTTGTGGGTCCATAACGCCTCCATGATCGAGATTCCGATACTGGAGCCGAGGTTGCGCATCAGGGTGTAGACCGCCGTGGCCTCGGCGCGCAGGCCCACTGGCAGCGTGGTGAAGGCCAGGGCCGACAGGGGCACGAAGATCAGCCCGACGCCGACCCCCTGGATGATCCCGGAAAGGATCACTGGCTCGGCAGTCATGTCGAGGTCGAAGTGGGTCATCTGCCACAAGGCGATAATGCTGATCGCCAGCCCAGCCAACAATATGAGGCGTGTGTCCACCCGCCCCACGAGGCGCCCGACGACGAACATGGCGGCGAAGGAGCCTATGCCTCTCGGCATGGTCGTCATGCCGGCTTCCAGGGCGCTGTAGCCCATGAACTGCTGAAGCATCACCGGCAGCAGGGCCATCACGGAGAACAGCAGGATGCCGATGAAGAAGCCGAAGATCGTGCACGAGACAAAGTTGGCGTCGGCAGCCAGGGCGCGATCGAAGAAGGGCTGGCGCGCGGTCAGCGTCTGGACAAGGAAAACATGCAGGGCGATGCCGGCGATGATGACGTAGGCCCAGATTTCCGGCGAGGTGAGCCAGTCCTGGCTGGGACCGCGGTCTATGATGAGCTGGAAGGCGGCGACGAACACGGCGATCGAGCCGAAACCCACGAAGTCGAACGGCTTGGCCCGCCCGCCATCGCCTTTCGACATAAAGATCAGGACACCGGCAAGAGCCAGGATGCCCACCGGCAGGTTGATGTAGAAGACCCACCGCCACGACAGGGAGTCTGTGAGCCAGCCGCCAAGGGCCGGCCCGAAGATCGGGCCGAGCAAGGCGCCCGCTCCCCACACCGCCATCACCTGGCCAAGCTTCGAAGGTGGGTAGAGGTCGAGGATCACGGCCTGCGAGAGCGGCACCAGGGAGGCGCCGCAGATTCCTTGCAACAGCCGGAATGCGACGATTTCGCCGAGACTCGTGGCGATGCCGCACAACATGGACGCCAGGGTGAATCCGGCGATCGAAATGGCGAACATGAACTTCCGGCCGAGGCGCATCGACAGCCACCCCGACAGCGGGGTCATGATCGCCGCCGCGATCAGATAGGACGTCAGCACCCAGGCGATCTGATCGGGCGAAGCGCCAACGCTCCCCTGGATGTGCGGCAAGGCGACGTTGGCGATGGTCGTGTCGAGCGAGTTCATCACCGTCGCTAGCATCAGCGATACGGTGATCGGCCCCCGGTTGGCGATGTCGGACGCGGCCGTCATGACGAACTCAGCAGCGCGATTTCTCTTTCTCCGACCGGACGTCGACGGTGACTTTCGCCGAGAGACCGGCTCGGCCGGCCACCTCCGGCGGCGCCTTGTCGAAGTTGATGCGCACCGGCAGGCGCTGGGCGACCTTGACCCAATTTCCCGTGGCGTTCTGCGCGGGCAGGGCTGAGAAGGTCGAGCCGGAGCCCGGGCTGAAGCTGGCCACCCGCCCATTGAGTGTCTTGCCGAGGGCGTCGACCGTGACGGCGGCGGGCTGGCCGACGCGCATGCACCGCAGCTGATCCTCCTTGAAGTTGGCGTCCACCCAGGGCTCGCCTGAAAGCAGGAAGAACAGCGTCTGCGCGGCATTCACATAAGCGCCGACCTGCAGCTGGTCGACGCGGGTGACAATGCCGTCCTCCGGCGCATAGACCACGGTGTGGGCGAGATCGACCTGGGTCGCCTGCTGGGCGGCCTTGGCCTGCATCACGCCCGGATAGCCGCTGGTGTTGTTAAGACCCGCGCCGAGATTGGCCTGGGCCGTCGCCACCTGCTCGCGGGCGATCGACACCTGCGAAGCCGCCACATCGGCGGTGTGCTGTGCATCGGCCGCCTGCTGGGCGGAGACAACGCCGGCGGCCAGCAGAGTCTTCTGCCGGGCGGCTTCGCGCGCGTCGAAGGCCGCGGTCGTCTGAGCCTGGTCAAGCTGCAGCTTTTGGTCGCTCAAGGCGGTCCGCAAGGAGTCCACCTGCAATCCGGCGGCGGCCACGGCGGCGGCGGATCTCGCCTCGGCGGCCTGCTGATCGGACGGATCGAGCTTGAACAGCACCTGGCCGGCCTTGACGTGCTGGTTTTCCTTAACGTCAACTTCGATGACGCGGCCCGAGATGGCGGCGCTGATCGGCGCCTTGGCGACGTCGACATAGGCGTCGTCCGTACTCTGGGAACGGCCGCCGGTAAGGATGAACCAGGCGACGACAGCCAGCACGATAACCGGGCCGCCGATCATCAGCGGCCACCGCCAGCGAGCCAGCGCCGGGGCTCGCGTTTCGGCGCCGACTGCCTGTTCGTCGATCGGATTCACGCGCGGTCTGTCCTTCTGGCGGGCGGCGCGGCTGGCTGACGCGCGTGCGCCCCGGGAAGGCTGGCGACCGTCCGGCGACGCTCAGCTTGGTTAGTAAAATCCCCTGGAGAGTGTCAAGCGAAACAAGTACCATGTGGTTTCGTTTTGGGAGTCAAGATGCGCGTCAAGACGGACGCCCAGCGCCGCAAGATCCTGGCCGCCGCCGCCGAGGTGTTCCACGAGCACGGCTTCGCGGGCGCCAGCATGAGTGCGGTCTGCGAGCGCGCTGGCGGCTCCAAAGCGACGCTCTACCGTTACTTCAAGTCCAAGGAGGATCTGTTCGTCACCCTCATGCTGGACGCGGTCCTGGCGAACGCCGAAGCCGTGTTCGACAATCTAAAGCCTTCGGACGATCTGCGCCGGACCCTCGAGGGCTTCGGCGTCGGTCTGCTGGAACTGAGCCTCTCGGACGACTCCCTATCGGTGCGCCGCAACTCGATCGCCGAGGGCCCCAAATCAGGATTGGGTCAGGAACTCTTCGAACGCGGTTCGAAGCCGCTTTGGGGACGGACAGCGGATTTCCTCGAGGGCGAGATGGACGCCGGCACATTGAGGCGCGCAGACCCCTGGACGGTGGCCATGCACTTACGCGGCATGCTGGAAGCGGACCTGATCAACCGGGCCCTCATCGGCGCCAATGTCGATCGAAGGCCCAAGAGCCTGAGAGCCCACGCCGCCGATGCGGTCGACGCCCTGCTTCGCGCCTATGGTCAGACCGCGAACGGCAAGTCGGCCAAGGCTACGCCGCCGTCCACGGGCAGGGTCGCGCCGACCACATAGTCACCGGCCCGTGAGGCCAGGTAGACCGCCGCCGCGGCCATATCGCGCGGCTCCCCGATCCGCCGCATGGGGATCCCCCGGGCCACCGCGTCGCCCCGGTCGCGGGCGTCACGGTTCATGTCCGAGGCGAAGGCGCCGGGCGCGATGCAGCTCATGACGATGTGATCCTGGATGAGCCGCGCGGCCATCCGGCGCGTCAGGTAGATCAGGCCCGACTTGGAGGCGTGATAGGAATAGGTCTCCTGGGGATTGAGGCGGATGCCGTCGATTGAGGCGATGTTGACGACCTTCGCCGGCCGTTCGGCGCTTGCCGCCGCCTTGAGCGCCCCGTGCAGCGCCTGGGTCAGAAAGAACGGCGACTTCAGGTTGATGTTGAGAACCTTGTCCCAGCCGCTTTCCGGAAACTCTTCGAAGTCCGCGCCCCAGGCTGCCCCGGCGTTGTTCACTAGGATGTCGAGCTTGGGCTCAAGCGTCGTCAGGCGCTCGGCCAGGGACCGGCAGCCCTCCACCGTTGAGAGGTCGCACGGCAGGGAAACGCATGAGCCGAGCGTCGACATTTCCTCGGCGGCCGCATCGCACTGCGCGGCCTTGCGGGCGGTGATGTAGATTCGGGCGCCTTGCTCGAGGAATCCCTCGGCGATCATCCGCCCGATCCCGCGTGAGCCGCCGGTCACGAGCGCAGCGCGCCCCTCGAGGCTGAACAGGTCCTTCATCATTGGCGCTTTCCTCTCGCTTTCACGTGACCTCGTGCGGTCTGACGTGGCCAAGGTCAAGCCAGCGTCTTGCGCCGCGACGCCGCCCTCCTTAAGTCACCGCGCCAGGGCCTCCGCCGGGCGCGAATTCCGCGCCCCAAACTCTATCCGACAGTGGGGGAGGCGCCTTGACCTTCGCATCACTCGATTTCATGCCGGAGACCCGGCAATTCGCCGGCGGGGACCCCTCAGCGATGCTCAGCCATCTCCAGCGCCTGGAAGCCGAGAGCATCCATATCCTGCGCGAGGTGGCGGCCGAGTGCGAACGGCCGGTCATGCTCTATTCGATCGGCAAGGACAGCGGCGTGATGCTGCACCTGGCGGTCAAGGCCTTCTATCCGGCCAAGCCGCCCTTCCCGCTGCTCCATGTCGATACGACCTGGAAGTTCAAGGCCATGTACGAGATGCGTGCGCGCATGGCCGCCGAGCACGGCTTCGAGCTCATCGTCCATCAGAATCCGGACGCCCTGGCCCGCGGCATCAATCCGTTCGACCACGGCTCCATGCACACCGACCTGTGGAAGACCGAAGGGCTCAAGCAGGCGCTCGACAAGTACGGCTTCGACGCCGCCTTCGGGGGCGCGCGGCGTGACGAGGAGAAGAGCCGGGCCAAGGAGCGGGTCGTCTCGATCCGCTCAGCCTCACACGGCTGGGATCCCAAGAACCAGCGGCCGGAACTGTGGAAGCTCTACAACACCCGTCACGCCCGCGGCGAAAGCCTGCGCGTCTTTCCTCTGTCCAACTGGACCGAGCTCGACATCTGGCAATACATCCACGCTGAGAACATCCCGATCGTGCCACTCTACCTCGCCGCCGAGCGGCCCGTGGTCGAGCGCGACGGCGCCCTGATCATGGTCGACGACGAGCGCATGCGGCTGAAGCCCGGCGAGACGCCGCAGATGCGCAAGGTCCGCTTCCGCACCCTCGGCTGCTATCCGCTGACCGGCGCGGTTGAGAGCGACGCCGACACGCTGCCGGGGATCATCCGCGAGATGCTGATCGCCACCACATCGGAACGCCAGGGTCGGGTCATCGACCACGACCAGTCGGCCTCGATGGAGAAGAAGAAACGCGAGGGCTACTTCTGATGGACACCGCCGTCGCCGACGTCGAGGCCTATCTCGAAGCCCAGGCCAACAAGAGCCTGTTGCGGTTCATCACCTGCGGCTCGGTGGATGACGGCAAGTCCACCCTGATCGGCCGCCTGCTCTACGACTCGAAGATGATCTTCGACGATCAGCTCGCCGCGCTCGAGGCCGACTCCAAGCGCGTGGGGACCCAGGGCGGCGACATCGACTTCGCCCTGCTGGTCGACGGTCTGTCGGCCGAGCGCGAACAGGGCATCACCATCGACGTCGCCTACCGATTCTTCGCCACCGACAAGCGCAAGTTCATCGTCGCCGACACGCCTGGCCACGAGCAGTACACGCGCAACATGGTTACTGGCGCCTCGACCGCCGACCTCGCCGTGATCCTCATCGACGCGCGCAAGGGCGTGCTCACCCAGACGCGACGGCACAGCTTCCTCGTTCGCCTGATCGGTATCCGCCAAGTGGTGCTGGCGGTGAACAAGATGGACCTGGTCGACTTCGACGAAGCGGTGTTCCACCAGATCGTCGCCGACTACCAGGACTTCGCCGCTCAGATCGGCCTGACCGACATCACCGCCATTCCGCTATCGGCCCTGCGCGGCGACAATGTTGCAGCCGGCGGCGGTCGCATGACCTGGCACGCCGGGCCGACGCTGATCGAAGCCCTCGAGACCGCGCCGATCGACGCCGCTCGCCTCGCCCGAGGACCGTTGAGGATGCCGGTCCAATGGGTCAATCGGCCCGACCCGTCCTTCCGCGGCTTCAGCGGCCAGATCGCCTCGGGCGTCGTGCGGCTGGGCGATGGCGTCCGGGTACTGCCCTCTGGCCGCGAGACCAGGATCGCGCGCGTCGTCACCCAGGATGGCGACCTCGACGTGGCCGCAGCCGGTCAGTCCGTCACCCTGACTTTCGCCGACGAGGTCGACTGTTCGCGCGGCGACGTGATCTCGGCCGCCCGCGATCCGGCCGGCGTCGCCGACCAGTTCGAGGTCACCCTGGTGTGGATGGCCGCAGAGCCGATGCTTCCCGGCCGGGGTTACCTGTTGAAGATCGCCACGTCCCTGGTCGCGGCCCAGATCACCGAGCCCAAGTACAAGATCAACGTCAACACCCTCGAGCACCTCGCCGCACGCACCCTCGATCTCAACGAGATCGGCGTCTGCAACATCAGCCTCGACCGGCCGGTCGCTTTCGATGCCTATGCGGACAACCCCGATATGGGTGGCTTCATCCTGATCGACCGGATGACCAACGCCACCGTCGGCGCCGGCATGATCCGGTTCGCCCTGCGCCGCTCGCAGAACATCCACTGGCAGGCAGTCGATGTCTCCAAGTCCGCCCGCGCCTCTGCGAAGGGGCAGGCCCAGCGGGTCGTCTGGTTCACGGGCCTCTCAGGCGCCGGCAAATCGACCATCGCCAACCTGGTGGAGAAGAAGCTGCACGCCCAAGGGCGGCACACGTATCTGCTTGATGGGGACAATGTCCGCCACGGCCTCAACCGCGACCTCGGCTTCACCGACGCCGAGCGGGTGGAGAACATCCGCCGCGTGGCCGAGGTGGCCAAGCTGATGGTCGACGCCGGCCTCATCGTCCTGGTCTCGTTCATCAGCCCGTTCCGCTCAGAGCGGCAGATGGCCCGCGAAATGCTCGAGGGTGGCGAGTTCATCGAGGTGTTCGTCGATGCGCCGCTGGCCCTGGCCGAACAACGGGACGTCAAAGGCCTCTACGCCAAGGCGCGGCGCGGCGAG